>JBLFWU010000081.1:0-10762 GCA_047610985.1 Nitrospinales bacterium | reverse complement strand
TTTTAACCCGAGTGGTACACTTTTACTCCGCCACACTGGTACATTTTTACTCTGCCCTTGACACACCTACCTTGCAACCAATTGCATTGCCCAGAGATTCCCCTAAGTAGCCCCCCTATAAAGCCCCTCAGATGCTCTAGAATCAGCCCCCCCTCGTTTACCCTGCTATACCCTCTTATTTTGCGTTTTGGTGGTACAGGAGTGGTACGGATAGGTTTGAGTGATAATCAAGCACCTAGTCGAAACTTGCATAAGTGTTTGATTTATTGTGGTACGCCCGAGAGGATTCGAACCTGCGACCTACGGTTCCGGAAACCGCCACTCTATCCAGCTGAGCTACGGGCGCATGAATTAGATTATGCTTCTTTGTGCGCAGCCTTCTTCAAAGCCGGCTACGTTTCCTACTTGTCGATTTAGTTCTACGCCAAACTCTTTTATCATTTTCAGACGAATGCTCCACCACTTGGCTTCAGCTTGAACTTCTTCATCTACTCCGCTTGCTAAAGCAACTTTATGAATTTTGGTGACTTCATCTACCGCAATTTTTAATCCTTCGACAACCTTCAGTCCCTGTTCTTCCATGGCATTCATGGGGTCCGCGACCAATTGTTTTTTGAATGCTTCATCTGTAATGGCTTTTGCAACGATTGCTTTCCATTTGTCATCCAGCTCTTTTTTGCGGATGGGATTGATTGGGTGGGTGGTGCCACTTGCTCCGATTATCTCATTCATATTTAAATCCTTTCCGGCATTCAACTGGCCGGGCAAAGTTAATTAGTTAATTAGAAATAATACCCGATTCCAGTAGGGTTGACCAGCTAGGATTAGGCGCAAAGCTAGAGGAATTAGTTAAAGTAGAGGCGTGGTATCTACTTAGGGGGTCGCTTTGATGATTTCTTCGGCTCTTTTTAATGCTTCATCAAGTTTGTCTGTGTGTGTGCCTCCCGCCTGAGCCATGTCGGGGCGACCGCCGCCACTGCCTCCTACGATTGTGGCGATTTCTTTGATAATATTCCCGGCATGAAATCTATGCGTCAGATCTTTGGTTACTCCTGCGGCCATGGCTACTTTACCGTCTGCGACAGAGCCTGCAACCACGATACCCGACTTGAGCTTGTTTTTTGCGTTATCGATATAGGTTCGCAGAGTTTTGGCATCGGTATTCTCGAGGTTTTTTATTAAAAGAGAGGCATCACCGATTTTCTGGATGTCATCTTCACTAGAAGAATCACTACCACTTACCATTTTCTCTTTTAAGGATGTAATCTCTTTTTCTAACTCGCGATTTTTCTCCAGAAGTTTTTTAACCTTGGCAAGTTCTTCATTGGTTGGAGCCTTCAAAATCGAACGTATCGCCGCAAGGGATTCATATTCGGAGCGGACTTTTTCATACGCAGTACCGCCGGTAACGGCTTCGATGCGCCTAACACCAGATGCAATGCCGCCTTCGGAAACGATTCGAAATAACCCGATATCGCCGGTTGCCGAAACATGCGTGCCGCCGCATAGTTCTTTACTAAAACCAGGAACGGATACGACGCGAACTCGGTCTCCATATTTTTCTCCAAAGAGAGCCATGGCTCCTTCTTTAAGTGCGTCTTCAATTTCCATTTCATTTGTAGAAACCTGAATATTTTCCCTGATTTTTTCGTTTACCAGAGATTCGACTCGTCCTCTCTCCTTTTCTGTCAAAGGAGAAAAATGAGTGTAGTCAAATCGCAGTCGATCCGGCGCAACCAGCGAACCGGCCTGCTTGATATGTTCACCTAAAACTTCTTTAAGAGCGGCATGTAAAAGATGTGTCGCTGAATGATTCAAGGCTGTGTTTTTCCGAGTGGGTTTGTCAATCTGCAGGGTTAAAGAATCGCCGGTTGCAATTGCCCCGTCTCTAATTTTTCCCTTATGTACGATTATGCCGGGCAGGGGTTTTATCGCATCCAGTAATTCTATTTGTACTCCATCGTTAAAAGCGTTTCCAGAATCGCCAACCTGACCACCAGACTCTCCATAGAGAGGGGTTCGGTCTACTAGGATTTCTATGCTATCGCCTTTTTTTGCAGAGTCTACTTTTGCCCCGTCTTTCAAAATTGCCAAAACCGTTGCTTCACCTTCTGTCGACTTGTATCCGTCAAATTCGGTAGGCGGCGAATTCTGTGCAAACTCTTTGTAAAAGGGAGCGACTTCTTTTTCGCCTGAACCTTTCCACGAGGCCGAGGCTTTTACTTTTTGTTCCTGCATGGCTTTTTCATAGCCTGCCATGTCCATTTCCAATCCGGCATCTTTTGCGGTCTCTTCGACTAAATCCGTTGGAAAACCATAGGTGTCGTAAAGCTTGAAAATTTCTTCTCCCGGAATAGAGGAGAGTTTTTCTTTGTTTACCTTTTCTAGAATTTCTTCCAGACGTTGTGTTCCAAAATGCAGAGTGCTTGAGAAACTTTCTTCTTCGTTGAGTACGACTCTTTGAATGAAATCGCTATTGCGTGTTAAATCGGGATAGGCACCCTTAAAGTCTTCGATCACTTTGCTAGTGATTTTCTGGAAGAACGGGTTTTTTTGTCCCAGAAGTTTTCCATGTCGCAAAGCGCGACGCATGATTTTTCGCAGAACATAGCCGCGTCCTTCATTGGATGGAATGACCCCATCACCAATCAGAAAAGTGGCTGCACGTGCATGGTCGGTTAGCACTCGAAGCGATACATTGACTTCGTCATCTTTGCCATATTCGCGGCCGGTGATTTTTGCGGACTCATTTATGATCGACATCATCAGGTCTGTGTCGTAGTTGGTTGTGCGCCCTTGAACCACGGCGGCCAGGCGTTCCAGTCCCATTCCTGTGTCTATGCTGGGTTTAGGTAGGGGTGTCAGCTTTCCTGAAGAATCACGGTCGTATTGCATGAATACCAGGTTCCATATCTCAAGGTAACGGTCGCAATCACAACCAACGGCACAGCTCGCTTTGCCACAACCGAGTGCTTTGCCTTGATCGATAAAAATTTCGGAACAGGGCCCACAAGGTCCTGTTGGACCCATCGCCCAAAAATTGTCTTTTTCGCCCATTCTATAAATCCGCTCTCGCGGCATTTTCATTTCCTTCGCCCAAATGTTGAAGGCGTCATCATCTTCATTGAATACAGAAATATAGAGACGGTCACGGGGTAATCCGATCACTTCGGTTAAGAACTCCCACCCATATTGAATGGCTTCCGTCTTGAAATAATCACCGAATGAGAAATTCCCCAGCATTTCAAAGAAGGTGTGGTGCCGGGCAGTACGACCAACCATTTCCAAGTCATTATGTTTGCCACCGGCACGTACGCATTTTTGTACGCTTACTGCGCGAGTGTAATCGCGTTTTTCGTCACCGAGAAACACATCTTTAAACTGAACCATGCCGGCATTTGTAAATAACAAAGTGGGGTCATTTTTTGGAACCAGTGGATAACTGGACACAACCGTGTGTTGCCGGTCTTTAAAATATTGCAAAAATTTAGCGCGAAGTTCCTGGCCTGTCATATTTTTATGCTCTATAAATAAATTAAACGATGCCTGCCTTGAGTATGTCGTGCAGGTGAATGATCCCTTGAACTTTACCTTCTTCAGAAACGATCAGGGATGTTATGGAATGTTCTTCCATTATTTGAACTGCTTTGGCTGCAAGGGTTTTTCTTGTTATGGTCTTAGGATTTTTTGCCATCATGTTTGATGCTTTTAACTTGGTTAGATCCTTTTCATTTTCCATCAGTCGTCTCAAGTCACCATCCGTTATCATACCTTTGAGATTTTCATTGTGGTCTGTAACTAAGGTAACACCGAGTCGTTTTTTTGAGATTTCTCCTATCACCAATCGCGAGTCTGCATCCTCAAAAACTTTTGGAATGGCATCGCCTGAGTGCATCAGATCTTCAACGGTTGTCAATAAACGTCGGCCTAAACTGCCACCGGGATGGTTTTGTGCAAAGTCCTCTTTCCTAACGCCTCGTAGTTCCATGAGAGCGACTGCTAATGCATCGCCTAGAGCGAGGGTCGCCGTCGTGCTAGCTGTAGGAACTAAATCTATCGAACAGGCTTCTTCTTGAACGCTGACATCCAGAACAAAGTCACTGCACTTTGCTAGGGTCGATGCGGGTTTTCCTGTCATAGCAACCAGTGTGCAATTTATTCTCTTGAAAGAGGGAAGGAGCTTTACAATCTCTTCTGTTTCACCACTATTTGAAATTGCTATCACCGTATCATTTTCAACTATCATTCCCAAGTCACCGTGGCTGGCTTCTGCAGCATGTAAAAATAAGGTCGGTAAACCCAGGCTGGAAAAAGTGGCGGCAATCTTATGCCCGATCAACCCAGATTTCCCCATGCCGGTGATAATGAGGTGCTGGCATTGATCAATATGGTGAACGACGTTTACAAAACTTTTATCGATTCGATGGACTAAATCCGCTATCGCCTTACTTTCAATCTTCAAAGCTCTGCGGGCCGTATCGATGATGGTTTGTGATTTTTGTTCCGAGGGTGAACCTTTAGGGGCGCTCATAGTGGGACTCGTTTAAGCCTTTTAATTCAATAAGTTTATAGGTGAATGACCTAGTAATCATATCACAAATGATTAGACACGGTAAAGCTGCGACTTTATACTTGGTTTTTTAATTTTTGAATCGGGTAATTAATGAGTAAGCCAAAATCTTTATATATTATTGATGGTTCATCCTATATTTTTCGGGCCTATTTTGGGATAAGGCAATTCCTTTCAACATCCACAGGGTTCCCTACCAATGCGTTATATGGCTTTATTAATATGCTGCAAAAGGTAGTGAAAGATGAGAAGCCGGACTACCTGTGCGTTGCATTTGACAGTAAGGAAAAAACTTTCCGCCATGATATTTATCCCGAATATAAGGCAAACCGTGATGCGCCGCCTGAAGATCTGGTAAAACAGTTTCCCTTTTTTGAACCTCTGGTGGCTGCTTATAACATTGCTAGTGTCCGTGTTCCAGGTTTTGAAGCGGATGATATTATTGGAACTTTAGCTCTTAAAGGGGCTAAGGCTGGATATCATGTGGTCATTGTCAGCGGTGATAAAGATATGATGCAATTGGTTAGTCCCGAAGTTCAAATGCTGGACACTATGAAGAATAAATGGTTTGGGATTAAAGAAGTTGAAGAAAAGTTTGGAGTGCCGCCTGAGAAAGTGATTGAGGTTATGGGTTTGATGGGAGATTCCAGCGATCATATTCCCGGAGTAAAAGGGGTAGGTCCTAAAACCGCAATGGAACTCATTCAAAAGTACGGGTCGATTGATGAACTTTATAAATGCATCGATGAAATAGAAAAGAAAAAGCTTAAAGAAAAATTGGTGCAGGATAAAGAACTCGCTCTCTTGAGCCGCAAGTTAGTCACCATCGACACCGCAATGAAGTTGGATTGCTCGTTGGATGATTTTAAAGTACGTCCCTCTAAAAATGAAGATTTAAAGAAACTGTTTTCTGAATTCGAATTTTCTTCAATGTTGACGGGCTTGGAAGAGAGTGATGGGGAAAGCGGTGAAGAGAGCAAAGAAATTACAGAATCCATCAAACAAAATTATGAGACTGTTTTAACGGAAGCGGATTTCAATAAATGGATTGAAAAGCTCAAGAAAAATAAAATATTTGCGTTGGACCTGGAAACAACCAGCCTGCGTCCGGTTAAGGCGAGGGCCGTGGGTATTTCCTTTTCGTGTGATGACGGGGAGGCCTGTTACATTCCTCTGGCGCATAGTTATCTAGGAGTGCCGGATCAACTGGGGGTGACGTGGGTTTTTGAAAAACTTAAGCCCCTTCTCGAAGATCCAAATATTAAAAAGGTAGGCCAAAATATAAAATACGATTTTATCGTGTTAAAAAATGAAGGGGTACATCTTCAAGGTATTGCCTTCGACACCATGCTGGCTTCTTATCTGTTGAACCCTTCCAGTCGCGGTCATAACCTGGACGCTCTGGCTCTCGAACATCTGGGCCATACAACCATTAAGTATAAAGATGTGGTTGGTACGGCATCCAAAGAAATTGGTTTTGATGCTGTGGATGTTGAAAGAGCCACCGAATATGCGGCAGAAGATTCAGATATAACCTGGCGTTTATACGGAAAGCTTTCAGCTCTCCTCAAAGGCGATGATCTTAAAATTTTTGAGAAATTGGAACTGCCACTTCTGGAAGTTCTTGGGGATATGGAGTTACAGGGGATGGCTCTGAATAAACCCCATCTGCAAAAACTTTCTCAAAAGATTCATGAGTTGCTCCAGCAGAAGGAAAAAGAGATTTATGAATTAGCCGGAGAACAATTCAATATCAACTCGCCAAAACAGCTTTCGGTGATTCTGTTTGAGAAGTTGGAGTTGCCGGTTGTAAAGAAAACCAAAAGCGGTTTCTCTACAGATGTTTCTGTGCTTGAGGAGCTTTCATCTGAACACGAACTCCCTGAAGCCGTTCTTATTTATAGGCAGATGGGCAAGCTTAAATCGACTTATGTGGATGCATTGCAGGAAGAAATTTTTAATAAAACAGGACGTGTTCACACTTCGTTTAATCAGTCAGTGGCCGCTACAGGGAGATTGAGTAGTAGTAATCCAAATCTGCAGAATATTCCTATACGAACTGAAATGGGTCGCGAGATCCGTAAGTCATTTATTGCGGAAGGGGATAACAAACTTCTATCCGCTGACTATTCACAAGTGGAATTGAGAATACTTGCCCATTTATCGGAGGATGAATCGTTGATGGATGCTTTTTTAAATGGTGAAGACATTCACACGCGGACGGCAATGGAAATATTTGGGACCACTGCTAATCGTTTGGATGCCGAAGCGCGGCGTATGGCTAAAGCGGTTAATTTTGGTATCGTTTATGGATTAAGTGCGTTCGGTTTGTCGCAGCAATTGAAAATTTATCCAAAGGAAGCCAAGAAATTCATCGATCAATATTTCGAGCTCTATAGAAATGTTAAAGTTTATATGGAAAAGACAATTGAAGATGCTAGGCAAACGGGTTACACCCTGACTTTGATGAACCGAAAACGTTATTTACCTGACCTTAACAGTAAAAACAGGCAAGCACGTGAAGCGGCGGAAAGAATCGCTATCAATTCTCCGGTACAGGGAAGTGCGGCGGACTTGATCAAGCTCGCGATGATTAATCTGGATAGGGAGATAAAACAGAGAAAGTTGAAATCTCGCATGATTCTGCAAGTACATGATGAACTGGTGTTTGAGTGCCTTCTGGAAGAAGAAGAAGAAATGCGGGAACTTGTCAGAAGAGAAATGGAAGAAGTCATGCCACTTAAGGTTCCCCTGATAGTCGATATGGGATGGGGCGAAAACTGGAATGATGCTCATTAGTTCTGTATGACTGAAAAAAGACTAAAACTAGGACGTGAAGGCGAAAATGCAGCTGAAGCCTATTTGAAAAAGAAGGGCTATCGAATTATCGAGAAAAACTTCCGCTGCAAGTTGGGTGAAATTGACATCATTGCCGACCAGGGTGGGGTAGTGGTTTTTATTGAAGTGAAGGCTAGAGCAGACCATCAATACGGGCATCCCTTTAATGCTGTAACTCCGACCAAGCAACAAAAAATAATTCAGGTCGCGCAAAGTTTTCTTGTTAAGCACCGATTGCTGGAAAAACCGACAAGGTTTGACGTGATCGGTTTGACAGCCAATCCAAAAGGCACTTTTAAAATAGAATTGCTGGAAAATGCTTTTCAGGCGGGATGATACGTTGTCTTGATTGTTGACTGCCTGTATGATTGTTTAAGTTGCATTTTTATGCATTATTATTTGATTTAATGATACTTTTTCGTATTTTTAGCATCATATACTAAGCGAATTTATCGAATTAAAATTAGGAGATATTCCATTGAATTTTATAAAACGTTTTTTTTCAGGTATGAAGCAAGAAGATGAGGTTTCTGAGCCTGTTAAAGTTACAGTGCCTAGTTCTGAGTCGACGGTGTCGGAACCATCTGTGTCGGAGACTGAAAATGCCGAAGCTGATGCAGGGGAAGAAAGGTTTTCTGATGAACCGCCTGCTCCCAGAACGATTTTGCATGCTCCAGCTGCGAAACAGGGATTATTTCCCGTGAGTTCAGACGAAATTCTGATCAAAGCTCAGCCTTCTCCGACCGGAGACCAATGCATGTTTACCGTAAACCGGGTATTGATGAAAGATTGTTCCTGGTATTTTGATAGCTTTGAAAGTGCTGCAGAATCTTCTCTCGCCGAATCCATTTTCTCTTTAGATGATGTTGAAACCATACTGGTTTGTGAGGCTACGGTGACAGTTACGCGAAAAGACAAAACTCTTGTTGACTGGAAGCCTATGGCAAAAGAAATTGGCGCGTCTATTCGAAATGCGGTGGAGGAGGGACAATCCCTTATTGCTGATAAAATAATTTCTACGATACCATCCGAAGATGTGATTCGAGAGGGAATACAAAAAGTCATTGATGAAGAAGTGAATCCTGGTGTCGCCGGGCACGGTGGACAAATCAATCTCCTTGCAGTAAAGGGGAACTCCGTGACCATTCAAATGGGGGGAGGGTGTCAGGGGTGTAGTGCTGCCGATCTTACCCTGAAACAAGGAATCCACACTTCTTTTCGAAAAGCTGTGCCTGAGGTAGGAGCTATCTTTGACGAAACCGATCATACTGCGGGATTGAACCCGTTCTTTTCATAAGGGGCCAATATGCCAAGAGTACTATCGTTTAAAGTAAATATTGAAACAGGAAAGCAAGGCCCGAATGAACCGGTGAATTTTAGTTTCAACGGTCATAAGATGCCCTTTGAGAAAGTAATTGGTTCCAATGAACCCGATGCAATTTTTGAGGGTAGTTTTGATGTGAATAGCTTTGCGCACAGCCTGACTCTGGTTGGACCAGAAAAAGGAAAATGGGAGATTGACAAAATTAGGATTGATTACGATTGCGAGGGAGAGAAGCCTTATGTTGTTAATTGGGGGGCTGTAACTCTTGATGAAACTACAGAAGTGAACTTATGGCAAGACCCTCCTGTTCCTGCATTTGATGTTTAATGTGCGATTAAAATAAAATTTCCCGGTGGGTGAAAATTGCGTGCAGGTCACCAAGGAGGATGTAGTCCTTTACTGTAGTTTCGACAGGGATAAAGTGTGTGGAACTCCAAACCATTAGTTCTCCAGTTTTACTCTTGAATATTTCCTTGGGTACGACGATATTCAGCAACAATTCATCCTTTTTTTCTCGTCCTTCTGCGGTTCGGAAAACTTCCTCTTCTTGTTCTGATGAAATATGAACGGAAATTTCATCACTCCCCTTTTCAGGAATGGTTTTTATTTTAAAATGACTGCCTTTGGTTAAAGGGCCATAGCTACCGTTCCGAATATTGTAAAACACGGTCAAAATATCATAAAAACTGTTGTCGGCAGGAATATCATCGACCCCTGTTTTTATTTTCACGTCGTTTGAAAATTTGGACCAGGTATGCTTTCGCGTAATGTAATTAAATTGATGACGTGTGATTTCGGCTTGGTTGCCTATAGTGACTTGACGGATAAAGGAGATGGGGCGAAGGCTTTCCCCATTGTCAATTATCTCAAATTCAGTTTTATAGTAATGTTTGCGGTAGGAAGTAAAGAAACCGACAAACCCTTTGGTGCTGGCTTCGAGGGTTGAATAGTACCTTCCCCTTTTTTTTAGAAACTGGACTTTTGCGGAAGCGGCATTACTAAACCATAAGAAGCTTATATCGTAATGGAGAGTTTCACCATCAAACCGGGTTATATCGCCGTTGGCCTTAAAGCCTGGATATTTGCCCGCATCTCTTGCGGCATCCAACGCAAATAATTCAGGGGCTCCTGTTAATAATAGCCCGAATAGGGCTATTATTGTGAGGTAGCGGAGGTGCTTTTGTTTTCCAGGGAGTAGCATTGGAATCCCCAAAATGCGCAAAAATATTGATAAAAATAGTTAATTTTTATATTATGTTTTAGATACAAGAGTTTACTAATTTTAACAGCCAAAAATCAATTTTAGCCTATTTATTGTTATGAGTACTGAAACATTACCCTATGCCCCCGACTTTGTTGAAGAGTCTGAGGGACAAACAAGTCGTGCTTATCTTCCCATGTATAAAATCATCATGTGGGATGATAATGTTACAACGATGGAGTTCGTGATTCGCGTTCTCATTAATTTAATCGGTAAAGAATATTCAGACGCTGAAAAGTTGATGTACGAAATTCACCTCAAAGGTGCTGCCACTGTTGCAACAATGCCCCTTGAGCAAGCAGAATTCAAAGTTGAGCAGATCCACCGCGCCGCCGCGATGGAAGAGTTTCCTTTCACATGCACGGTTGAGAAGGCTTAATAACCTAGACTATTAGGTCGGCACCTGCCTCAAGTTTTTAACTCGCTAACATTTCTTCCTTCGTCAGCAGGGTTACCTGTGCCCCAAAGGTACGTAGTCCCTTTTTGTAGCTCCGGTATAAACTTGTCGTGGCCGACTTATTCTGAACTGTTCATCTTCCTGCAATTCTTTCCATTGGGCAATCCAACCTGGAAGCCGACCCATCGCAAACAGGACGGGAAACATGTTAACCGGAATGTTTAGAGCTTTGTAAATCATACCCGAGTAAAAATCGACATTAGGGTAAAGTTTTTTCTCTACAAAATATTCATCTTTGATTGCGATTTCTTCAAGTTGTAGGGCGATTTCCAAAAGAGGCTCCTGATATCCCGGTTTATCCAGAATTTTATG
>JBLFWU010000080.1:0-11286 GCA_047610985.1 Nitrospinales bacterium | reverse complement strand
GAGCTCTCCCTCAATTCTTTCGATATCCGCTTTTGTCTTTTCCACTTTTTTCGGATTCACCAATAGCTTTTGAAGTGTACCTAGTGACGTCCGAACTTCCTTAATTTCCTGTGTGATTTTGGTAATCTTTTTCTGTTGCACGGAATATTCAAATTCATAGTAGCCATACCCTATCGCAGAACAGAGGGTTACACCCATGATCACAAGTTCTCTCATGCTTATTTTCTTCAAATCGAATGAGGTATCTAGCGCCATTTTTTTAACCTCTAAAATCAGCTGAGGGTTCTGGGGAAGACATACAATTCAAATTGTAAGCCTGTTGCGTTGTAGTCCCCTAATTTCAAAGGTTCAGACCGAATCAACTTTATGTCTTTAAACACAGGTGAGTTTCTTAAATCTTGTAATAAAAATTTCAAGGTACTTTGTGTTTTAAAATCATTTCCAAAAATATGACCGACCAATTTAATACGTTCGCCTTTGACTAAACCTTTGTCTTTCTTTTTTTTTCTTCTAGATTTTTTATCTTCCCCACCGCCCTGTTTTTCAAAAGTTACTTCAGAAAGAGAAGTGTTATTGTCGACTAATAAAGCGAGCTCGGTATAGACATCATAAAACTTGAAGGGGAACGAGGTAGAACCTGGGAGTGCTTTTTTTTCTTTTTTTAATTTACTGCGTTCCTTTCTTAGATTTTTTAGTTCCTTGATGGGTTTATCAAGGAGGGGTAACTGAATTTGTATTACTGCAAGTTCAATCTTTTCCTTGCTGAGGGCCGCCGTTTGAGTTTTTATCTCTTGTCTCAGGTTTGAGCTATAAGCATAAAGGCTTCCTACAATGAGTAACACAGCGGCAATGGGAGCCAGTTTTGCCAGGGTTTTTTTGAGCGTGGGACGATACTTGTCAGGAAGAATATTAATCTTGTCGCATTGCCCCAAAGCCAGACCGGCAGCAGCAGTCAAACTCGGGCCATAAAGCTTCATGTTCTCTTTAGAGATAGACTCGTCTTCCGTGTCTGCCTGGAAGAAGGGATTACAACGATCAATCTCCAAATCTAAATTTTCTTTTAAAAACTGGTAGAGTCCGCTCAGTCCCACTCCACCACCTGAAAGAATCAATCGGTCGACCGTGTCTTTGCGGTACTGGTTCTTGAAATATTCAATCGAGCGATCCATCTCGGTTATTTGTTTGGTAAGAATCACTTCCAGCTTTTCCCGGATGAGACTTAGAGCGATGCCTTCTTCGGTTTTTCCATCCGCATCTTCTGCGGGAAATCCAAATGTTTTTTTGATTTGTTCAGCGCGTACGGCATCCACAACCGCGGTTTTACCATCTTCTAATTCGTATTCGCCCACCAGTGAAGCCGTTAAATTTTTACCGCCATTGGGGATTTCTCGTGAAAAAAGAATCTGCCCATCGCAAACGAAATAGATGCGTGTACGTTCCGACCCCATATCTAAATAGCTGGTAACGGTTCCCGGTGCTATTTCGTTGAGGGCTGCATCGTAATCCCATAACGCAATGGGAACAACCGTAACGCCTTTTGGCTGTAGCCCTGCCCCCTTGGCGATGGAAACAAGGAAATCAATAACGTCTTCTCGCACAATGACGCTGAGCATTTCGTAAAAAGTAGCGCCTTCCTTTTCCGACTCCGCCATGATGTAGTTGTCTATAACCGCTTTTTCTAGATCGAAGAGCACATCTTCTTTGGCGTTCCATTTAGCCGCATCCGCCAATTCGGCATCTGGCATTTTCGGCAGGGTGGCATTTCGAATGACGACGTTATGCCCGGTGATAGAGAGATAAACCTGCCTGCCTTTGATTTTTGCATCGGCAAACATTTTCTTGATGAGGTCAGCGAGCAGGGCTGCCCTATCCTTTTGCTGCAGAATGGAAGCAGGAATTTCTTTGATCGCAAACTTGGTGATCTGAAATCCCTTTTCAGTGCGGAACAGTTCGACGATCTTGATTTCGTGAAAACCAATATCGAGACCAATGCTTTTTTGCCCCGGTTTTTGTTTGCTGTCGCCACCCATTGAAGGAAGTTTTAATTTCATAATTCAGGACGTTTTCTAGTATTAAACAAAAATAATTATCTCATAAGAAGGGTCTTATATCCAAGTACTTTTATCGCAAAAGTCATTGAAAAACATAGAGAAATTTGATTTTAAGAACAATGAGGGAGGATTTTTAGTTGGGTAAAAATTTTATTCTGGAAGGGGTTTGGCCAATTTTTTAAGGCAAAAAAATCTTTAGCGGATTATTGAAAACTCTTACTCTGCCCAGGCGGAAGCTACATCGGGAGAGCCACATTGTTCATACCCTTCGGTATTTTCGCCAGCGTCCTCATCAAAATTGATTTCGGCATTATTTTCAAGGATAACGGTTTGGGCCTGAATGGCGCCTAATATTTCGGCATTGTTCCCAAGCGTAATCGTCGCATCGGATGCAATGGACCCTATAAAATCTACGCCGTTACCAAGGGTGGCATTCCCTTCAACCCAAAGACTTGCATCTGCAGGTTTGCCTTGTACAACATTAAATGATGTAGAGTTTTCCATAATAAAGGTGCCACCCACCTTGAGCGTCAAAGCACCGTTGACACGAATTTCTCCTGAACCACTTATTAGTGCGTTACCGTAAACTGTAATGGTGGTCTCATCCGTGGAGTTGACGTCTGCTGCGTCATCACTGAGTTTCAGGCTAGACTTGTGAATCGTCAGGTCTCCTGCAACGGCTATATGGTCATCGGTACTACCCGCTTCTGAAGTCAGTACATTCAGATTAGTGGTATCAATAATCATATCGCAGAATTTGAATCGTTTCAAAAGGTCGGTTAATGTTTCGTGATGCGCCTCAAGGGTGCGGTCAAAATTTGGGCATTCGCTATCTGTTCCATCACAATTGGTGTCACAGTTAGGGTCGGTGAAGTCATCTGTAAGGTTTAGAGGGTCAACAATTGCCCCACAAACACCCTCTGCGCTAGCTGGAGGCGCCGGGTTGATTTCAGAATTATTGGCTGTGGTGGTACCGAGGCAGGAGGTAGCCCCACTTTCAGATAAAGTGCATGCGCGTTGAACGAAGCGCTGGATGGACCGTTCGGCTCCTTTATAGGTGCCGACTGAAATAACTCGGATATTATCTTGATCGTTAGGAGAACCTGTTGCGTTAGCAGGGTCCGTTGAACCTGGAAAATAGATCGCAAATGTACCCCCACCAAAAGCGGTTGCCGCAATATTATCGCTGTTGTCAACATCGGTCCAATCGCTCTGCTCATTCACACCACTGGGGCAGGTTGCCTCGGTTGATGTCAGACATTTCTCTGCATAACGAAGCCCGGCCTCGGCAATCATGAAGGCGTTGGTGGAGGTGTAGGTTAAAATTGCCCCCGCCTGCTTTTGTCGTGATTCAGCGAGAAAATTGAAGGCAATCGCCGCCATAATAACAATACCTAAGATGACACCCATCAAGGCGGCTACGCCTCGTTGGTTTTTTAGGGGTCGAGTAATGTGATTAAAAAGAAATCGGTTCATGAGATGAGGCTGCGCGGCCTTATGCCGGATTCCAGAGTAAAGTTTTCACCGTTGCTTCCTGCAAGAGTCAGAGAGAAAGTATAATACTTGCTTCCCGCTGTCGTCGTTTCAGTGATGGAAAAATCGGTGACTTGAGTTGCCAGTGTCGTGGTGACGGTACTTTGTCGAGTCAGAGTGGTTCCTGACCAGCTATATATAATGGGTCCCGTACTGGTATCGACAGTCAAGCCAGAGAATTTGTAAAAAGTAATAGAGGCTGTTGTGCCGGTATCGGTGAAGGTAATGAGGGTGGGGGAAGCCGTGGTCCCTTCGCTTGCAACCCGGAGTTCGCGGAGCATGAACTCCATCGCAAGTTTGGCATCGTCAACCAAAGCTTTTTGACCGGCTACCAGTCGATTCGTTTGCGCGGCACCGGTGAGAAACTGAATTGAAAAACCTCCCATGATTCCCAGTAAAACAATGGCAGCAACCATTTCGATCAGGGTGAACCCCTTTTGATTTCTGAGACGCATTTTCTTTTTAACAGGCTCAATCATAACAGGTCATTCCACTGCGAAAAGTTGGTTGAATGTTAAATCATCCATATCTGCGCGAGTGATTGTCAGGGTAACTTTTCGCGCGAAAGTAGAAGTGGTCGAAGTATCCGGATTGGTAGCGTTGACCTGAACCGATGTGCAAGCCAGTGTATAGGCTGATCCGGGTCCATCTGAAACGCTGGCCGAGGAACCATTTGGGCAAGAGGTGAGAATAGAAGTCCTGTCTTCATTTGCCAGTTGTTCCATTCTTTCCTGCGCCAGGAACGATGCTTGTACAATGTATTCAGGTCCTTTCGTGTCACTCAGTCCTTGAAAGGGAATCATAATGGATGGGACAGCAATACCGATGATTACTATAGCCATGATTATTTCCATTAATGTAAAACCAGACTCACGGTTTTTTTTGGAAAAAGTCTTCGAATAGAATTTAAAACTTTTCTTCATCAGGAGACCGTAGCCCTTCCGGTAAACTGATCAATAGTAACGGTGGCGGTACTGCCTCCAGATTCGAGAACAATTGAGGTATCCGAGCCGGATGCTCTTTCGCCATACTTATTGAAGGTTACCGTGCCCCCGGTTTGTATTGTTGTTCCTTGAGGCAAATCCCGGGTCTCAGCAGGATAAACACCACCGGGATCGAGAGTAATCACATAGTTGTCTGTGGAAGCGTTAAATGTAATGCTAATGGTTTTGTTCCGCGTCATAGCCAGTTCCTGAATATATTGTATATCTGTCTGGACGGTATTGGCTGACAGGGTAGCGCTGACCCCCCCTCGGTCAAAGGCAGGGATGGCGACCGCAGAAATAACGCCCAGCACCAGGATGACAGAGATCATCTCTATCAGGGTGAAGCCTTTGTGATTTTTTAAAAACTTCATTGCAATCCTTGTTTTTCCAAACGTAGCACCAGAAGGTTCTCTTTTAGATAAACCCATGCACCTCTAATAATTATAGGCCTAAAAAAACCACTGTCAAAGTTGAAGAAAAGTTAAATAATATTTTTTTCCTAAAATGGTTGAATTATCGCAGCTTTTTTAAATTCAACAATTTAACTTATTTTTATGCTTGTGGCCTTTGTATTTGGTACCTATAATTACATGATAAAAGTTTATTCCTAGCACGTCAATATTTGTGGGGGAAACTGAGGCAAAACTGAGACACAATCTTAATATTGGTTTGTCATACTGCTAAACAATAACAGCAGAATTATTCAGGAGTTCGTGACGATGAAACGCTTAATCTTAAATCCCATTACATTTGCTGCTCTTCTGGTGATGTTTCTTGTGTCCGCCCCAGAAATGAATTTTTCCAAGTCTGGGCTAGGGTTAGTCGATAATGCCGATGCCAAAGACAACGACAAAGGCAAAGACAATGATGGAACGGTGTACAACTATGATCAGGCCAATGGTGAAGACGCAAAGGAAACCACAACCTATAACTGCTCTAACCTCGAAAATTTACAGATTACTTATCACGAAGATTTTGTTGCTACGTCAGCCGCAACGGGACCCAATGTTCTGGTCACCGGCTCAGATAGTAGCACTTGTACCGTAGAGATAATAAAACTCTCAGGCGGCTCAAACTGTGGGCATGACATAGATTTTTCAGATGATTCTATTTTGGTGATCAAAACGAATGCCCTAAACAGCGCAACGGATTGTGAAATGTGCATCGAGGCAACTGTTCCGAAAGCTACCGATATTAAAGGCTAATTTAGGCTGGAGAAAAAAAGTGAAAAAAATATTATCACATTATATTCCCATTGCATTGGTGGCATTTCTGGTAAATGGTATTGCTGACTGGAGCCCACTCTTATTGGACTCCCTATCTGGATCAGGGTTAGTCAAACATGCCGAAGCTAGTGGAAAAGGCAACGATAAAGGCAAAGATATCGATTATACCAAAGCAGATTGTAAAAACGACACGGGCATCTGCAATAATCAAGCTACCGTTACAGTTAAGGGTATGACAGGCAAGATAAATGTTCGCTCTGGAAGTGGGGCCGTTAGGCTTGATGTCACATCCAGCGATGTAGACTTGGCGTCGATGTCAGGTGACTTGTCGGGGAAAGGTTTGAACGGAAAAGGAAAGTTTAAAACAGAGATTGGTAATGTGCGCGTTAAATATTGCGAACAGCCTCAGGTTATTGGAAACAAGGAACTGAAAGTAGAAATTAAAGATAACGCAGGAGATTCCGGGTCAGACGCGAAAATTGTGTTCCCGAAAGACTCCACTTTCAAAATTGAAATTACTTATGATTCAGAAAAATACAGAAGTGATTTTACGCATGATTCAAGCGCTGATTTCAAACTGACAGGAACGGTAGCTTTGGGTTACTTGGTTATGTATAAATACACCAACCCTGGCTGCTCCTTTTAAGCTGATTTTTTAATCCACTGATGTTTTAAAAGAAGTAATCCCGCCAAAGTCATGGGCGCCCAGAAAACAAATGGGCGGCCCATTAGAGTAAACCCCAAAAAGAACATTACAATCCCCACCCAGAATCCGTTGTTTTCGTGAAAGAAAACCCGATCCACTTGTTTGTATTGGTTCAAAATAAATATAAAGAAACGCCCTGCCCACAATCCGCTTACAGCCGAGCCTAGCGCCGCGATAACGAGGGTTAAACTTGAAAACGGCATATAGGTTACCAGTGCATAAACGCTGTAATAACTGAATAAGCCCAGCCCCACACCCACGTTCCTATCCAGATTTTCCATCCACAACCCTATGATAGATCCCACGAGCCAGGCTGTGGTGATGATCATGTAGGTCAAGTAGGCGGAGGAGATATTCATTTGCAACAGAATCAAAAAGCAAAACTGTAGCGTAGAAAAATAGAGTCCTGTCAGAAATGCGTAGGCGGGAAATTTAATCATCGTCGAAGTACCGGTTTGTAAAACGTTCCCAACCTCGTTTAAGAACCAGATCCAGGTTGTCTAATGCTAGAGGTACAGCTTTTGGTAAGTAGAAAGCGATATTTTCAGGAGGGATTATTTCCAGGTCTTCTTCGTATTCTTGGGTAGCTAGACGCATATCAGCAGCTTTAAAAGGGAGCTGGCGTGAGGCGTATGCGAAGCTGCGATCCGCTTGTTCACTTTGTATAACCATAACTTCCTCAAAGGCTTGCGACAGTGCTGCGACAACTCGTGCCGGAGTTCGGTTATTTCTTTGCAACGGACCACTCAGTTGTACTGCGATAACCCCTCTTTCTGTCAGGCGTGTTTTAGCCAGTTGATAAAACTCTGTGGTGTGAAGAATGGCTTCCTGAATGGTAATCGGCGAGGGGATATCCATTATGATCAGATCAAAGTAGTGGTTTGTAGTTTTTAGAAAATGTTTGCCGTCATCGACAATCAAGTTCCAGCGATCGAGTTTGGCCAGTTCCTCTGCGGGAGTGAAAAAATTTTGTCCTGCCAATAGGACTCCGGAATCGAGTTCCACCGATTGCACGAATTTTGAATGTGGGTAGACCTTTGATACGGAGGATAGAGTTCCATTCCCAATGATCAGGGTTTTTTCGGGCTTAATGATCGTTGCAGGAATTTCTGCGATGTAGAAATTCAAATCTTCAAGATCAGAAGCGTTGAGATTGAGCAGGCCATCCAGATAAAGGTAGAGTTCCTCATTCTCGTCTTTAATCACCTCGACTTTTTGGTAAGCAGAGTTGATGCTAAACATCGTTTCTGCTTTTCCTAAACTGTGTTTATATTCATAAAGTAGGGCGGTGGTTCGCTTGTCCCGATCTGTGATGGAACTGCCGGCGAAAATGGCTACCATCACAAAAGCTATCGTCCAGTCTCTTTTTTGTAACGCCAGATGCAGAACGATGGCCAGCAGTCCCCAGTAAATGGGAAGAATAAAGTCAACGCCTTTATTCCAGCTCAGTCCAACGATGGCGAATCCCGCCGCAAAGCCGATCAGTTCCATTGAATACAGAACTTTCATTTTTTGTAGGGTGGATTCTTTGTCAGTGGATTTTTCATGAATCAGACGAGGTAGAAACACCGCAAAGATGGAACTGAAAATCAGGGCGTAGACAAACATCAAAATCATGTACACATATCCATGAAGGTCTAACCGTGCAATTACTGCCGCAAGCATTCTGTAAGAGAAGGGGAATGTTAGGTGGAGAAAAGCAATGACAAGAAACGCGTTGTGAAAAAATTTATCAGAAAATTTCAGCGATAGAAAATAACCGATGGACAGTCCCAGAAAAAATGCGGCAGTTACAAGGATGATAACGACCTCTTCACCATAAAGAATGGTTACGAAATCGCGGATCATCACGAACTGAGAAATGCTCAGGCACGCCCCTACCAGAAACAGAAGAAGGGGTTCTCTTAGATTAGAGATACGGTTCACAGATTCAGCCGGGTTTAAGACCATGAACATTCCATGGAGGGGAAAAATATTTTAAAAGGATTCTATCAGGAAGCTGAAAAAGCTGGAAGGGTATTTAAAGAGGGGTTCACTCAAGCAGGCAGTTGACACATATCCAGATTTTTAGGGGTTGACTTGTTACTACCATTAGAAGAATCGTTATTCCAATGTCGCTGGCTATAACGAAAAACTTTGCCTTCATAATTGGTGATGACCACTTCATCTTCAGTATGTTCGATGACACTATCAGGCAGCAATCTGACTTTACCACCGCCGCCTGGAGCATCGATTACGAAATAAGGGACAGCCATGCCCGATGTATGGCCCATGAGGTCTTTCATTATATCGAGACCTGTTTGAACAGAAGTGCGCAAATGGTCTGTTCCTTCTGTCATATCTGCCTGGTAGATGTAATAGGGTTTTATACGGTTCTTCAATAATTTTTGCATCAACTCCTTCATCGTCGCAGAGTCATCGTTGACGCCTTTAAGCAATACGGTTTGACTGCCTAAAGGAATCCCAATGTCAGCTAGCATAGCGCAGGCTTTCTCAACTTCTGGTGTTAATTCGCTAGGATGATTAAAATGCATATTGAAATACAACGGATGATATTTTTTCAAAATGGAACACAGGTTTTCAGTGATCCTTGCTGGCAGAGAACCGGGAACGCGAGTGCCGATGCGGATGATCTCCAGATGTGGAATGGATCGCAACTCGCCGAGAATACGATCAAGTTCTTTATCGGGAACCAGAAGTGGGTCTCCGCCTGACATTATCACATCCCGAATTTCTGGATGATCACGAATATACTCAATGCCCTGCCTTAATGTTTCTCGGGTCACAATTCCAGGGAACCCAATTTTTCGTTTGCGGGTACAGAAACGACAAACAATAGGGCATTGGTTGTTGATCATCAATAAAACACGATCTGGGTAACGGTGAACCAGTTCGGGGACAGGCATATCGCCTTCTTCGTTAAGAGGGTCGGATATTAAATCCTCTTGAACAAAATCATCTAACTCTTCAAGTGTGGGAACCACCTGTTTCCATAAGGGGTCGTTAGGACCTTTTATTTGTTCCAGGAAATAGGAATTGATTCTAATAGGGTAGTTTTCGCCAACCTGTTCCAGCTTTTTCCTATATTCATCTGATTCGGGAATAAAAGGAAGGTCTTTAACTTTGACCACACTTTGGCTGAGCTGTTTTTGCCATAATTCCATGAGTTGCCTTCAGTCTGTGGGAATCAAGAGTTAACGGGATAGGTTTTTTTTAGATAGTCGATGATTTCGTACTCGTCTGCCAAAATTGTATCGCCATCTACCAAAACGGGAACGGTGGTTTGCCCTGATACTTCATAAACCTCTTTGCGCTCGGGGTGCGACCAGGGAACATCTATTTTTTCATATTCAAGGCCCATTTGCGCCATCGCGTCTCTTACCATTGCGCAATAACTACATCCATCTATATTATATAACTTCATTTAAACTTACCCTAACCCTTATAATTTTTTCGTTGCACAAGGGACCATTATGGCATCTACCATGCCGTGAATTTTCTTTTTATTCTGAGGACAAAGAGTCGCTAGAACCCCACCCAGTTGGGTTGATTTACCTGATACAAAATAATAGGGTGTCAACCTCACCCGGCATAACATCGTTTCAATCTTACCTGTGGACGGATTTAAGTACCGGCCTTCCACCTTTTTCCCTTTATAAAACTTTTGCAAAATCGAAGGTTGGTCGGGAAACTGCGCCAAACTTTTCGTCAAAACCTGTTGCCAATCCTCACTCGAAACATCGTGTCCAACAACCACTCCCCGACTTCCCCATGACTCTGGCGAAAAACCGGAAGGCTTGACCACCATTTCTCTCTCTTTTTGCGTCATGGGATATAATTCTTCCCATCCCCTTACCGGAACTCCCTTAATTGCCAAGTCTGGAATAACAGCATATGGTGGCAAGGGTCTGGAATCCAAAATCCAGGTTTCCGGGATTAGATGTGATAGAGCAGTAAAAGTTTCGGAACCTAGCGCTTTTTCCCAGTCTGTTTTTAAGGCAGGATGCGAAAACAGGGCAAAACTGAGTTTTTCTTCCAGCCAGGGTTTATAGGGCGGTGTGGTAACCACACGTCCCTTTTTATTGGCATACAACAGCAATTCTGACTTTGGGATATTTTTAAGATCAAAAAGCTCGAAGAAACGGTATAGAACATCGACTTGCAGCCATTTCTCCTCGTGCAACAAAAAAAGGCCTTCTTCTCTGAAGCTCAAATCTTTGGGGTGCACCACATAAACCCCTTTTTCCTTTAATAGCGACCCGAGGTATTGCATCTCCTTCAGGTAATCCTTCGCTTCATCAGAAACCACAATAGCTACATTTGGGGAGGGTTCCTTGGAGACCGATTCCACCATCTGGTAAAACAAGGAAGGAATGCCCGCGCCTGTCATTTCCCATGCAGGATCTTCGTAAAGCGACATGAGGGATGAGGTCAGCCCAAACCCTCCGGGAACCGAGTCTAATTCTGTTACTGCAAACCCATTTTCCGTAGGTATAACATCAGGTCTTATTATGCCGGGCAGAGACTGGCGCATTCTTTTCATGCGTCCGAAATCTATAAGCTCCTGAGGTTTGCCTGCATCGAGGTATTCGGCTATCCAAGGGTGAAAATTACCTTTGGCGCTATCTAAATAGAAACGATTTAAGACAGAGTAAAACTCTAGAAGCTTTGGCCCAAGGTCATGAAAAAAAGTGGTTTCTTCTTGAGAAAGGAAATAAGGTTCAGGAGAGATTCTCCAAGTATTTCCATCATCGGAAGAAGAATCAGAAAACAATCCTGCCTGT
>JBLFWU010000079.1:0-11524 GCA_047610985.1 Nitrospinales bacterium | reverse complement strand
CTTTGATACGTATAACGGCTGCGTCCGAGCCGGGCAAAACCAGCGTGTTGAGACGCACCATATGATCATATTGTTCATAGACCCATTCTTTGCTGGCAATATTGGGGCAGGCCAGTAGTTTGGTAAATGCTTTGTCGCCTCGGGCGGGTTCTGGTAATTCGGTTAAATTTAAATGCCCAACTTTGTCGAGGTATTCAGGGCGCTCGGTTTCTCGTTTCAGATCTAAAGCCCCATCCACTACAGGCAGTGTGGGCAGGTTGACCACTTCTTTGCCTTCAAACTGGATTCTTACTCCCAATTCATCAGTGACTTCACCAATTATTGCGGCATCAAGACCCCATTTTTCCAAGATAGCAGTGGCTTCCTCTTCATGCCCTGGCTCAATTACAAACAACATCCTCTCCTGTGACTCAGATAACAGGATCTCGTAGGGGGTCATCCCTTCTTCTCTCAATGGGACTTTTGACAAGTCCATGTTTACTCCTGCATTCGAACGGTGAGCCATTTCGAAGGAGGATGAGGTGAGCCCTGCGGCTCCCATATCCTGTACACCTACCACCCAGCTAAACTCCATAATTTCAAGACAGGCTTCGATCAAAAGTTTTTCAGTGAACGGGTCGCCTACCTGCACTGTAGGTCTTTTGTCTTCTGTTGTGTCGTCAAATTCGGAGGAAGCAAGCAGGCTGGCACCATGAATTCCATCGCGTCCGGTTTTTGAGCCAACATACAAAATACGGTTGCCAACCCCACCGGCTTTGGCAAGAAAGATGCGGTCTGATTTCGCCAGTCCAAGGCAAAAGGCATTGACGAGAATGTTACCGTTGTAACAGGAGTCAAAATAAACTTCGCCTCCCACAGTGGGAACACCGGTGCAGTTTCCGTAACTAGCAATTCCATCGACTACGCCGTTCAGTAAAAACCGTGTGCGCGGATCATCCAGTTCACCAAATCGTAAAGAGTCCATCAAAGCAATGGGCCGTGCGCCCATGGTGAAAACGTCGCGCATGATTCCACCAACACCCGTTGCCGCGCCTTGACGCGGTTCGATGAAAGACGGGTGATTGTGGCTTTCAATTTTGAACACTACGGCAAGTCCATCTCCGATATCGATGACTCCCGCATTTTCTCCGGGGCCTTGTAGGACTCTGGGTCCTTCGGTCGGTAATTTTTTTAAAAAGGGTCGCGAACTTTTGTAGCTGCAATGCTCACTCCACATCACAGAAAAAATACCCAACTCGGTAAAGTTGGGCGGGCGTCCGATTAAATCTAGAATACGACGATATTCGTCACTCGTTAACCCATGGTCTTTAACAAGTTGAGAAGTAATTTCAGGTTCGTTTTGCATTTCTAGCTTTGTGAGATAAGAGATTGGAAAATACTTTGTCCATCCGTGTTAGCCCATAATGGGTCGGCGCAGCGTTCTGGGTGTGGCATCATTCCCATTACGTTTTTCTGTTCATTACAAAGCCCGGCAACAGAACCCACAGAGCCATTGGGATTGCTCGATTCAGAGATACAGCCTTTTGCATCACAATATCGAAAAAGAATTTGTCCCTTTTCCTCCAGATCGCTTAAAGAATGCGGGTCAATATAATAGCTACCCTGGTGATGCGCGATGGGGATTTCCAGCACCGGTTTATCGTTGCATTTTTGAGTGAATGGGGTGTCTGTGGTTTCAACTCGGACGTATACATTTTTGCAGATAAACTTTCGTGTGTGGTTCTGCATCAAGGCACCGGGTAAGAGACCGGACTCGAGAAGGATTTGGAATCCGTTACAAATCCCAAGTACTTTTCCGCCATTTTCTGCAAAACGAATTACAGAATTCATGACAGGGGAAAAACGAGAAATAGCACCTGCGCGGAGGTAATCGCCATATGAAAAACCTCCAGGAAGTACGATGAGGTCAAAGGAACTAAGGTCAACTTCGTCCTTGTGCCACAGCCAATGGGTTTCCTGGTTGAGAATTTTTTTAAGGATGTGGTCGCAATCGTGATCGCAATTTGATCCAGGAAAAACAACTATGCCGCACTTCATGTTTGACCGATTCGGTTAGTAAGTTTTATTCAGTGGAGACAAGTTTAAAGCGGAAGGATTCAATAACGGTATTTGCAAGGAGTCGTTCGCACATTTCCCGTACTCGAATTTCCGCTTCTTCTTCAGAGACAGAGTCGAGTTTGACTTCCAGATACTTGCCGATGTGTACATCAAGTACTTCATCGTAACCTAAATCGTTCAGCGCATGGTGGACGGTTTTCCCCTGTGGGTCGAGTACACCTTCCTTGAATGTTACATGTATTTTGGCAAGCATTTTGCGAACTCTAACACAGAAAAAGTTTCAATTCAGCAGGCTTTGTAGCAGGAATTAAAAAAAACTCAAGGACCCTTTTTTGACCGACCCGAAAAATTATGATAAACAATGAGTTAGGGAGTTTTGCCACATCTATTCTCGCCCAAATTCTTTTCCTTAAAACATGAATTCTAAAACCACTTTCATATTTCTTTTTTTTGTTTCTATATATTTTTTGACTGGCCAGGGCTCCATTCAATCCAGTGATGGCAAAATCATGTATTTGTTAACTCAGTCGATGGTCGAAAACCAAAGCCTGAGTTTTACGGAATCTGTGACCATTACAGAGACTCAAGGGCCTCAATATTCAAAATATGGTCTGGGGATGAGTGTGCTGGCAGTTCCCTTTTATGTTTTGGGGAAAGTTTTATCTGCCTTGCTAGGGATAGAAGAATCCATGGCGACGCAATTTACGGTCAGCATGATTAATGCGATTCTTACCGCTTTCAGTTGTGTGATGGTTTATCGTTTTGCTTTAGATCGACTTAATTTTCGCTCTTCAACCGGCTTATTTCTTGCCACCGGATTTGGGTTGTCTACCATTGCATGGTATTACTCCGAAGGTTTTATGAGTGAACCCGCGACCACCCTTTTCCTATTATCTGCTGTTTATTTTGCAACCAATCCAGATAAAGCATGTAAAAACCGCTCGTTGTTCCTTGCGGGAGTTTTTCTTGCTTGCGCCGTTTCCTGTCGGCTGGCGACTTTGTTGGCCGTTCCCGGTTTTGTCTTTTACCATTGGATGATGTGGAAAAATGAGCAAAAGGCGGCTGAATTATGGGTAGACATTTTCCGTGCAGCGATTCCGGTTGTTTTCGTCCTGACAATAATCATGGCCTATAACTATGTGCGATTTGAAGATATGTTTGAGTCAGGCTATGAGAAAGGAGGATTTGGAGGCCGATTTATTATTGGTTTCTATGGAATCCTATTTTCTCCAGGAAAGTCACTCTTCCTATACAATCCGTTGACTATTTTTGGTTGTCTGGCGTTCACGCGGTTTCTTGCAGGGAACAAAAAAATAGCTTTGTTTTTCGGCTGGTTGATTCTTTCTCATCTATTGATGTTTTCCTTCTGGCACAGTTGGCCCGGAGGAATGGGATGGGGGCCGCGGTTGATGCTTGTTGTGATGCCTTATTTAATCCTCCCTGTTGGTTTCTTATGGGAAGCGTTTGCAAAAGAAATCAAAATTCCTTTAATTGCCGCGTTAGTTTTGGGAATTGTAGTGCAAATACCTTCTGTAACGGTGAATATTTCTCGATATTATTATGAAATGAGCCAGCAGTTTGGCTCAGGAGGACATGACAAGCTTCTTTTTTCGCTGGAGCAATCGCCTTTGATCGGTCAGTTTAAACAAGTCGCGGTGGTTTATGAAAACCTGAACGACGACTTTCAAATAGTGCAAATGGTATCCCTGGCAAAAAAGAAGGAAAAATTTCTCGGTGCAGATATTAAAGTGGTGCTTGATAATGGCCTGGCAATCAACGTCCCCAATTTTTGGTGGTATTATATGCGCTTGTTCGGGTACCCTTTTTATCTCTGGTTATTGCCGCCGATTCTGCTTGCAGGTGTCATGGTATTCAGTGGATATAAACTTGTCCAAGGGGCAAGAAATGAAACGACTTAAAGACAATAAATAATTTAGGAAAATCATGGAAAACAAATGGAATGATTCCGCTGCTAAGGCAGCGATTGAACAATATAGCGATGTCCATGAAGATATTGCTCTTCGTGTCTATACCTCACGTTTGATTGGGGCAGATCCTTCGCTCGTGCTTCACGGCGGCGGAAACACCTCGGTGAAATCGCGAACCAAAAATAAGGTGAATGAAGAAGTCGATGTTCTTTATGTCAAAGGCAGCGGATGGGACCTCGACACGTTGGCACCTCCGGGGCTTCCCGGTGTTCTTCTCGA
The DNA here is from genome assembly GCA_047610985.1 of Nitrospinales bacterium. Classification (GTDB taxonomy): domain Bacteria; phylum Nitrospinota; class Nitrospinia; order Nitrospinales; family VA-1; genus UBA8687. The sequence goes on along the minus strand of JBLFWU010000079.1, from coordinate 7,259 downwards.
CCATCTTGTTAAATTACGAGGTCTGGATTCTCTGAGCGATGAAGATATGGTCAACGAACAGCGAACGCATTTGCTGGATGCCTCCTCGCCGAATCCGTCTGTTGAGACCCTTCTACACGCATTCTTGCCGCATAAGTTTGTCGATCATTCCCACGCCGATGCCAGCCTAATCATCGCCAATCAACCGGACGCAGAAAAAATATGCCGGGAGATTTTTGGCGAAACCATTGGCATGGTTTCTTACATTATGCCGGGGTTTGCATTGGCAAAGGCGGCGGCGGAAGTTTATGAAAAAAACACAAAAGTAGAAGGGCTGATGTTGATCAACCATGGTCTGTTCACTTTTGGTGCAACCGCTAAAGAAAGTTACGATCGACATATTGATGCGGTGACCAAAGCCGAAGCATATATTGCGAAAAATTCTCCCAAAGCATTAACGCCGCTTGAAGGGCCTGCAGTCAGCGCTGGTGAAAAAGATATCCTTAAAGTCTTGGCTCCTGTTCTGCGTGGTTTGTATGGACTTAAGTCCGGAAAAACCTGGGTGATACACCATAGAAAAGACGAGAAAGCCAAGGCGTTTGCCTCCAGTGAAGAATGCGTTACCTGGTCACAAGTAGGGACAGCAACCCCCGACCATGTGATTCGCACCAAACAGAAACCGCTTTTATTGAACTTGGAACAATGGCAAGACGAAGATGTGTTGCGCGAAGAAGTTGCCTCTGCGTTAGAAACGTATTACGAAAATTATCACCAATACTTCAAAGCCAATAAAGATGCTAAGGGCGCTGATAAAACGGAATTGGACCCGTTGCCTCGAGTTTTGCTGGTTGCAGGGCTAGGTCTGTTGACCATCGGCAAGACCGTTAAAGAAACCAAAATAGCGGCAGATATTTATCAGCACACGATAGACATTATCCATAAATCGTTTTCCGTTGGAGACTACGCACCTCTGAAGTCTAATGACTTGTTTGATATGGAGTACTGGTCTCTCGAACAAGCGAAGCTGGGGAAAAGTAAAGCTCCTCTACTACAGGGCAAAGTGGCTTATATTACCGGAGCCGCATCGGGGATCGGTCTGGCAACAGCAAAACTGTTTGCCGAGCAGGGGGTAAATCTATATCTGGTAGATTTGAACGCTGATAAACTTAATGTGGCGGCAGATGCGATTCGCAAAAAATATAAAGTAGGTGTCACTGCACAAGTCTTAGACGTGGTTGATGAAGATGCGGTGAGGCAGTCGTTTGAAGAAGTGGTGGCCAATTATGGCGGCGTTGATTTTTTAATATCCAACGCGGGGAACGCCGTGCAAGGTGCGATAGGCACGGTGGATATGAAAACCTTGCGGCAAAGCTTCGAGCTAAACTTTTTTGCGCATCAGGTGTTGGCCTCTGAAGCGGTGCGTCTGTTTATGATTCAGAAAACCGGCGGAGTGTTATTGTTCAATGCATCCAAGGCGGCGTTCAATCCGGGAAAAGATTTTGGTCCCTATGCTCTCCCAAAAGCTGCAATGGTAGCTTTGACCAAACAATACGCTTTGGATTACGGTCAGTTCGGAATCCGCTCCAACGCTATCAATGCCGATCGCATTCGTACCTCTCTTTTTTCAGAAGAGGTCGTTACCGAACGCGCCGCTGCACGAGGCCTTTCTGCGGATGATTATTTCAAATCCAATTTGTTGCAACAAGAAGTGTATGACACCGATGTAGCGCAGGGGTTTCTTAGCCTCGCTCTCGCAGAAAAAACCACAGGCAGCATTCTCACCATCGACGGCGGCAACATCGCTGCCAGCCCCCGGTAGCGGCGAACCGCCGCTAGTAAGGGGTCGGAGGTTTTACGGGCGACTCCATTGACTATGTCCTTTTTATCTGTGATTGTATGATATAGGCATTAAAAAAAATGATGGAGAGAAGTGATGAATCAGGAAAGTAACGCATTATTTAGTCCGTTCCAGTTAGGCGATCTCACTTTGCAAAATCGTATTGTTCTTGCACCTATGACCCGAGCCCGAGCAGGTGAAGAACAAACAGCGAATGATTTAATGGCAGAATACTATTCTCAAAGATCATCGGCAGGTCTTCTAATTACGGAAGGTACTTTTATCTCAAAGCAAGCTGTTGGTTGGGTAAACGCGCCGGGTGTCTATACGGATGAGCAGGCGGAAGGCTGGAAAACAGTTACGCAAGCGGTTCACTCAGAAGGATCAAAAATTTTTCTTCAATTGTGGCATTGTGGCCGGGCTTCTCACAGCGCCTTCCATGGCGGAGAACTTCCTGTGGCTCCATCAGCCATTAAACCCAATTTGGAATACGTCCATACTCCAGATGGCAAAAAAGACCTCGAAATTCCTAGGGCGCTGAATACCGATGAGATCTCTCAGGTAGCGAATGATTACAAGCAAGCGGCGAGAAGAGCCAAAGAAGCAGGCTTCGACGGAGTGGAAGTTCATAGTGCCAACGGGTATTTGCTCGACGAGTTCCTCCAATCAAAAACCAATACCCGGACCGACCGTTACGGAGGAAGCCTTGAAAATCGGTTTCGGTTTCTTCATGAAGTTGTCACAACGGTAACGGAAGTCTGGCCGGCCAACAAGGTCGGTGTTCGTCTCAGTCCCAATGGAAATTATAACGATATGGGGTCTGAAGATTATCGAGAAGCTTTTACCTTTTATGCCAGCCAGCTAGACAAAGTGGGATTGGCTTATTTGCACGTAGTCGATGGTCTGGCATTCGGGTTTCATGAACTTGGAGAACCGATGAAGTTGAAGGAATTTCGCAATGTTTTTTCCGGCCCAATCATTGGGAATTGTGGATACACTAAAGAGACGGCGGAAGCAGCTATCCAGGAAGAGAGCGCAAATATGATCGCGTTTGGACGTCCCTTTATCAGCAATCCGGATCTTGTCGAGCGGTTCCGTAACGGTTGGCCGTTGGCTACCGATGCGGAAGTGGGAGCATGGTTTTCATTTGAAAAGGAAGGATATACTGATTTTGAGTTTTATAATGAGGGCTCATAAAAATTCAAAGATCGGCTATTTACTAGATCCCTTTAGGGCGGACTCAGAAGGGTAAGGTTATTGAGCGGCCACCACCTTTAGTAAATTTAACCCTATACCCTTATTCTAGGAAATTCAGAAATAGCTAAACGTCAGCTTTTGGCCGAGCGACCCTTTAGTTTGCCCAAATGAGATGCGTGTTAAAATTATTTAAAAGGACGTTTGCCGACCCAGACTGTGTGAAAACTATTTTTCAAGCTAACTATGAGCACTTTATTTGAAGGAATACAGAATGAACGGTTTCATTGAAGGTGAAGCGCGGTCTCAAGCTACTTTATTTCCTGAGTGTTTAGATGATTATATCAGTGAAGAAAACCCAGTCAGAGTTGTCGATGTTTTCGTGGGTGGACTTGATCTGACGGTCATTGGTTTTAAAACCGAACCTGCTGCCACGGGTCGTCCTGCCTATCACCCCTCTACCATGCTAAAGCTTTTCATCTACGGTTATCTGAATCGCATTCAATCATCTCGTCGTTTAGAACGTGAAGCGGGTCGTAATCTTGAGTTAATGTGGTTGTTGGGCCGCTTGGCTCCTGACTTTAAAACGATTGCCGATTTTAGAAAGAATAATGGCAAAGGCATTCGAAAAGTCTGTAGTGAGTTTGTACAGATTTGTCGCAGGCTGGAGTTATTTTCCGATGCATTCGTTGCTATTGATGGCAGTAAGTTTAAAGGTGTTAATACGCGTGACAAAAACTTCACCAAAGCTAAGATAAAATACCGTCTGGATCAGATTGATGAAAGCATTGCGCGTTACCTGGGTCAGATAGCGAGTGCAGATCGCCGTGATGACAGTATTGCGATACACAAGATTGAAAGGCTTGAGGTAAAGATCGGAAAGCTCAACGATGAAATCAAAAAACTGAATAAGATTGAATCTCAACTAAACGATACTCCACAAGTTTCCCTAACCGACCCTGATGCCAGATCTATGGCAACCAGCGGTAGAGGTTCAGGCGTAGTTGGCTACAACGTACAAACGGCTGTAGATGCTAAACATCACATTATCGTGGCGCACGAAGTGACCAATGTAGGCCATGATCGTTCAGCGCTGTATCGAACAGCTCAGCTTGCTAAAAAGACCATCGGTAGCAAGACACTCGACGTTGTGGCTGACAGAGGATATTACAGCGGCCTAGAGATTTATCACTGTGAACAGAATCAAATCACCACCTATCTCCCCAAAGTACAAACCTCCGGTAACATGGCCAAGGGGTTGTTTGGAAAACGTGATTTTAAATGGATAGAAGAAGATAAAGAGTTTGAGTGCCCAGCCGGAGAGCGTCTGAAATGGCAATTCGAGACACAAGAGCAAGGAAAAACGATGCACAAGTACTGGAGTTCGGGTTCCTCAATGAGCAATCAAAGATCAATGTACGACAGGGAAATATCGAAGAGTTACCCGTTGGGAGCATGAAGATGTCCTAAATCAAGTCGAAGCACGGATAGAAAAAGAACCCGAAAGAATGGCGGTTCGACGAGCTACCGTTGAACACCCTTTCGGTACGATAAAATCATGGATGGGTGCAACTCACTTCCAAATGAAAACATTGAAGCATGTGAGTACAGAAATGAGTCTGCATGTGTTGGCTTACAATTTAAAACGGGCAATGAAGGTACTAGGTATTAATAAGTTAATGGAAGCAGTAGCCGTGTAGAGTGCCGATACTTCTTTTTTTGCGATGTTCTAGAGGATTGTATGTTAGCTGAGCATAAAGTTAGTAGTACTTTCCCAGCCAAATAAGTATTTTCTGAGAAGAGTTTAAAAGACCAGATTGTAGTTAGAGAAAGATTCCAGAAAAATACAGTGAAAAAGCTGTTTTCACACAGTCTGGACCCAAAGCGGACATTATTTAACAACTGATTTTTTCTATAAGCATTTTCCACATATAAAGTGCCCAGAGAATGAAACAAGAATACCCCCAGTTTATACCGTCATCAGATTTAGACGGATCACCTCGACGCGAGCGTTCTCCATTAGAAAAACTCGGCTGGCAACCCTTTTTCGCCCAACAAACCAGTATTGACGGCATGAACCAGACGCCGCCAGGGCGCATCGTTGAAGTTCACAGAAAGGGCTTGCATTTTCTTGGTGACGGTTTTGATATGCTGATCCCTCCCGGACCAGATGCAACTGTCGGGGATTGGTTGCTGTTGAACAAATCCCAACCCGCATCCAGCAAGGTCCTTCATCGTAAAAGTCTTTTCAAGCGGCGAGCACCGGGTGCCCGCAGGGAGCTTCAACTGATTGCAGCAAATGTGGATACGGCCTTTATTGTTTCCTCGTGCAATCAAGATTGCAACGTTGCTCGACTGGAACGTTATCTCGCTTTGGCATTTGAGGCTGATGTCATACCTGTGATCATCTTGACGAAAGCTGATCTTTGCGACGACCCTGCGCCCTATTTGGATGCGGTCAGTGCAATATCAAAAAAGGTATCCGTCATTCTTCTCAACGCGCTGAGCGATGAACCGCGAGCAAAGCTTCGTGATTGGTGCGGACGGGGTCAGACTGTTGCTTTTCTTGGATCATCGGGTGTTGGAAAGTCCACTTTGGTCAATGCGCTCTTTGGAGATCAAGCCGTGGACACAGCGTCTATTCGCGAAGATGATGCTAGAGGTCGGCATACGACCACTCGTCGTCAACTTTACTTTTTACCCGACGGCTGTGCGGTATTAGACACCCCTGGCATGCGGGAACTTCAGCTCATGGATGCACAGCAAGGTATCGCGGATGTCTTTGACGACGTGTCCACTTTGGCTGAGCAGTGCCGCTTTAACGACTGCACGCACGAAACAGAGCCAGGATGTTCCATTCGCACTGCCCTTGAGGCAAACATAATTGATCAGGCGCGACTAGACAGATGGAACAAATTGGTGACGGAAGAACGGTTTAACTCGGCCTCTTTGGCGGAGCGTAAATCTGATGACAAATCACTCCGTAAAAAGATCCGCGCGATCCTAAAAAAGAACAGAAAGTAAGAGAGTGATCAGAAAATATAAACCAAAAGACACTTGGGTTCGTTCTTAAGCATCCGCTTTTAGCCTGTTGCTGCCATTTTTACTCACCACCAGGTAAAATACTATAGAAAGCATATAGAAAAACACTACTCTTCATTCCATTTGATATCATTTTTCAGAAGATCCAATGCAATTTCTTCAAGTGCATTTCATTTAGGAGTGGCAAATGCCGAAAGAGTTGCTCTAACCTTTGGAAGCTTTCCTGTCATTTTATCTATCCCCCCCACACAATTTATCTATTATTGCTCACGATTGAGCAATAATAATGGTAATCCCTTGAAAAATTTTCATAGACTTCCATCCCAAGAAAAAACTAAAAATGAAAGAAACTGTTTTTCCCTGTTTAATTTTTAAAATTTTTGAGGACCAAATAATTGGAACAACACTTGCTTTTTTGATACGTGGCTATTATTTTTTTTATTAAAGCAACGTAGGAGGCAAGGTATGGAATTTAAAACACATCGACAAATCATTATTTTGAGTACTCTTTTTTCTATCACCTCATTGATTTGGGTTGGTAGCTCGCAAGCTCAACTTACCGACCAGACCCAAACCCCTAACATTGCAGGTCGAGGTATTGCATTGTCTCTGGGGCAACAAATTGGTGTTGGTCAAGGGGATGTGCTAACACCTGATTCTTCCTTATATATCATCAAGCGGGATCCAGCCAGGGCAGTTCGTAGGGGGAGACAATTATTTCAACGTAAATTTACCAAAGCGCAAGGGCAAGGACCGAGGGTATTAGATGGAGTCGGAGATATTGCCAGTATTGGAGCTCTTGGCGCCGGATTAGCTGATTCTTGTGCGCTCTGTCACGGTTTACCCAGAGGTAGCGCGGGGTTTGGGGGAGACGTAGTAACTCGCCCGGATGGACGGAACGCACCGCATCTGTTTGGTCTTGGATTACAGGAACAACTGGCCGATGAAATAACTTGGGATCTTCGCAGCATTCAAGGGGAAGCCATTAATAGTGCACAAAGTTCAGGTAGTCCAGCACAAAAAAAGTTGGTTAGTAAGGGAATCGATTTTGGTTTAATAATTGGGCTTCCTGACGGCTCGGTAGACACTTCTCAAGTGCAGGGTGTAGACCCTGATCTTCGCGTTCGACCCTTTTTTGCACAAGGTGGAACGATATCAATACGCGAATTTATTGTGGGTGCTCTGAAAGCAGAAATGGGTTTGGAAA
>JBLFWU010000078.1:0-11722 GCA_047610985.1 Nitrospinales bacterium | reverse complement strand
GTTGCGTTCACGATTTTGGTTATACAGGAGGGGTGGACCCCGCGAAGGATTTTCAAGCTTATCGGTTGGCATTGGGCGTTGGAGTTGTGGCGGGCGTATACCAAATCGTACTCGGACTTTTTCGCGTTGGAATCCTTGTAAAACTTTTTCCGAAAGCGGCGATTCACGGTTTACTGGCTTCCATTGGAATTATCATTATCGCAAAACAATTTCCTGTCTTAATGGGCTTGAGTCCACAAGGCGCTCCTCTCGAATTACTCGCTGGTATTCCTTCTTTTATAATAAACATGAATCCGAAAGCTGGGTTGATTGGAATTATAGGTCTCGCCCTTGTGGTGGGTTACGGCTATATAACAAATCTCAAAGTGAAAGTTATTCCTGCACCGATGATGATGCTAATGATAACGGTTCCACTGGGAATATACTTGGGAATTGGTGTTGAGGGGTCTTATACGTTCAATAGCCAAGTTTACGAATTAGGACAAAAGTTTTTAGTCAATGTCCCAGGTAATCTGCTGAATGCCATGACCTTTCCGGACTTTTCTGGAGTAACCACTGAGACTGGAATTAAATATACGGTTCTATTTGCGATCATTGGAAGTTTGGAAGGCATTCTAAGTGCCAAGGCTATTGATGGGATCGATCCGTGGGGTCGAAAAACAAATCTAGATCGAGACTTGTTAGCCACTGGCATAGCAAACACCCTGTCGGCTTTCATTGGTGGGTTGCCAATGATTTCTGAAATTGTTCGAAGTAAAGCCAATATTGATAATGGAGCCAGAACCCGGTTTGCCAATTTTTATCACGGGATGTTTTTGCTCCTCTGCGTTGCCTTGATCCCGGGAGTCATTAATCAAATTCCCCTAGCTGCCTTGGCAGCGTTATTGGTCGTCACAGGGTTTCGCTTGGCCTCTCCGCAAGAGTTTATGTCTGTATATCGTGAGGGAAAAGACCAATTCATTATTTTTGTGTCTACCATATTCGGTGTACTTGCTACGGATCTTTTGAAGGGATTAGCAATCGGAATTGGCGTCAGAATTGTCATCCATTTTATTCGTGGGGGCTCCATCTTCAGTTTGAATGCCAAGATCATTCCTGAAAGGGATCAGTCTGTCACAATTTTTTTACGAGGTTCCATTGTTTTTAGTTCGTGGATTCCTCTACGACAGCATCTTCAGCGTTTCTTTGAAGATGGGAAGCGGGTCACCCTGGATATTACAGAAACGCGACTTGTGGACCGTAGGGTCATGTCTAAGGTTGACGAATGGAAAATGAAATTCAAAGAAAACGGTCTTGAGTTGTCGGTGCGATCTAGAATGACTTCCATTGATGAGTGATTCAAATTTAAGGGTGATAAAGCCCCTCAAATAACCCCTTTTATTTTTTCGCAAAAAGTCAGACTTTATTTTGCGACTTTTCTTCCTGTAACCGGTCCAAAAGTTGGTTGAAACTTTGGGTCAGGGTACCCAATTCATTTTGGGAGACAACTGGCAGACGTTTTTTCTTTGAACTTCCATGTGCTAATTCATCTGCTAACTTACAAACATCCAGAATCGGCTCGCTGATCGAGCGAGTGATGTTTGCTCCCAACACGCCACTGATCAGCGCCGCGGAAAAAAACAATGCCACCAACAGAACTATTAAAAAATGAGTTTTGCTGGAAATTTCTTCAACATCATTTTCCAGTAAATGCTCCTGAATTGTAGTCATATTATTCAAGAGTTCTTTAATTCGAAATGCTACGGGAGCGGCTTCAATTTTTACCCAATGATTGGCCCGGTTCCACTCTTCTCCCGATCGAATTCGAATGATTTCTTCCAGTAAAGGGCCGAACTGAGTAAGTCCACTTTGCAAAGATTTAAAATTCTTCAGCTGTTCTTTGCTTAAGTTATTTTCATTTTTCTTCAATGCTTTCATATGCTCAGCATTTTTTTTCCAGTTTTCCAAGGATTCTTTTTTGAACTCATCCTTACCCGATAACAAAAATTCATCGGCTCTTTCCAAAGCCAGACTGGTTGTGGTTTCTATATTTGCGAGAATTTCTATCTGCCGTTTATTTTGGGGCGTTATGTTGGTTTTAATACCCAGCTCGATCATTTTGGAGACGGTAGCCACAATAGACTTTTCCAAAGGTTCCGCTTGGTTGAATAAAATCTTTTGTGCAGGAGAATTTTCCGGGGTTTGTGCTATGTCTTCAATTTTCTGTTGGACTGTTTTAAAATTATTGATTTCTTCTTCGATAGATTTTAAACGGGTTTTATTTTCTGGGTCTGTCCAGTTAGGAGCAAGCCGATGCATTAGTTTCAGGGATGGATTGATTTGATCTTCCCACGCAATGGATCGTTCCGTTATGAATTTTTGATCACCTAGAAGAATCCACCCACGCAGAGAAGCCAGCGAATGATTGATACCATTTAACATCATAAGACTGGCGTGAGCTGTGGGAGTTCGAAGTTCGACAACCCTCTTAGTGATTATCTCCATGGTTCTCACTTGCTGAATGGTTAACAAAACCACTCCCATTAAAATTAGGGTGATGACACCAAAACCCAAACCCACTTTTTTTCCTATTGTCATATCTCTAAATCTAAACATCTCAACCCCCTAAAATAACCGCCTAAAATAACCGCCCTGAAAACCACCAAACCCAATCTTCCATCTAACCCTTCACAGAAGCGAAATGTAGAGAACGGGATACTTTGATTTATTTTATAATAATATAACAAAACTTAAAGCCTGTACTGAAGTGATAGTTTTAGTTTTTCTCGGTCTTTTTGCAATACATTGATAAATTGATGTATATCAATGTTTTCTGTCCAATAATCTTTCTTCCCGCCGGTCTTAACATTTTCTAAAACTTTGAAGAATGTACTGCTTGAGGAACAAACTATGGAATTATTTTTATTCTCTTCAACATTATTTCAGGTTGTCCTTAAAGACCTGCCATGATCATGGATATCCTCCTGGATTCCAATTCGATGATAACTTTCGCGGGGGTTTTTGAGGGCAGGGAGAGGTATTATTGAGATAGTCTGTATTGAGGCTTTAAATAGCTTTAAACTAACATCTTTAAAGATAAGAGCGGGGACGGGATAAGTTGAGAGGTATATAAACTACAAACTGATTTAATCAGTATGTCCTCGATTCGATCCCGAGATAGCCTACTGTTCTCCACAAAAATAAAAAGTGGAACTTTTTTGTTTTATAATAATCTGACGTATTAATTTTAGTCCCACCCAATTGTCTTAATTATGGATACCTTTTTTTCTGCATTTGCCAGTTTTATGTGGGGGCCCTGGCTTCTTGTGCTTTTGTTGGGCACGGGTTTCTGGTTGACGATTCGGCTTCGTGGAATCCAGTTTCGTGCGCTTTTCTACGCCCTTCGTCTGACTTTTTCCAAAGAACGCGAAGGCGAAGGCGATATCTCGCATTTCGCTTCTTTGATGACGGCTCTTGCCGCAACGGTTGGCATTGGCAATATTGCCGGAGTTAGCACAGCGGTCGCTCTGGGTGGCCCCGGCGCCATCTTCTGGATGTGGATAACAGGTTTGGTCGGCATGGCGACAAAATACAGCGAAGGTTTTCTGGCTGTGAAATTTCGGCGAATAAATGAAAAAGGCGAAATATCGGGTGGGCCGATGTACTACCTTGAGGAAGGGCTGAAGAAAAAATGGTTAGGAATGTGCTTCGCCGCATTCGGAGCTTGTGCGGCTTTTGGCATTGGCAACATGGTGCAGGCCAATACCACTGCTGTAGCGGTGCATGAGTCTACAGGTTTTAATAGTGTGACAATAGGCATGCTTCTGGCGATTTTGACCGGGTTGGTGGTGATTGGAGGGATCAAACGCATTGCAGACGTGGCTTCTTATTTGGTTCCATTCATGGTCGCGATTTATTTCGTAGGTGCCTTGATCGTTATTTTTAGTCACCTAGATCAACTGAGCGCAGGATTGACGATGGTGTTCGACCATGCTTTTACGGGAACTGCAGCCACAGGCGGTTTTGTCGGTGCTTCGTTAGCGAATGGCATTCGTTATGGCGTAGCCCGTGGGCTTTTCTCAAACGAGTCGGGCATGGGCAGTGCGCCCATTGTTGCCGCCGCCGCAAGAACCAATCATCCTTGTAAACAAGCTTTGGTCTCCATGACCGGAACCTTTATTGACACCCTGATTGTTTGCTCGATCACAGCCATGGCGATTGCTTCAACTGGAGTATGGACTTCAGGCGAAACCGGTGTGGCGTTGACCATCCAAGCTTTTTCAGCAGGGCTTCCCGGATATTGGGGAAAGTTGTTGGTCACTCTGGGAACCATTACTTTTGCTTTTTCTACTATCCTTGCCTGGGAATATTATGGCGAAAAATGTTTTGAATATCTTTTTGGAGAGAAATACATTTCTCTTTACCGTTATGCTTGGGTTGCTTTTGTTTTTATAGGCGCACAAATTAAGCTGGATATGGTTTGGAATATATCGGATGCGATGAATGCATTGATGGCGATTCCCAACTTGATTGGGCTTATTTGTTTAAGTGGTCTTCTTGTTCGGGAAACCAGATTGTATGAAGAAGGCGTTCAACAAGGTTCTATAAACAAATTTGATTGAATTTTTTTAAGGATTTTTGATTTATGAATAACAAGTGGCAGTTGCCGGAAAATGATCCATGGTCTACTCCTTTCGCAGAATCTTTATTGCATCATCTTGAAATCCGCAAGGGTGATCAAATTCTGGATATCGCTTCTGGAGGCGGGATTCCTGCATTTTATCTGGCGGATCAGGTGGGGCCTGAAGGGACAGTGCTTGCCGTAGACATTCATCAAGGTCAGGCGTTGAGATCGCGAACCATTCAGGGGGCTGAGTTGCCCTGGCTGCGGTTCGAGGTGGGAGACATGCGTTTTTTACCTGCCGACCTGCCTAAGTTTGATCGCATCACAGGCAACTTGTCTTTCATGTTTTTTCGTCCTAATCGATTTGAGGCTTTGCAAAATCTCATCCGTTTTTTGAAACCAGGAGGGCAGATCGTTTTAACATTTCCTTCTCTCGGAACTTTTGATTCCTTATGGGATCAGGTGGATAAGGAGATGGCGGCGCTAGGCTTAAAGGATGAAAGAAAAGCTCTGGACGAGTATATTAATGAGAGGCCCTCTGCTTTACAGGCAGAAAAATGGTTGCAGGAGCTGGGCCTGGGAAAAGTGGCGGTGATTGAGCAGCCTCTTGAGATCCCCACGGGTTCTGGAAGGAGTTTTCTAGAACACCCACTTTTGCGAGGAGGGTTTTTGGATGATATTTATGAATGTTTTCAGGATCAGGATCAGGCAAATGAATTCATGAACAATCTTTCGCAAAAAACCTCAACCTTTACTCCGCTTTTTGCCCTCCGATGTGCAATATCGGGTTGGATGCCTGAATCCAGTTGAGATGCTTAAGAATAAGGGTGGAATGAGATGTTATGAATGAAGAGGAAAGAGCAGAGCTGAAACAAAAAATCATTGAGGAAATATTAACACAGAAGCATTTGATTGAAAGTTTTACCGAGACCTCTAAACCGGTTGCACCGGATAATGCAATCGGTCGGCTGACCCGAATGGAAGCTATTAGCAGCCAGGCAATCAGCGAATCTTCATTGAATTCCTCAAAAGCGAAACTAGAACAACTGAAAAAAGCATTGGAGAAAATTGACCTGCCCGAATTCGGAATTTGTATTCGGTGTGCAAATGCTATCCCACAGGGACGCATCATGTTAATGCCGGAAAGCGCTGTGTGCGTGACCTGCGCAGAAAAATAACAAACGGATTTTAAGTTGACGAGTTTAACTAAAGAAAGACTGTCAGAAAATCAAGAATTCCCTATTGCAAAAGCAAGGGAACTCGTTAAAGATTTATACCGGCCCAACCCTTGGATATACTGGGGTGATTTTCTAACCAGTGTGACACTGGGTTGGGGGTCATTTGTAGCGACTTTGATGATGCCTATATTTTCTTTGCAGCAAGGGTTTTGTTTTTTGTTTGCTGTTCTAGCTCTTTATCGGGCGGTTTTGTTTATCCACGAAATTGCTCATTTTAAAAAAGGGGCTTTTTTGGTTTTTCAGAAAGTGTGGAACCTTTTATGCGGCTTCCCGTTAATGGTTCCGACTTTTTTGTATCAGAGTGTTCATTTTGATCACCATAAACAAAATTTTTATGGCACTGAGAAAGATGGGGAATATGTCCCTTTTGCATCAAAAGGAAGAGGACTCATTCTCCTACACATTGGGTTTTCATTTTTGATTCCGCTGATTTTTCTTTTTCGATTTGCCGTGCTAACTCCTATTTCTTATCTTAGCTCTGGATTGAGAAAATTTGTGGATCAGAAAATATCTTCATTAAATATTGATTTGAATTACCAGCGCCCGCAGCAATCTTTGGGTCGCAATGAAGGGTGGAGATTACAAGAGCTTTTGGCAAGTATCTATGGAATAAGCTTTATTGCCTTGGTAATTTTTAAAATTATGCCTGCAAAGGCCCTATTCATGTGGTACTGTTTAGGGGCTTCATTATTTTTGGTAAATTCGGTTCGTACCTTGGCGGCCCATCATTATGGAAACGCTGAGGAAGGTGAACTGAGTTTTACCGATCAAATGAGGGATTCCATCAATAATCCTGGAAACCGATGGATCACACCGTTATGGGCCCCCGTAGGTCTCCGGTTTCATGCAACGCATCACCTGTTTCCCGATCTTCCTTATCATGTATTAGGAAAGGCGCATAACCGTTTGTTGGAAGATCATGGAATAAACTCTTTGTATGGACAAACTGTTCAGTCTGGATTGTGGCCCTCTTTGTGTCAATTGTGGAAGCGGGCGGGTTTTAATAATCTAAATAAAGGTGCAAAAATATGACAAAACCTTTTTCGCTGCTCGATGAATTAGAAAATGAGGATACAGGTCCGGCTCATTTAAAAAGGAATAAGATCGTTTCCTTGTTAAAAGAGAAATTTGATTTTGAAAATTCGCACCTAAAATCTCCGAGCAGTAAAGAAAAAGGCATCCTTGCCAAATGTTTTGGATATTTAGCACCAGAACAAGCTAAAGAACTGGGTATCTATCCCTATTTTAGGGAAATTGAGGCGATCGATGGTTGCAAGGTGGTCATTGATGGAAAAGAAGTGATATCGATATCCACGAATAATTATCTAGGGCTTGCCCAAGAACCACGAGTTGTTGCAGCTGCAAAGGCTGCTGTGGAGAAATTTGGAATTGGCTGTACAGGAAGTCGCTTCTTGAACGGAACTTTCAACCTGCACAAAAACCTGGAACGAGAGATATCTTCTTTTTTAAACCGCGAAGACACGATTGTCATGTCCACGGGATTCCAGGCCAATCAGGGAACCATTGCATGTTTGCTTGGAAGGAGAGATGTTGCTTTTTCTGACCGCGAAAATCATGCCAGTATTTATGAAGGTTGTGCAGTGGCTCCTGGAAAAACCATCCGCTACCAGCATAACGATATGGATCACTTGGAATATTGTTTGAAAAATCATTCGGATGTCGAAGGAAAAATGATTTTGACCGATACCGTTTTCAGTATGAGTGGTGATATCGCAAACCTGCCTGTAATTGTTAAGCTCGCTAAAGATTATGGTGCCACGGTGATGATTGATGAAGCGCACGGACTCGGTGTAATGGGAGAACAGGGAAAAGGGGTTGCAAATTATTTTAACCTGGAAAAAGAAATCGATTTGTATATGGGAACTTTTTCAAAAAGTTTGGGTTCCATCGGTGGATTTATTTCTTCCAAGTCCAAAATTACCGAATACATTCGACACAAGGCTTCAGCGTTTATTTTTACTGCCGCTTTACCTCCAGCTTCGGTTGCAGGCGTTACAGCAGGTTTGGATATTATGATTAGTGAGCCGGAAAGAATCAATCGCTTGCGCGATAATACCGCATTTATTAAAAGAGGCTTTTTTGATATGGGATTTCAGGTGAACAATAATTCCATCCCGATTGTTCCTATTAAAATTGGTGAAGAAGCTTTAACTCTTTATCTCAACCGGCTCCTTTTTGACGAAGGTGTTTTTGCCGGAGTTGCAGTTTCGCCGGTAGTCCCCCCCCTTAACGCCATGATACGCACCAGTTATACCTCTACGCATACGCAAGAAGACCTTGAAAAAGTTCTCGAGTCTTTCAAAAAACTGGGAATAAAACTGGGTATCATCTCCAAGGAATAATGAGCTTCAAAATTGCCGAGGTAAAAAGCTCTGCCGAGTTAGATCGGTTTATCCATTTGCCATGGAAGATATATAAAGACTATCCTAACTGGGTTCCCCCTCTACTTTCTGAGCGGAAGAAGTTCCTCAATCCGCAAATCAATCCCTTCTTCGACCGTGCTGAGGTAAAACTTTTCCTTGTAGAGGATAAGCAAGGCAATCCTTTAGGCCGGATAGCTCTGGTCCAAGACCATATTTATCAGGAAAACTATTCCAAAAACACGGGCATTATGGGAATGTTCGAAACCGTTGATGATGAAAATGTGTCGCGGTTGCTCTTCGATGAAGCAAAGTCATGGTGTGAGGAGAAGGGGTTTGACAAACTCATTGGTCCTATGAGTTTATCCATTAACCATGAATGTGGTCTCATGGTGGAGGGGTTTGATCGGCCACCTATGCTGGGTATTCCATATAATCCAAAATATTACGAAAAGCATTTTCAGGAATGGGGGTTTAACCAGTCAAAAGATTTGGTTTCTTTCAGACTGGATTTTATAGAGATTCCTGAATATCTTCAAAATGCAGCTCATAAACTGGAAAAAAGAGGGCGGTTTAAATTACGCAATTTGAATCTTTCAAAGTTTGATGAAGAGTTGAAAATTATCTGGGGTATTTATAATTCTGCCTGGGATTTAAATTGGGGTTCTGTTCCTATGACATATAAAGAGTTTGCATATGCGGCGAGAGAAATGAAATCCTTTGTAAACCCTGAATTCTGTTTGATTGCAGAAGTAAAAGGAGAACCCGTAGGTTTTTCTCTGGCCCTCCCAGATGTCAATCAAATATTGATTAAGCTGGATGGTAAGCTTTTTCCATTTGGTTGGGCAAAGTTTTTATGGGGCAAAAACAAAATTGATTCTTATCGAGTGCTAACACTTGGGGTGAAGAAAAAGTTTCGAAAGCTCGGTATCGATGCTTATATGTATTATGAAATATATAGAAAGTCTATGGAAAATGGTATTAAGTGGTGTGAGATGTCATGGATGTTGGAAGATAATCTAGATATTATGGAGCCTATGTTTAAAATAGGAGGAACCATTTACAAAAGACACCGTATCTATGAACGATCTTTCTCACCTTAAAGGCGCAACGGTACTGGTTACCGGGGCCAATGGTTTTATTGGAAGCCATTTGGTTGATAGTCTGTTGTCTTTGGGTAGCAATGTCCACTGCCTGGTTCGTAAATCATCAAAATTAAGATGGCTTTCGTCACCTAAGATACAATTTCATTATGTTGATCTGGCAGACCCAGATTTTAAAATTCCCAACCTTCCGGGTATCGACTTTGTCTTTCATTGCGCGGGTCTCACCAAGGCAAAAAATCGAGAAGAATTTTTTGATATCAATTCCAGAGTTTGCACTACTTTATATGAACAATGTTTTGCATATAAAGACAGCATCAAGGGGATCGTGCACTTGAGTAGTCTTGCCGCAGCTGGGCCAGGAAAAGACGGGCAATTGGTGGATGAAACCACGGCTTTAAATCCTGTAACCTTCTACGGACAATCCAAAAAAGCGGGAGAAGAAGTGGCTCTGAAGTATTCCGCATCTTTGCCCATCAAGGTTATTCGTCCACCAGTGGTCTACGGTCCTCGCGAGGAAAATTTATACACTTTTTTTAAATTGGTGAAAAAGGGATGGGGTTTGCAAATTGGTAGATCCCCAAAAAAACTTTCTTTGATTTATGTTGCTGATCTCGTTCAGGCAATGATTGCGGTTTGCGACCCTCGTTCCTTACAGAAGAAAATATATTTTGTGACGGATGGAGAAACCTACACATGGCAAGAAGTTGCAAAAACTGCAGCGGATAAAATGAATGTTTCGATGAAACCTCTGAAGGTGCCGGAAAGTATTTTGGTCCCCATCGCAATCATTTTTGAGGTTCTGGCTATGTTCACTGCAAAGCCAGCTTTATTTGACCGGCAACGGATGATTGATATCCGGCAAAGTTGTTGGGCGGCTTCCTCTGAAAATTTTTTTCGCGATTTCAATTTTACTCCTCAATTTAATCTGACCACCGGTCTTGCGCATACTCTTGACTGGTATGTGCAGCAGAAATGGTTGTAGGCCATGAGTGAAGAAACGGAACATTCATTAAAAGACCTTGCCGAGCCGGTTAACGTACACATCAACAACCCAATCGCGAAGAGATTTGTAGAGGTCTTAAAGAACACCTTTGTTACTCCGAACCAGGTGACTTATTTATCGGTTGCGGTAGGGTTTGCCTCTGGTTACGCGTTCAGCCAAGGAACCTGGATTGCCAGTGCGATCGGTGGACTTTTGCTCGAGTTAACACTAGTTCTGGATTGTGTTGACGGACAGCTTGCCAGAGCAAAAAAAATGGCGAGCGACTGGGGACGACTCATCGATGGCATTGCCGGTTACTTTGCTTACTTGGCAGTGATTTTTGGGATTATGACCGGTTACCCGGATTTTCGCCCGGCGTTAATTGTCATAGCTGTCTTTACTATTTTGCGTGCGATATCCTACGATTACTGCAAGCAAACCTTTGGCACGATGGTGCTGCGGGGGTTTGACGGTATGGATAAGGAAATTCAAAGCACCGTAGAGAAAATCCGGCAAAAACCGGCAGGAGTTCTGGTTGTTTATTTTTATTACTTGCAAGCGCAACAATTATTTTTTCGCTGCAAGTGTGTGACCCTGGGTGGGTTTCATAACGAACAAACCATTGCGAACACAATGCTCAATTCTGACCAACGACAAGAATACTTTATTAAAGTTAAAACCCTTCTTAATCTTTGGCGGTGGAACGGAATTGACCTGCCTTTATTCCTCATCGCATTGTTGGGCATGTTGTCCATGCCGGGGCAAAGCCTTAACTACCTCGCCGGGGTTATCAGCGCACAATTTATTTTTACCTACCTAATACATATTTTCTTAAGTAGTAAGCTCTAGCCTGTATACGGTTTGGTAAATTAGTGTAAGTATAAGGAAAACTTGCTGCTCTAGTAAAAAGCGTCCTTAAGGTTCCGATAAGAGCAAATTTTTGCTCTTTGGTCATCTAACTATCTGATTAATATTGTTTTAATTTTTACTTGGTGTGCTTTGTATTTGCGAGTAAAGGAGGGGCGAAATAATTGCTTGACCCATATGGATTTCAAGGTAATATTACCCCCTGAAGAATACTGTGGAGAATATTGATTTTTTGTTTATTGAGTAGGGTTTACGGTACTTCAGAGTAGAATTGAGAAACGAAAATTAAAGGGCCTTATTAATTAATGAGAGTTCTTTTTTAGGCATTTAGTTTGCAGTATCAGGCTGAATAAAACTTTTACTAGCTAATAACGGGGGCTAAGTCATGGGTTTGGGTTCGGGTAGTAACCGAAGTGGAGTCCTTCCATTTTGTGTGTGCATACTTTCTATATTATTTCTTTTTTCTTGTAACAAAAATATTCCTGGAGCAATGTCGAAGAAAGATTCCGACAAGCCGGAAATGATGGCTAAATCCGGAGAGGGTA
>JBLFWU010000077.1:0-12071 GCA_047610985.1 Nitrospinales bacterium | reverse complement strand
GTTGTTTTGAACATTAACGTGCCACCGGTTCCTGAATCTGAATTCGCCGGAGTGGCTATAACCAGGCAGGGGAAATCGCGAGTCATCGAAGAGTTCGATCGCAGGGAAGATCCGCGTGGTAGAACCTACTACTGGTTAGCTGGAGAAATGCTTTTTGAAGAAACGGAAGAAGGTGCTGATTGTGTGATGATAGCTAAAAAATATATTTCCGTTGCCCCCATTCATTTTGATCTCACACACTATCCATCTCTGGATAAATTAAAAGACTGGAAGATTGAACTTTAAGCTGATTCGCTCTGAGGAATAGTTAAACCGGGGCTTGCTGTGTGTGGAAGTTGGTGGCTTGCTGGAATTTATGGCCGACCGCGATAAGGCTCGCTTCATCAAAATGTTTGCCCATGAGTTGCAGCCCAACCGGAAGGTTCTCGCCACCCACAAAACCGCAGGGAATTGACATCGCGGGGATACCAGCCAAGTTGGCCGAAATGGTGTAGATATCTGCCAGATACATTTGTAGCGGGTCATCCATTTTCTCGCCAATTTTGAACGCGGGATACGGAGTGACAGGAGCGGCAATGACATCGCATTTCTCTAAAGCATTTTCGAAATCTTGTTTGATCAATGTTCTTACTTGCTGGCCTTTTAGATAATAGGCATCGTAATAACCGGAACTGAGTACGAAAGTTCCTAGAATGATGCGACGTTTGACTTCTTCTCCGAACCCTTCTTCGCGGGTATTTTCATACATGTTAACGAGGTTGTCAGATTTTGGTGATCGATAGCCATATTTAACCCCGTCGTAACGCGACAGGTTGGTGCTGGCCTCGGCACAGGCTATGATGTAATAAGCGGCTACAGCGTAATCGAGATGCGGCAACGAAACTTCGACCGTTTGCATGCCAAGAGATTCTAAAGTGCGGATGCCTTCTTGCACGGCTTTTTCTACTTCGGGTTGCATGCCACCTGTAAAATATTCTTTTGGGATACCGAGTTTCATTCCTTTTACATCTTGATTTAGAGCTTGGGTGAAATCGGGTAGGGGGACATTTGCGGAAGTAGAGTCTTGTATATCCTTGCCACCGATCACATTCAATATGGTTGCGGCATCAGCAACGGATTTTGTAATGGGTCCAATTTGATCCAGAGATGAAGCAAAGGCGACCAGTCCGAACCGAGATACGCGTCCGTAAGTAGGTTTGAGTCCGGTTACCCCACAGAATGCTGCTGGTTGACGAATGGAACCACCGGTATCGCTACCTAATGCGGCCATGCATTCGTGTGCTGCAACCGCTGCAGCAGAGCCGCCACTGGAACCGCCGGGAACTCGGTCGAGTGCCCATGGGTTCATTGTTGGGTGCTGTGACGAGTTTTCGTTTGAAGAACCCATCGCGAATTCATCCATATTGGTTTTGCCAACGATCACCGCCCCTGCGGCATTGAGCTGGTTTACTACCGTAGCGTTATAAGGTGCGACAAACTGATCGAGAACCTTTGACGCGCAGGTGGTGCGACTGCCTTGGGTACAAATCAAATCTTTTAATGCAATGGGCACACCGAGCAGAGGCAAATCTTCTCCTTTGGCGATTCTGACATCGGCGGCTTTGGCCTGATCAAGGGCTTTCTCTCGCATCAAATGAGCGAATGCTTTTACCTTGTCTTCGACTGCATCAATGCGTGCGAATACCGCTTCAGTCAATTGTACAGAAGACAGTTTCTTCGAATGGAGCAGTTCTCTTGCCTGCGTAATGGTAGTGCGGTGCATGGGATTAAATTATTTTGGGCACTTCGTAATGCCCTTTACTATGTGCGGGGGAATCGTTAATAAGGGCTTGGTCAGTGAGGGGTTCCGTTGCCACATCCTCGCGGAAAACATTGCTCAAGCCCAACACATGCGCGGTAGGCTCAACGTTTTCAGTATCCAGTTCGCTGAGTTTCTCGATGTATTCTATGATGGTTCCCATCTGATTCGAGAACTTTTCTTTTTCCGCATCGGTTAACTTAAGGCGAGCCAGTGTGGCTAGATGTTCGATGTCCATATTTTTAATTTTTGGAATTTCTATTCCTAAAAGTGAAACATGCCAAATAATATTTCGAGAAGCTAAAATATTAACAGTTCGCAAAAAAAGGCTCAGACTTTTAGCCTAAGCGGCAGGCTAATCGGAGGTGGCTTTGCGGTCTTTTTTCTTTTTCTTTCTCAATTCAGCCATTTTCTCGGTAGCTGTAATTTTGGATGCTTTACGCGCCAGTCGTTTGGTTTTCTTTTTCAGTTTGCGAACTTCGCCAGCATCGTCTTTTTTAGACGCTTCTGCCAGGTTGGACTGAGCTTTCTTAAGATGTTCCTGCAATTTTTCAACGGTTGCCATTTGTTCTTTTCCAATATTAAAGGGTTCAGGTAAACAGTGTTTATAACATAATGAGGGTCTATCTGGCAAGAAACCTCTGCTAGGGAGTTGGCTGGACCTCAAGGACTACTAAAGTGAAGTCATCTGTGAATTCGCAGCCATTCAGGTAGGTTTGCACATTATTTTTCAGTGCTTGGCCCAGTTTTTCAGCGTTCATTGACTTCCCCATCTCTTGGGCATTTCTTCTTAACCTTTCCATACCATACATTTCCTGATCCATTCCCCGAGCTTCAGTGAGTCCGTCGGTATAACAGATCAGTTTGCTGTTGAAGGGGAGTTCAACCATCTTCTCCTCTAAATCGTTATCGCAATGAATCATTAGAGGGAAACCTTTTTCGGTGTTGAGTTCTTGAACGATACCCGATTCGTAATCGATAAGAAGAGGAGGATTATGCCCGGCAGATACATATTTCATGCACCGAGTGGGCAGATGGACAACGCCATAAAAAGCGGTAATGAAATGCCCCGACTTTTGATTATCGCAAAGGCTTTGGTTGATTTTCTCCAGTACTTCTTTCGGTGATCGAATGGTGGATAAAAATGACCGCAAGACCACGCGCATCATTGCCATGATGACCGCTGCCGGCGACCCGTGTCCGGAAACATCGGCAACCAGAATGCCCAGGTGTTCATCATCAATGCGAATGAAATCATAATAATCGCCGCTGGCTTTGGAAGAGGGCTGATAATCGGCAAAAAAACGGAACCCGGGAATATCGGGAAGCTGATGACAAAGCAGGCTCTGTTGAATAGAAGCTATAATATCCTGTTCACGTTCTATGAAGGCGTAGGCATCCATCAACTCATTATAAAGTTTTTTGGTTCTCAACACCGCCTGCACACGTGCCAGCAATTCTTCCGGCTCAAAAGGTTTTGCCAAATAATCTTCTGCACCGCTTTTAAGGCCAATTTTCATGCTTTCGAGATCGCCTTTACCGGTGATGAAAATGATGGGCGTGAAACCGTTGTTTTCAGTATCGAGAGCCTTAATTTTTTTACAGGCTTCAAAACCATTCATCTCCGGCATTTCCACATCCATGAGAATGAGGTCCGGCTTTTCTTTTTTGAAAGATTCGATGGCCACCAATCCATTTTCAGCAGAACAAGTGTCGTAATCTTTTTTTAAGATACTGTTGATGACGGCAACGATGGTTTTGGAATCGTCAACAATAAGAATTTTTAGTCGGCGTTCCTGAGCTGTACTCATAGCGGTGTTTGTTTGGAATGAAGTTTAACAATGGTTGTAAATATAAAGGCAGGCGAAAAAAAGTCAATGAAAGAAATTTTTCTTATAACCCTTCGTGAGTGCGGATGGAGTATTTCTGTCCGTTGGAAATGATCTGCACAGCACCATTTAAATCGGTGCGGTAAATGTTAACGCCGGAGTTTTTATAACGATCCAGTGTTTTAGGGTGCGGGTGGTTCATGCGGTTGAGGTAGCCGCTAGAAAATACTACCGCATCCGGACGTGTTGCTTCAATAAAGGATGCAGAATTGGAAAATCGGCTACCGTGATGCGGGCTTTTTAAAACATTCACCTTTAATTCGGAATAGAAATTGACCAGTCTTTCTTCTATTTTTTTGCCGATGTCTCCGGTAAAAAGCATGCTGAAGCTCTGGTAGTCGAGCCGCAGAACTAACGACAAATCGTTGTCCACTCTTCGAGTGTTTCCGTTGATGCTCTCGTTAGGGCCTGGATGTAACGGTGTCAGTTCCGTTTCACCTATCTGGAAAGCCTGACCTCTTTTTAAGGAAACGAGTTGAGTATTTTTCTCTTTTGCTTTTGCATACAACCGTTTCATGCGGAAGCCGGCGATGTTGTCACCAAAAGTGAGAAAAGTTTTAACGGGGAAAAGGTCCAGCACAGAATCGAGTCCGCGAATATGATCATTATCTGAATGGGTTGCCACCATATAATCGATGTGGTCGATTCCTCGATTCCATAAAAACGGAGCGATTACAATCTTCCCGACATCAGGGCTGTTTTTGTAAAACCCACCGCCGTCCATAAGCAGAGTTTTTCCATTGGGGAATTCTATGAAAATCGATTCTCCCTGCCCAATATCTAAAACACTTACTGTTAATTCTTTTGGTGGAAAATGAAAAGCTCGTGGCCAAATGAGCATGGCAAAGGTCATTGCTGCCGCCACACTCCAGCTGATTTTAAAAGGTAACGAGATTTCTTTGTGGCGGACTTTATGTTGCAAGGCATAACCTGTGCTGAGCAGCACGGCAAAATAAAATACAATCCAAATAGCAGGAGGAGTCGCAAGATATATGGATGCCCAAGAAAATTCTGCAACGAATTGTGGAATTATTAAAAACAACTTGGTGAGATATATAAATGGAATGGACGGTAGCATTGCCAGACTTTGCGAAACCACTCCTATACAAGTAACTAGTAAGACTCCTGGAATGAGTAGCGCCGCCAGAGGGACCAAAAATAGGTTTAAGAAGACCCCTGCAAGACTTATACGGTTAAAGTTAAAAAGCAATACGGGGAGCGTTGCAAGGGTGACGGTGAAAGATATTAGAGCGCTGCCGATAAATATTTTTTTCAGTTTCGATAGTATCGATTCTGACTTTAGTGAATGAGATTCTTTGCCAAGTAACTTCTGGTGCCAGGGAGGTTCCCCCAGTTTTAATAGCGGGTCATCTCCCATCTCTGTCAATAAGTGAATGACCCATATAATTCCTGCCACTGCCAGGAACGATAACTGAAACCCCGGATTGATCAGGGATTCGGGTTTCCAAAGAAGAATGAAAAAAGCCGCAGATAGAAAAGCATTGAGCAGATTGTTTTGTCGATTGATGATGATAGCGATTAAAAATACGCTGATCATGATTCCTGCTCGGAGTGATGAAACTTTTGATCCTACTATAATCATATAAAGGAGAACGGGAATGAGGCAGAGGAAGGCGGTCCATTTTCCGCTATGCCCTGCGCGTGCACTATCGGGTTTGAATTGGTAGAGCAAGTAAAAAACCAAAGGCGTAAACAAAAAATAAAAAGCGCTGGCGACAAACCCGATATGTAATCCAGACACTGCGGTCAAATGCGCCAGGCCTGTGGCGATATAAGCTTCTTTGATTTCTGGAGAAAGAGAGTCTTTCATACCAAAGACCATGGCCTGTAACAGCTTGCCTTCGTCTTCCGGAAAGAGTTGGGAAAGGCTGGCTAGCATCCATTCTCGTAACTGTTGCGGAAAAGTATAATGAAAAGGCAAGTCGAATTGCTCGAGCCGGACAAGGGTGTCGGGATCGGAAACGTTGCCAATTAAATGAATGCCTTTTGAATTTAGATAGGACCGGTAGTCGAATCGATCAGGGTTTTTAAAATTTCTTGGGATTTTAAGTCGAACTTTATCGAATCGAACTTTGTCTCCTGCCTGAAGAAGGTCGTGAGGTTTGTAGACGGCAATTCGTGCTCTGCCGGAAACTTTTTTTGCTCCCGTTTTCGTCTCGATGGATTCTGCTTCCAGCAAATAAAATGTGCGGTCTTTAAGAACCTGTGGTGGGGAATACAGTCTACCTTCCACCGATGTGGTTTTTCCTTCTTTAATAAAATGAACAATGTTGTCGAGAGGTGGAGAACCTTTTTCCGGATACAGGAGTCCGAACGCAAACAGCAGTGCCAGTATTGCTAGTCTATTATGAGAGATTTTTTTTGTTGAACGTTTCAGGAAAAAGATGGAAAGAATCAATGTGACGACACAAGCCAGATAGGGGGCTATAAAAAACTTCGCCACACTTCCGAAAAGGCCGGCGATGAATGCCAGTAGGAAAGGTAGGATGGGTGGAACACGCGCTCTGTCGTGAATGCTGGCATTTCCTAAGAAAAACCATTTTTTCACGAGCGATTTCATGGTTCCCCCAACACCTGCAGGTCGATCTGTCGTCTGGAAAGGTCGACATTGGTAACGCGCACTTTTACTCGACCTCCTATCTGGAATACGCGATGCCGTCTTTGCCCGATTAATTTATGTTCGGTTTCAATAAATAGGTAATAATCATCCATAATGCTGGAAATCTTTACGAGTCCTTCTACAAAAACATTTTCCAGTTCAGTAAAGAAGCCAAAGCCAGTCACACCCGTGATGATTCCGTAGAAAGTCTTGCCAATTTTGTCGGTCATGAATTGTGCCCTCCGAAGACTTGTTATTTCTCTTTCGATGGACATGGCCTGGATTTCCATTTGCGTTGATTGCTGGGATATTTCAGACAACGAATCTTTAAGGGCCTTCTTATCTTTTTTTGAGCATTTATGCTTCAAATATTTTTTTATGATCCGGTGAACGATCAAGTCTGGGTACCTGCGAATCGGCGAGGTGAAATGCGCGTAGTGAGGAAATCCAAGACAATAATGGCCGGGGTCAGTCTCGGAATAACGTGCTTTTTTCATTGTCCTCAGTAACAGGGTGTTGACCACTCTTTCTTCTGGAGTGCCTTGGACTTTTTTTAACAAAGTGTTCAAGTCCTGTGAACGAATTTTGTCAGGAGAAGAAAGCCGTAAGCCGAAGGAGGTTATGAACTCCTTGAACTCTGCAAGCTTTGTGGGATCGGGAGATTCGTGAACCCGCTGAATACAGGGTATTTCTTTTTCATGCAGGCTAAGAGCAACGGCTTGATTGGTTGCCAGCATGAACTCTTCGATCAGTTGGTGTGCAACGTTGTGTTCGACAATGCCGATTTGTTTGACTTTGCCTTCTTCGTCAATGCGGATGTCTGGTTCCGGTACATGAAAGTCAACGCTCCCATTTTTAAACCTACGTTTTCGAAGTATCTGGCTGAGGTAATGCATATCTACCAGCGTTGGCATGAAAGGCAAGTCGCTCTCCTTATCGCTGCCGCTTTCGAGTAGTTTCGCAACCTCGTTGTAAGTGAACCTTCGTTTACTTTTAATAAATGATTTGTGGATTTGCGTTGCTAGGGGATTGCCTTGTCGGTCGAAGTCAATGAATGCACTCAGCGTTAGACGCGTTTCATTTGGTTTTAGACTGCAAGCTTCATTGGAAAGAATTTCTGGAAGCATGGGGATAACTCCGTCGGCGTAGTAAACACTGGTGCCTCTTTCAAATGCTTCCTCATCCAGGTGCGAATTTTCCTCTACAAAATGACTGACATCCGCGATGTGCACACCGAGCCGATATCCTTCTCCTAGATGCTCCAACGAAACCGCATCGTCAAAATCTTTTGCTCTTTCTCCATCAATCGTAAAAGTCATTAGGTCGGTCAAGTCTTTGCGGTCTTGCATAGACCCCATTTCTTTTGCGACGGCTTTTGCTTCCTTAATTATTTTTGGCTGGAAGCCCTGACGAATGCCAAACTTGCGTAAAATGGATTGCACTTCCACTTCCGGGTCGTTGGACTTGCCGAGGATTTCGACAACCTTTCCAACAGGCGGTTGATGCCGAGTGGGATAGGTTTCGATTTTAACATCGACAACTTGTCCATTCTTTGCGTCTTTGCGGTTCTTGCCCGGTATGAATACATCATGGAAATGTTTGCCTTCGGTAGGGATGACCCAGCCATCACGACCAAATGTTTGGTAGACACCGACTAAATTTGGGGTGTTGCGTTGTAGAATTTTTATGATTCGCCCTTCTGGACGACCAGGCTCTTTTTCTGACTCCACGCGTACCACTACATGGTCTTGATGCATGGCCTCATTCATACATTTTTGATGGACATAGACATCATTGGTTTCGTGATGCTTATCGGGAATGACAAAGCCAAATCCGTTCGGATGCCCTTGCAATTTTCCGGTGATCAGATTCATTTCATCGGGGAGACCATAACGACCGCCACGAATTTTTATCAATGAACCTTGAACGGCCATGTCTTTGATGCGGTTGCGGAACTCGCGATGATCTACATCCGTTACTCCCAATTGCTTGGATAGTTCGGAGATTTTCATTGGGCGGCTGACTTTTTTCTTCAGCAATGCCAGAATTCGCGCGTCGGTGAGTTTCATAAGGTTGACCGAATGAGGGATATGAAACCCTTGATATCCTATAACGAGATCAAATGCAATGCCGAGATAGCGTAGATTTTTGAAAACGCTTCGCTTATAATCGCCACAAGACTATGTCTTGAGGAAGTGTTGGCGGGCAATAGTGAATGAGAAAATCAAATATTCCTCTCCTCTAATGAGGGGAGGTTAGGTGGGGTGTGGACATAGCCTCGATTCTTCTGGCGGTATAATTACAAACCCTCTCTTGCCATCAAGCCCACAAATGATTGGGCTTGAGTCCCTATGAAGGGAGGGGAAGATCAGATCAAATTGCCTCTCATGTTAGCGAGAAAAGGGGAAAGATGAAAGTTCAGGTAGATTGGTTGAAAGAATATGTGGAAATTGACACGCCTGCAGCAGAGCTGGGACATGTGCTCACTATGGCGGGTTTAGAAATTGAAAGCCACGAATTGCTTGACGAAGAAAAAGGTGATGTGCTGGAACTGAATGTGACTCCCAATCGGGGATATTGCTTGTCGCATCTGGGTGTTGCACGTGAAGTGTCCGCGCTGATGGGAGGAACCTTTAATCCCCCAGATGCTTTGAAAGCGTTGGAGAAAAGTTGGGGCACGATACCTGTTGCAGATAAGATAGCTGTCGAAAATTTGGAAGAAAATTTGTGCCCGCGTTATGCCGCGTTAGTGATTGAAAATGTTAAGCCGGGTCCTTCCCCTAAATGGTTGTGTAACCGATTACAGGCAATTGGGTTACGTCCGATCAATAATATTGTGGATATTACCAATTTTGTAATGATGGAGTACGGTCAACCGTTGCATGCTTTTGACCGTGAACTGCTTTCTGGAAATAAAATCATTATTCGTAATGCAAACAAGGGCGAAAAGTTTACCAGTCTTGATGGCAGCGAATTGAAACTGGATGTGGATGCGCTGGTTATCGCTGATGCGGAAAAACCTGTTGCTCTGGCAGGGATCATGGGCGGAGCGAACAGTCAGGTTTCTGATGCAACGAAAAATATTGTTTTGGAAAGCGCGTGTTTTGATTCTTCCGTGATACGGAAGGCTTCGAAAAAATATGGTTTACGGTCAGACTCTTCTTACCGCTTTGAAAGAGGTGTGGATATGGAGGGAGTCATCACCGCTCAAGCTCGCGCGGCTTGTTTGATCAAAGAACTGGCGGGGGGAGATATCTGCAAAGGAAGAATCGATAGTTACCCAAAAACCCGTGACAACATTCAATTGGCATTGCGTGTTTCTCGGGTGAATCAGTTGCTAGGTTCTAATTTTAGCGCGGAGCAGATAAAAGAAATTATTTCCCGCTTGGGATTAAAAGTAGAAGCGGCGATAAAGGATGAAACTCTGCAAGTGGAGATTCCCGGCTTTCGTCCTGATCTAACGCGTGAAGTAGATATTATTGAAGAAATTGCCAGAGTCGATGGATTCGACAAGGTTGCCACTGTCTTTCCTGTAGCTTCGGTGAGGCCGGTGCGTATTGCTCCCAGGCAAACTTTGAAGCGGAAAATAAGAGAGGTGCTTTGTAGTACAGGATTTTCTGAAACAATTCATTTCAGTTTTATTGAACGCGAACAGGCCGAAGGTTATTTGTCTTCATTTGCATCTACAAAAGATAAAGTGATTCCGCTGAAGAATCCTTTAAGCTCTGAAAACGATACCATGCGCACGAGTTTGATTCCCGGGCTGCTGAAGACCATTCAGAATAATTTGAGTAAGGGGCAAAAGCCTCTCAAACTTTTCGAGATTGGCAGTGTTTATTTTTTAGATCCTCAGGGGAAGCGCATTGAGAAAACTGTTTTGACGGCTGCAGTGTTGGGGACTTATGAACTTACGCCTTGGAAGCCGCGTGGTAAGGAATATGATTTTTATGATCTAAAGGGAGCTCTGGATAATTTATGTTCTCAGTTTGGATTGCAAGTGGGTTTCTCAGCTAATGCTAGCAAGCCCTATTTATTGGCGGGGAAATCGGCAAACTTTTGCGTCGATGCAAATGAACTAGGCTATATGGGGCAGCTTTCGCCCGAGAAAACGGAGATTGCAGAAAAAGTTTTCGTTTGGGAATTGGATTTGCAAAAACTTGAGGAATCGCTACCATCGCGTCCGCGTTTTCAGAGCATTGCGAAATTTCCGGAAACTTATCGCGATATTTCTATTCTGGTGGATAGGCAAGTCACCTCACAGAAAGCATCCGACTTGATTTTGAAAACAGGTCATCCGCTTTTAAAACGGGTTGAGTTGTACGACCATTTTGAAGGAAAAAAAATCCAGTCAGATAAAAAAAGTCTCACTTTTGCCCTTTCCTTTCAATCTAAAGATAAAACCCTGTCGGACGATGAGGTCAGCCCTTTGTTTGAAGCCATCGTTCAAATGTTAAAGATTGAATTGGACGCGTCTCTCAGGGAATAGACGCCCTCATTTGAGCCCATTGACACCCTAATTTCGGGGTGCTACGATTCTGCCATGTCCAAACCCGATATAGAAAAGCTAGAGGCAGGTGTTTCGACTTTACTTGAGGCTTATCGCCAACTTAAAGACGAGAACCAAAAGTTGACACTGCAGGTGGAAGGTCTGACGCGCGAAGGCGAGTCCTTGTCGAAGGAACAAAGTTTTGCCAAGGAGAAGCTGGAGCGCCTCGCTGAACTGGAAGAGGCAAAGAAGAAGAGTGAAAAAGATAAAAAACAGGTTCACGAAAAAGTCGTTCATCTTTTGGAAAAACTTGAAAAATTTGATTTAACTTGACCTGACAATGGCAAAAATACAAATTTACGGCAAAACATATAGCTTGAAGAGTTCTTCTGACGAGGTGAGCACGGAAGAAGTTGCAGCTTATGTCGATGCAAAAATGCGCGAGCTAGCCGTAGTTCGTAGTAAAACCAGTTCTGCAGATCTTGCTGTCCTTGCGGCTCTCAATATTGCGCAGGAATTAATGGAGTTGCAAAAGCAAACTGATACCAATGACAAGGCCCATGAAGAAAAAATTGGGCGGATGATAGAGGCTATAGCTGGTGAGATTCAAGCGATTGAAAGATAGCTTGTTATGGCGCTCACATAGCTCTTGAGGGTGTTTTGCCTTTGTGTTACGATGCTGTTAACTTTGAATTTGTTGTCTCCCTGTTGTGCTCGAGTAAAAATTTAATTTCTTGAGCCAACACTTCGTAAAAGGGGTTGATGAATCGGCTGCGGTGTGCATGCCTGCTCAGGTAGGAAGCCTAAAGCAGTTCACGGATACCCCACCTGTCCTTGACAGGTTCAAAAAATAGTTTTTGCACGGCATTACGGGGGGGCTTTTTGATTGCGTTAAGAGCTTCAGGGGCAGATAGCCCAGGTGAGCCTGAATATATAAGGTCTGGATTTCGATGTTTGAAGGATTCCCGACTTGTTTGCGGAGTGAAGATTATGAATGGATCGTGTGTTTCGTTTTTTTGATATATCCGTTTCAAAATAATCTTATTGTTTTGCCTCATCTTGTCTTTCCTCAGGCCTGAAATTATAGGGCTAACATCCCTGATGTTGCTGTTTCTCACCTAAAAGCTTAGCATGTGCCTGATTGCGGGTACGGTATCTTTATTTTGCACGATCTGTTAGGACGACTATGGCTTGCGCTATTCCAAAACTGGATAAAGCAGCTGTCCGGAAGATGATGAGCCGTCGCAGAAATGATCTGACACTGGATGAGGTTGTGGA
>JBLFWU010000076.1:0-12409 GCA_047610985.1 Nitrospinales bacterium | reverse complement strand
AAATAATATTATCCTTAATCATGGTGGTGCCTCCTTTTGCTTTTATTGTTTTTCTCGAAGAAAACAATTTTACAACAAAGGGGACGCCGCCTCCTCATTCCTCATACACCAGATATCACCATAACTCGCGTTACTTACAATATCAGCGTAGTTTTCATAGCTGTTGTACCAGGCCAGTATTGAGGCACCCACCAGAAACAGGAACCATTCCAAAAAAAACTGGCGTTGAGGCTGTTTTTGCCAACGGGATTTTTCAATTATCCATTTTACAAAAAGAGGGCGGATGCAAAACAAAGCTGTGAAGACAACGGTGAGCCTGATCGTCCAGTCTAGTTGGCCGATGCTTTCAATAATGGGGCAAACTCTTTCCCCGTAAATTGCCAGAATGACAATCGAAAAAATATAATGTGCTGAAATCCGCATGGATGGAGCCTCTCAAGCCAGAATTTTAATTTACAAAAAATGGATTAGGAAAGCTAAAGCTTCATAAAATTTAACAGCCTCGTTCCCTCAGTCCATAGTTAGTTGTTTGATTATAGCTCTGATGGATGTTTGTGTTCTATGTCTTTCCAGTTTGTTCGAGCCTGAACAATATGGCTTTTCATTCCGTTGTTCCACTTCTTCTGAATATTTTTATCCAGATTCAAATATAACTTCCTATTGATAACGGCCCAGGTGGTTGGATCTGAATAAAACTTTTTTCCTTTCGCTACACCATAAGCACAGTAACCGCCAAATTGCGGTGCATATTTTTTTGGATTTGCTTCAAACATCTTCTTATGAGTTTTATTGGCAAAAAGGTAGGTGCCGCCATTGTAAACGGCTGAATAGTGACCATTACCACGCATCGGTTTATCTGTTTCAAAATAGGAAACGGGATCGTATCCTCCCATCACGGGAGCCGAGTTTTCCGCTCCAACTCTCGTGTCTGCAAAAGCAGATACTGAGAATAGAGATAAAACCAATGTAATTATTGCCAAAATTTGTGATCCTCGTTTTAAAATAGGTTTCATTGTAAAAATCCCCTTTATCCGTAATGATTGATGAATTAAATATACTAATTAGTATATTTGGGGAGAGATTCCTTACAAAATCAGATAAATTCCATTAATCCATTTAAAAATAGCAATTTATAGTTTTTATATTTTAAGGTTCTATTGTAATTCTATAAAATAGTTAACCATTTTACGGACTATAGTAGTCTAATCAGTATATATTTTGGATGAGGGGATAATAAGTTGAACACATCGTCAAAAAGAGAAAAACTGCTTCAGGCGGCTATAAAATTGTTTGTGAAAAATGGTTTTCATGCGGTAACCGTTGACGCAATCTCAAAAGAAGCGAGCATCACAAAAAAAACGCTTTATCATCATTTCAAGTCAAAAGAGGAGCTTATTCTTGCAGCCCTTCGCTACCGTGATGAGAGATTTCGAAATGACTTTATGCGAGTGGTGGAAGGGAAAACAGAAAACCCCAAAGACCGCTTATTAGTGGTCTTTGATGTTCTTGAAGAATGGTTTCGTGAGGAGGATTTTTATGGATGTCTATTCGTGACTGCTTTGGGAGAATACCCGGAAGAAGACACAACCATTCGACGTTTCTGCCAGGAGGCAAAAAGGTTAACTCAAAATTACATAACAAGCCTGGCAGAAAAAGCTGCATTAGATAATGCGGAACTATTGTCGGGGCAAATTGTTTTATTATTAGAAGGCGCGATCACAATGGCGCAAGTTAACAATTCTCCGCTATGTGCTGCTCAAGCGAAACAAGCAGCCAAAATTCTTATTGAGAATTCTAAATCTCTAGTGGGTCCGGTAACTGTTTAGAGATAAAGTTAAAAGTGCTTCTCTAATTTATTTCTACGGCCATGAATGTCAGGTCATCCGTGAGAAACCCTCCGTCAACATGATCGCTGAGTGCATGCAAAACTTGCTGTTTTAAATCATCTATATTGCTGTCAGAATTTTGTTTTAAGACCTTCATCAACCCTGCTCTCCCAAACATATTTCCAGTTTTATTTGGTGCTTCTAACAATCCATCTGTTAAGAAAAAAAACTGATCTCCTGAATTGACCTCCACTGTTTCTTCGTCAAAATGGGTTCCTGCCAAAGTACCCAGAGGTATATTCCCTTTTGGAGTATGGTCTCGCAGCATAACTTCGCTCCATTCTTTGGCACCTTTTAATTTCATGTAAAAAGGGGGGTGCCCTGCCGTTGAAAATGCAAGCGTAGATGTCGAATTGTCTATGGTATATATGCCCGCCGTGGTGATGGCTTTTTTGGTTTCCTTTGAAATAATTTCATTTAAATTGCTTAATATATTGCTCCCTTTATGCTTGTTCATATTGCTGGAAAGGGATTCATATAATTGCCCGCTTACTTTACTAACGCTTTCGCCATGCCCAGCAACATCACCAATAGCAATGCGGGTAAGGATATCTTTTCCACATACACTGAAATAATAGATATCCCCACCTTCGTTACTTTCAAATGGCTTGCAGTACATGCTGGCTGTGAGGCCTTTTGTTTTAATATTCTCATCCGCAGAGTGAATGCCACCCCAGATTTCTGAACATTTTATAAAATGCATCTAATACTCCTGCAAATTTTTTATACCATTGTACTTCAACTTTTGTTGAGAACAGGATATCCAATCGTATAAATCCATTTATCCTCTTCATGAACATCATCCCCAGCTAAATCACGGGCTGGAAGATGACAAGCAAGGCAATTTTCCTGGTAATTCGTTGAAACGGTATTTTTAGAATCGGGAGCATTAAAAAGAGACCACCCCCAACCATCACCCCATAGCTTGGAATTTTCAAATCGGCCCTCAGTGTCTCTCACCAACACAAACCAGCCTTTAATTTTTGTAGCATGGCTAATAGCCGGGCCAGTAGTCATCTGCATTGTTTCAGCGTGGAGAAGTTCCTTGACCAGCACCGCTCCATCAGGATAGCGCCCATGCTCTTGATAATAATCTATTGTTTCAGGTTGAGTGTAGACAACATGATATTCATGTGAGCCAGGCTTTCCTTCTGTATTTGCATGCGCCCAGGTTCCAAGCGTGGCCCACCGGGTGTAATTATCAGGAACACTGATGGCACCACTTTTTAAGTCCACATTCGGCGCAAAAGGTTTTTCTGCATTAGTTATAACTGCTAAAGCGCAAACTAAAGTTAGCGTGAGAACGAAAGCCATACCTACTTTATATTTCAACATATTTTTCCTTTATAAATGTACTTTAATAATGCTTTCAATTTCTTCTTTTGGCCTCACACCTGTAAGCCGTTCCATCAATTCACCTTCTTTGAAAAGCAATAAAGTGGGAATACTACGAATCTCATATCTATGAGGTGTAATCGGGTTGGCCTCGATATCCACTTTGCCCACGAAAATTTGCCCTGCATAATCTTCAGCTAGAGCCTGAACCGTAGGGGCTAGCATGTGACAAGGTTGACACCAGTCGGCCCAGAAATCGATCAAAGCCAGTTTATCGGATTGCATTACCAAAGTTTCAAAACCTTCATCTCCTACATCATTAACTTCAGTTACTGAGCCTATGTCTGTGTTTTTCATTTATATTTCTCCTGTTACAAAATTTTATTATTTGAAAAATGCAGAAGAGGCAACCTGTTCCCAATAGATATAGAGAAAACAGGCCCCTTTTCTGCATCAATTATCAAATTAAAATTCTACCTTCCCAATGGGAACCTTAAATTGGTCACACCAGATGATCAGTGAATTAAAGTCACTGGTTTGTGTGCCATCTGGAATGGTATATCCGTGACTACCCGTAAACCCTTGCAGATTTCCTAAGCTAACCCCTGAAGCCTGGTCCAGATCTTTGGTTAAAATAACCCTTCCGTCAGGAGCTTCAGTAATATTTACGTTCTCCAATAAAACAGTGCTTCCTTCGATTTTTACAGTTCCTGATGCAGGATGTTCAGCATCGGTACCTGATAGACTTCCTGTTTGCATGATTTATCCTTTCAATAATTGTGCTGAAAAAAGGTCAGGGGAGAAGATATTTTCTTCTCCCCTTGACGAGGATTAAATTAAAGTTCTGAAGGGTGTTTGTGTTCTATGCCTTTCCAATTAGAATGAGCCTTGTTAATGTGGCCCTTCATATCTTCATTCCATTTTGCTTGGATTTTTTTGTCGAGGTTCAAATACAATTTTCCATCGACAACTTTCCAAATGGTCGGATCTGAGTAAAACTTTTTACCTACTGCCACGCCATATGCACAATATCCACCAAATTGCGGTGCGTATTTTTCTGGATTGGCTTCAAACATTTTTTTGTTTTCTTTACTTGCAAACAAATAGGTACCACCTTCGTGAGCGGCTGTATGGAAACCACTTCCACGTTGAGGCTCACCTGCATTAAAATAAGAAACCGGATCATACCCACCCATCACCGGGGTAGAATTTTCTGTTCCATTTCCCATGCCAGCAGCACCATTGGCGAACAGACCGATTATTAAAGCAGCTACAGCGAAAAAGCGGGTCCCACGTTTAAATACTGAATTCATAACTGAATCTCCTTAAAATTGAAGTTAAAAGCATATTTCCTAAAAAATATACAGATTGGTATGCCTGAAG
The DNA here is from genome assembly GCA_047610985.1 of Nitrospinales bacterium. Taxonomy (GTDB): domain Bacteria; phylum Nitrospinota; class Nitrospinia; order Nitrospinales; family VA-1; genus UBA8687. The sequence continues at coordinate 7,805 of JBLFWU010000076.1, read as the reverse complement.
GAAAATTCCTTACAGTTTGGGCGAATAAAAAATAAACCTTTATTAGCAATACTTAATGCGATTAAATCGCGTACAAATATTTAAAATATATACTTATTTTTGATTTATATTAAAATTTGATATACAAAATGGTATACCAAGAGAATCAAAGGAGGATATGTTGTGCCACTATCATCAAAACGCGAACAATTAATTCAGGCGGCACTGGAGTTATTTTCGATAACTGGATACAGCGCGGTAGGGGTTAATGCCATTGCAAAAAAAGCGGACATCACTAAAAAGACGCTCTATCATCATTTCAAGTCTAAGGAAGAGCTTATCCTTGCAGTTCTTCGCTACTACGACGAACGCCACCGTAATTCCTTTATGCGATCTGTTGAAGCAAAAGCAGAAAACCCAAAGGATCGTCTGCTGGTGATTTTTGATATTTTAGAGGAATGGTTTAACAGCAAAAATTTCTCAGGATGCCTGTTTGTCAGGGCAATGGGTGAGTACCCCGAAGAAGGCACATCCATACGAAGTGTTTGCCAGGAATCAAAAATTTTGACTCAGAGGTACATCCAAAGTTTGGCAGAAAAAGCAGCATTACAGGATGCAGATGAATTGTCTGAACAGTTTATGCTGTTAATAGAAGGGGCCATCACTATGGCTCAAGTGAACAACTCGCATCTCAGCGCAGTAAGAGCCAAAAAGGCAGCCCAGGTGTTGATCAAAGGTTCTACACCCATGCACTTACAATAAACGAACAGCAAGCAGATTCATTCCCTGACATCTCGCATCTCCAGTTTTATTTTCCTGTCAAAAAAATTCTCGCTTCATTGAATTCAGGCAACTCCGAATTAGCATTTTTAAATTGCTTGATCACCTGCTGATAGTTCTCAATTGCAGCTTCTCTATCACCCTTAGCATCGGCGGCGCGGGCCGCACCCACCAAAGATCGAATTCGGTTGGGATGCCGTAATAAGGAGATTGAAAATTTTTCATACGCTTGAATGGGTTTACCAGCTTTCAAATAAACTTCTCCGAGCAATTCATAAGAAGGTTTGAGAATACGTGGCGGACCAGAAGGTGCGGGTAATTTCTCCTCCAGCAAAACTGCTTGTTTCGCAAGCTTAATGGCCGCTTTATAATCTTTCTCAAAAAGTTTAATCGCTGTTTGAATTTCGAGCTCCCACACTTGTAGATATTCAATACGCTTGAAATAGTTTTCGCGGAGCCCTTTTTCTCGTAAGACTTGTATCTCTCTAAGATACTTATTTGCCTCATCAATTTTGCCATGCATCGCGGCGGCGAATCCGCGTGCGAAATTATATCCAGCCAGAGAAAAGCTTTTGGGTTTCCAACCATCAGGTAAAGGAAACCGGTTTGCCGATTCCCATTGCTCGGTTTCAACAACTCTGGCAGCGAGCATGCGATAATAATATTTTCCGGCTCTTAAATTGGATTGAGACTGAATTCCTTCCAACATATCTTTTTGCTGGATATCAAAAATACTTTCAGCTTCTTTAAGGAGCCCTTGTTGCAGGTATGCGTAGTGCAGCCATTGCAAACTGTGGTAATCACGTTCGCTTCGCGGCAGTTTTTTCTGCTCTACCCAGTCGACTGAAGTTCGCCAGCCATTTTTGTTAGACATTACCGCATCAGTCCACATGCCAAGTTGCACAAAAATATGCGCCGACATATGCTGAGCATGATGTGAAGCCGGTGCAATTTTCGCGTACCGTTTGGCGGAAGGTAAGGCAAGTCGCGCCAGATCGGGGTGATCAAAAGCATGGATAGCGTAATGCGCAGCGCAGGGATGATCGGGATTTTTCAAAAAAACTTCAAGAGCGATAGCACCGGCCTCAACCTGCAATCTTAATTTATTGACCGAATTTCTGGCGACACCCAATTTTGATAAGCTGTAAAAACAAGCGGCCTCTAAATCATCAGGATAGTTGCGATAGATATTTTCCATGGCTTTGGAATACGCTTTATCGCGTATGCGTTTTTCGTCATCACCATAAAGAAGTCGGACGGCATGAATATAGCCCTTCTCCCGTTGTGTTAATTTCGAAGATTCCGTTATCTTTGAAAGGGCTTCCCTTGCAGATTTTCCATCTTGGTCTTCCCAGAGAGGGTGATTGTGAGCCATGGCCAGCCCCCAGTAGCCCATTGCAAAATCAGGGTCAGCAATTGTAGATTGCTCAAAGGCACTTAAAGCTTCTGTATACCAGAAGGAATGCAGGGCTGCCACACCACGAATAAAATGTTTTTGCGCAAGTCCCGAAGATGAGGTTGGGAACTCTACGGCCCTAAGCTGGTCGGTGGAGTCAGAAGCATGTGTGAGTTGCCCGGTATTCATTCCGATGAGCGCGACAAAACAAATAAGAACCTGAAACATAGATCACCCTTTTGTAGGTTGCAAATAATCAAAGTTTAGCATAATTGAAATTCCAACTACGATTATGCAATTTGGTTTTTTGTTAGGAAATAAGTAGTTATAATAACTAATCCCAATATATGAGAATAATTTTTTGTGGTCGAACTTGGCTTTTTTCAGCATTTTAACAATCTTAAAACTGATTAAAACGTGTCGTCAATCTACTTCAGCTCAAGCTCCCCACACGCAGAAACTTTTTCGCATAAAATTGCTCGTCAAAGTGAATCCTTTTTAGAAGCAGAATGTAAAGTCTCAAACTACAACGAAGATATTTCAAAACAACGAAGAAAAACTCAAATTGAAGGCTGCGATGTATTGATCGTTGTCGTCTGCGCCGACTCATCTCCACCCGAAGAAGATATTTCTGCTTATAATCTTATTGATAATGAACAAATTCGATTTGAAATAATATCGGCAATGAATCAAGATATTTTAATTGTTCCGATATTGATCGACGACGCAAAGTTGCCAGAGAAGGACAACGTCCCGGGCGCGTTAAAGAAGTTGATCGATTGCAGATCCCATCATTTGCGAACTGTTTTCTGGTCTGAGGATATGGAAGATCTTCTCGAACATCTGGAAGAAGAACTAAGCTTTATTAAAGAGGTGAAAGGGAAATTGACAGAGTCGGTGGAAGTCAATTATCAACGACTGTCAGAAATCGATGGCAAAAATCCAAAAAAAGACAAAGTCGATTTAGAATCGTCTGACCTTATGCAAGTGCGAAAGATGATCGAAGCGGAAACTATTTTTTTGCAAAAAGCGCGTGGGATCGCCGATAGAGAAGCGGAAAAGAATGCGTTGTCGGCGCTTGCACTTGCTTATTCCCGATTGGGGCAAACTCGCAAAGCAATTCAGTATTTTCAAGAGCAATTAAACATTTCACAGGAGTTTGGAAATTTTGAAGAAATCTGTGGTTTGCTGGCAAACCTGGGGGATGCCTATGCGGTTTCTGGAAATATAGATCGAGCAAAAAACTATTATGAAGAACAACGAGTTCTTGCAGAATCTAAAGGATTACATGTATATGTAGGCACTTCATACAACGGTATCGGATTTGTATTTGTAAAGCAGGGGAAAATTGAAAAGGCAATAGATTGCTACTTTAAGGCCCTTGATAGCTACCGTGAATTAGAAGATGACGACAAACAATTGGAGCTGCTGGTTGGCATCGGTCTCAATTACCGAAAACTGGAACAATGGGAGAAAGCAATCGAATGCTTTGAACAAGCTTTGAAAATTGCCAAATATATTGAAAACAGAAAAGAAGAAACTCAAATTCGTGTTGATTTGGCAGAAATATTTTTAAAAATTGAAAAAAGCGACTTGGCTCTTTCGCACATTGAAGAAGCAGAAGAGGATCTTAAAAATATTAAAACTGCTTGGTCAACATCATTAGTGCGGCGCATTGAATCATTGCGAAACTTTTATAAAATTTTCAAGATATGAATTATTACCGTGCTTTAACAATTGCAGGGTCAGATAACAGCGGCGGTGCGGGAATTCAGGCAGACCTTAAAACCTTTTCTGCTCTAGGCTGTTATGGGATGTCGGTCATCACCGCATTGACGGCTCAGAACACTAAAGGAGTTCATGGTATCCAGGAGGTTGAACCGAAATTTATAGAAGAACAAATCAATTCAATCCAAGAAGATATCAGTGTCGATGCTATCAAGATAGGTATGCTGTTCAACACTTCTGTTGTTAAAGTCGTCGCAAAATGCTTGCGTGAAATTAAGGTATGTTCCATCGTGCTCGATCCCGTGATGTTTGCAAAGAGTGGAGATCGGTTATTACAAGAAGAAGCTGTTGAATCTATAAAAAATGAGCTGTTTCCATTGGCAACAATAATCACACCAAACATACCTGAAGCCGAGGCATTATTGGGTTATTCGATTGAATCTTTTGAGTCCATGCAACAGGCAGCGATTGACCTAAATAAATTAGGACCCAAGGCAGTTGTTGTCAAAGGGGGGGCGTTATCGGCTGGTACCAGTGACGATTGCTTGGTGATTGAAGACGGTAACCCGCAATGGCTAAAACAAGAACGAATTAATACCAAAAACTTACATGGTGCTGGTTGCACATTTTCTTCTGCGATCGCGGCTTTTCTTGCCCGGTCTTATAATTTAGAAGATGCCGTTAAAGAAGCAAAAACTTATCTCACACAAGCTATTATAGCGGGTGCAGATAAAAAATTGGGCCATGGTAAAGGACCCGTCATGCATTTTTATAATATTTGGGGAAATTAACAGTATGTCTTTTTCTGATTCTGCCTGGAAGGCAATTGAACCTATATATAAATCTATTTTAGAGCATCCCTTTAATCAAGGACTGGCTAAGGGAACGCTTGCCAAGGAGAAATTTCAGTTTTATATGAAGCAAGACTCCTTATATCTGGTGGATTTTGCTCGTGCACTTGCGATTGCCGCTTCTCGCGCGACCAACCCCAATGACCTTGTCTTACTTCTCGATTTTTCTAAAGGAGCGATCATCGCAGAGCGTGGGCTACATGAATTTTATTTCGACTTTTACGGTATAAAACTAGATGTTGAAAAAGCTCCGGGCTGTTTCACCTACACTAGTTTTCTGATCTCGAAAGCAACACATGGCAGTTATGAAGAATCCCTTGCGGCTTTGTTGCCCTGTTTCTGGATCTACCAGGAAGTAGGATTGCATATACATAAAAGTGCAGCTGCGCAAAACCCATATCAGAAATGGATTGATATGTATTCTGGTAAGGAATTTCAAGACGTGGTAAAAAATGCTATAGACTTAACAGACCGTGTCGCCAAAGATGCGAATAATAAGCAGCTACAACAAATGAAAGAAGCTTTTATTACATCAACTCGGTTGGAATGGATGTTTTGGGATTCTGCCTATCGAATGGAAAACTGGCAACCACAATAAAACAATAAATTGAAGGGAAGAAAATATGGCTGGAAAAAAAGTAGCCGTTGAATTTGATGTACAAGAAGATCTCGTCAAAATGCTTGAGTATGCCAGCGATAAATACCGGTTGGGTGATAAGTCGAAAGCACTTCGATGTATTTTAGACTATGTAGCAACAGATGCGGATTGGGAGGAAATGTTTAAACAAATCCGCTGCATCCGTTGCGGCCCAGATGGCGGATGGAATCAAGAGAAGCATGAAGCCAAGCAAGCTTAAGGTGTTAGCTGCCATCATCGCGAGTGACCGGAAAGAACGCGGCGATTCAGCAGTTTTTTCTCCCTCTCCCATCCAGGGGGATGGTTAGGTGAGAGTACCAGATAACGATTACCTTGATGCGGGTTCCCAGTATGGTTTTGCGGTTGATTTTTAACGGTAAATCCGGTTAAAGTACCCCTTCTAAATTCCCACCGATAATTATGCCAGCGTAGCTCAGGGGTAGAGCAACTGATTCGTAATCAGTAGGTCGTGAGTTCAATTCTCACCGCTGGCTCCATTCACTCCATATTTATCAGGGACTTGTGAAAACCCATTGCAAACCCTCTCTGTTTAAATGACATTTTTGATGACACTTGTCTTTCAAAAAAAAATAGATTTGCTCATGCCCTTTTTCGGTCGGGTGAGTTTTTTTTAATCCCCAAAAACCCTTCGTTCCAATTGCGCCGGGTCCCACCTCAATAAAATTCATCCCACCCATGGTCAATATTAAAAAGTTTTTCTCAATCTAAATCAAAAATCATCTCGCCCTGGAAAACCATTTGCGTCATGTATTGAGCAACCGGGAAGGCCTTTTTACCCTAATAACAAAAAGCCAGCCTCTTTTATAACAACTTAATCAAATAGTGACACTAGAAATATCCGCAATAAATAACTGATTTTATAGGCTATTACTGCATTCCTGTATTTGACATCTATAATAACAAGTTGTCTTAAAGATGTCAAAAGTACAAATAATGTCTTATATTTCAAGTACTTTATCCTGATTAAAAATCTGTAGTTGAAAAAAATGTACAGTTTTAATAAAATGGAGAAAACCTATTGGCAAAAGAGAAATGGCAACTTTTTGGGAAAGAAAAAATAAGAGTAGGGAAACGGTTTACTGCGCCAAAGTTCGTTTGAAGGGGCATCGCTCCCTTGCACGGACTTTTAAACGTAAAACGGATGCTAAGAAGTGGGCTCAGCAGACGGAAGCAGATATTTACAAAGGCCGGATTTTTAAAGTGGTCGAATCAAAACGCCATACCTTTGGTGACATGATTCAAAAATATCTTGAAGATATTTTGCCTCATAAAAGTGCTTCTATGGAACGGGACCAAAGCACTCAACTTGGTTGGTGGGAAGATCAATTGGGAAACGAACTACTATCTGATGTAACACCATTGATGATTTCCCAATGCCGAGATAAGCTTTTGAAGGAAAAAGGGCTCAGAGGAAAAAAACGTTCGAAATCCACAGCAGTTCGCTATTTGAGCGCCTTATCTCATGTTTACACTATTGCTATTAGGGAATGGGGATGGGCGGATTCTTCACCTATGAAAAAAGTTTCCAAGCCCAAGGAGCCCAGAGGCAGAGTTAGAGTTTTATCCGATGAGGAAAGGATGGCCCTACTTACATCTTGTAGATTGCAAAAAGATAATACGCTTTACTGCATTGTGGTTCTTGCGCTCTCCACAGGGGCAAGAAAAAATGAAATTTTACAACTCAAATGGGGTGATGTTGATCTCGATAGAGGATCGGCTCTTATTGAGGATACAAAAAATAATGAACGACGATCTTTGCCCATTGTCGGTCGCGCTTTAGAAATATTGTCTTCCCGTCATCAAGGTCGCCGTCAAGACACGTCATTAATCTTTCCAAATACTGATGGGGACAAACCATTCAACCTGAGAAACCCATGGGAAAGCGTATTAAAAGATGCGGGCATAAAAGATTTTCGATTTCATGATCTCCGCCATTGTGCGGCCAGCTATTTGGCAATGAATCAGGCAAGCCTCGCAGAAATTGCTGAAATATTGGGCCACAAGACACTTCAAATGGTGAAAAAATATGCGCACATTACGGATTCGCATACAACAAAGGTTGTGGCGAGTATGAATAAGAAAATATTCGGTATTTAAGGGGGTTTTTTGAAAAAATGATTTTTTCATTAATTTTCAAAAAACAAAAAAGAACAAAGTAAAGGGGGTGATGGAAATGATGTTTATTTAATCCTCAAAAAAGGAAAATATTATGGAAAAAAAAATAGTAAAGAAAAAAAATATCAAAGCAACCAAAAATACAGAGAAAACCCCACGGCTTAGAAGAGTTTGAGAACGGCGGAGTAATAATGTACCAGTGAGTCGTTGAATATTTTTTGTTTTGGCGGAGTAAAAGTGTACCACTCACGTTAAGCTTTCTTTCCTGTATGTAATCCATATTCAGGAGGGAGGCGAA
>JBLFWU010000075.1:0-12774 GCA_047610985.1 Nitrospinales bacterium | reverse complement strand
TTTTTTTCTTATTACTCCCTAATCTGGTAGTGGCTCAAATAATCATTGTCCCCGAAACCAATTTGAAATCACGGGTGGTTTTATCACCTTATGCGCAGGCAGTTCCCAATGACAGCTACACCTTCATATCTGTGAGCCACCCCTCCCTAGACACCGCCCAAACTCAAATTGGTGTAGGTCTGGAAGTGATTGGCATGACAACATTCGTGAACAATGCAGCAGGCAGAGCAGCAATATTCACAGTTGACGCAGGCGAAACACACCGAATTTTTGTGGCCAACGTTTCCCACTCAACCATCAACTCGACTATTGTCGATTCTAAAACGCATTTAATTTTCACGGTGGATTCAGCTCAATTTGGAAATATAAGAGCTGTGGGGCTTAACGAAGACCCTGCGAGTTCTACTGTCGTAAATGGCGTACGCAAATTCAGCAACCTGTCACAATTAAATTTTTGGGGTATCGTATATATCGAATCCAGCGGGGCAGGTTTTCCCATGGAATTTCTTGGCGATGCTCACGATTCAACCGTTGGTAGAAATTTTGGGGACGGCTTCCAGGGAGGCTCAACGGGTGTAGCACGAGGAATAAACTAATAACCGCATCAGTCTTTCCTACTAAACTAAGTAACAACCCCCCTTTAAAATTTTGCTCCTATGGAAAAAAGAGACTCTACTCAATTCGCAATCGTATGCTTTACGGGGGACGCTTCCCTAACTTATGAAGACATTAAAAAAGCCGGCAATGGCGAAATTGGTTTTCATTTCATCATCGACCCTCAGGGGCAAATTTTGATGGGCAGGCATTCCTCCAAAGTGGGAGCTTATTCTCCTAAGTTCGATGAGACCTGCCTGGGTATTTGCGTTATTGGCACACGCCATGAAATGGAAGACGCTCAATCCATTTCCCTGACTCTGCTGCTCGAAAATCTGAAAACAGAATTTCCAGAAATCGAGAGTGCTAAATATATTTACAAAGAAGGTTGAATCAAAAAACTATTTCTTGATAGCACCCTCTACTTCCCTCAATATCATTCGAGTTTTTAATCCTACAAGGGTATAATCTGCCGAACCCCAATTAAGAGGATATTATGATTCGCCAGGTACTGAAAATTTTTAAAGCACTGAACTCAGACGAAAAACCCTGGCAGCTGAGTCTCGGACTAGCCTTCGGCGGAATCATCGGCCTAATGCCGCTTTGGACACCGCATAATATCTTCCTTATTTTTCTGGCTTTTATCATCAACTTAAACTTCGCACTTCTCATCGTTGGCCTTTTCTTTTTCTCTGGAATCGCTTATATCCTCGATCCTATTTTCCACGAAATCGGCCTCGCTGTTTTGACAGCAGAAGGAATGCAGGAGTTCTGGAACGGATTTTTCAACAATCCCATTTTCCTCTTTGATAGGCTGAACAATACGCTGGTAATGGGCAGTCTCTTGTTCTCTATCGCCGCATCGGTGCCCTTATTTTTTCTAATCAATCTTTTGGTTAGAAAATACCGACAGCATATACAGGGCATCTTTGAAAAAATTCCTATCCTAAAATCGCTCAAGATCGCAAAAGTCTATGACACTCTTTCAGGAGGTGGAAAATGAAAATTTTTCGCTGGCAAGGTGTTATTGCATTTGCCCTTATCGGAGGCGCCATCGCAGCATTTTTAATTCTGTTTATGGATGGAATGATTGAACAAGGTATCGAGAAAAACGGATCACAATCTGCAAAAACACAAATCGACTTAGCATCGTTGTCCACCTCTCTCCTGTCGCAGGCTGTTCGAATTGATGGGCTGGAAATAGCTAACCCCAATAACAACATGGAAAACCTACTGCAAATCGAGAATCTTTCCATGGATATGGATGGCAACAAAGCCCTCGTCCGGAAAATTGTAATTGATGATTTGCAGGCCAATGGCATACGTCTGAATCAAAAACGCAAGTCTCCAGCGAAAATTATTAATTCATCCAACAAAAGTGACTCTGCGAATCAAAAAAACGAAGAATCAGGCTCCATCAGCCTGCCAGGGCTCGGCGGAATTGACATAAAATCTCCAGAAGAAATCCTCAAGTCAGAAAAACTAGAAACCCTAGAAGCCGCAAGCCGGGCCAAAGAGGCCATAGAAAATCTGGAATCAAAATGGAAAAACAAATTCGCCACAGACCTGAACCCCAACGCCCTGAAAGAAACTCAAGAGAAACTGAAAAAACTACAAGAAAAAATTAAGAGCGGCGGTCTTGCAAGCATCCCGGAAACAATACAGGAATTCAAAAATCTACAGAAAGAAATTCAAGATCGCATCAGTCGCATCGCATCCCTTAAGTCAGAATTTGAGAACGATGTACAAGCCGCTAAAAAACAACTAGCAGAACTGAAAGACTTGCCCAAAAAAGATTTTGACCGATTGAAGAAAAAATACTCTCTAAGCGCGGATGGCGGAAGCAATGCACTGGGAACGTTAATAGAGGGCCCCTTAAAAGCTAAACTCGACAAAGCCTGGAAAGCTTATAAAATGCTGAGTCCCTATCTCAACAAACCCAAAACCCCCGCAAAAGAGGACTATCAGTACGTTCGTGGCAAAGGCGCAGACATTCGATTTGCGCAGACTCACCCTGATTTTTTATTGCGACACGCAAATCTTTCTTTGAGCTTGCTCGACACCGAAGTTAAAGGAGAATTAAAAGATCTAACGGACAATCCCAAGATTTACGGCAAACCGGCCGTTATGGATTTTCAATCAGAAAGAAATGATAAGTTCGATTCTTTTAGCCTCAATGTAGAAATTGACAAAACAGGCAGCCAAAGCAAAGACACGTTGAAAATAAATTTCCAGGGGCTGAACCTTCAAGGTATTCAAAGTGAAGGAGCAGGAGAAATTAAAGGCGGTTCGGCCAATATAAACGGACAGTTAAAGATTACAAATGAAAACGAACTAGATGGAAACTTTAAAGCAGAACTCGAAAATATTTCACTGTCCATCCCAAAACAAAACGGTAATGAGCTGGCTAACACCATTGCCGATTCTCTTTCTGCCATCGACCTTATCAACATTACAATTGGCATTCGCGGAACAATCGAAAATTACCAGTTAGATATCCAATCAAATCTGAACGATATTATTTCAGGAGCAGTTAAAAACGCCTTGGCTGGGAAGATGAAAGGATTTGAAGGCTCCTTAATGAAAGCCATTCAACAGAAAGCCGGAGGTTCTATAGCAGGCGCAAAAGGATCCCTTTCAGGTTTGCTAGGACAAAACAAGATACTGGAAGAAAACCAGTCTGCCTATGGCGGATTATTAGGTCAAGCTAAAGGCGGGGAATCGGGGATCAAATCACCGCCACTATCACTACCCGGCGGATTCAAATTACCTTTCTAAAATTAGAAAAATACTTTTACCTCAATGGAGAAAAAAATGAAACGGATCTGGGTTATTACAATCTTGCTACTTCAAGTTATGCCAGCCCATGCAGGAATGTTTGACAGCATCATGGAAACATTGAAAACCCCTACATCCTCTTCTTCGCCCTCTCTTTCCACCGACTCCATGATTTCAGGGCTCAAAGAAGCCCTTACCGTTGGCACTCAAAACGCTATTGGCTCCCTAGCGGCAAATAATGGCTATCTTAATAACAAAGAAATTGCGATTCCCATGCCATCGTCAATCTCCAATATTTCTGACGTGCTAAAAACAGCAGGGCAGGGAGATGTGGTAGACAGCTTTATTAAAAGTATGAATGGTGCGGCAGAATCGGCTGCTCCCCAAGCACAGTCCATCATAGTAGATGCCATTTCCAACATGAACTTCAACGATGCCCAGCAGGTTTTAAAAGGTGGCAACACCGCCGCGACAGATTACTTGAAGGCCAAAACTTATGACAAGATTTCCAGTGCCTTCCAACCCACCATTTCTTCCAGCCTTGACAAAGTGGGCGGCACTGCAAACTTCAAACAAATGCTCGACATTTTCAACAGCCTGCCCTTTATGCAGGCCAAGCCCTTTGACCTCAATCAATACGTAACCGATGAAGCTTTGAGTGGACTATTCCTTATGATGGGCAAAGAAGAAACTAAAATAAGAACAGACCCTACTGCTAGAGCAACCGACCTGTTAAAAAAAGTTTTTGCCGGGCAATAATTTCTAAAAACCTGACATAATATAAACATGAAAAAAATTATTATAATTGGCGGCGGCATTGCCGGGCTAGCAGCTGCTCACCGTATTCAACGTGAAATCAATGACGGTTCTGACCTCGAATGTATTTTACTGGAAGGGGGCGACCGGTTTGGCGGCAAAATCTCGACGGAGAAGTCCGATGGATTCGTCATTGAGCGCGGACCAGACTCGTTTATCTCGCAAAAACCTGCCGGTATCCAGCTTTGCAAACAACTGGGACTGGAAGATCGACTGACAGGAACTAACCCTGGCGCTCCCAGCACCTTCGTTTACACGGACGGCAAACTGGTAACCATGCCGGACGGTCTGAGTCTGATGATACCCACCAAGTTTTTACCTTTCGCGCTGACACCTTTATTCAGTCTGTCTGGGAAAATTCGCATGGGATTTGATCTGCTAATCCCAAAAAAGACAGACGACTCTGATGAAAGCCTAGCTTCTTTCGTACGACGTAGAATGGGTGAAGAAGCGCTCAACAAAATGGCAGAACCCATGCTCGCCGGTATCTATGCCAGTGATCCTGAAAAAATGAGCATTCGTAGCACCTTTCCCATGTTTGTTGAAACAGAACGTAAATATCGATCTCTCATTATCGGCATGCTGGCTCGCAAAAAAGCTATGCTGATGAACGCAGGAAAACGACCCGCCACCCCCTACTCGCTCTTTATGACATTGAAAGATGGGTTGGGGGAAATGGTCGATGCGGCGATAAAAAAATCGCCCAACATCCAGTTTAAATCTAACGCAAAAGTTAAGATCGTCGAAAAAATCCAAGAGGGCTGGCGTGTACAACTTGAAGACGGATGGGAATGTATGGCTGATGCAGTTATTCTTGCTACTCCAGGTGCTATCACCGCAAAACTGCTACAACCAGTCGCTCCCGATTCGGCTGAATTATTGGGTAGCATCAAATATGTTTCCACCGCTACCGTAACCCTGGGATATAAAAAGGAAGGCTTCTCGCACTCTCTTGACGGATTCGGGTTTGTAGTGCCTCGGTCTGAAGGACGCAGTATTCTGGCCTGTACCTGGACATCATCCAAATTCCCGCATCGTGCTCCCGAAGGATATGTAATGCTACGCTGTTATCTCGGCGGTGCACTTCAGGAAGAGATCGCCGAAAAAGATGAAGAAACCTTGGCGACACTTGTAAAAGAAGATCTACTGGAAATAATGGGTATCAATGAGACACCTGTTTTCTGCAAAGTATTTCAAAACCACAAATCAAATGTGCAATATCATGTGAACCATTCTGAGAAAATCGATTCAATCATGGAAGATTTGAAGAACTATCCCGGACTTTTTCTGGCAGGCAGTGCATACCGCGGCATTGGCATTCCTGACTGCATCCAAAGTGGCAATCAATCAGTCGAATCGGCTCTGGAATTTTTAAATACTAAATCCCAATAGACGATTTAGCATCTAATATCTGGATCATCAAAAAAATATTAAGGAGTTAGCTATGAAATGGGTTTCTGCCCTCTCAAAAAAAACGGATATCGATGCTGCTGTCCAAGAAGCCACTGAGGAAATCATTCGACAACTGGGTAAAGATCAGGCCGACTTGACCGTTGTTTTCGTTGCACCCCAATATAAAGATTTTTATGACAAGATTCCCGATCTGGTAAACCGCTATCTCAAACCCGGCGTATTATTTGGTTGTTCTGGCGGTGGAATTATTGGAAATGGTGAGGAAGTCGAACAGCAGGCTGCATTCAGCATCACTTGTGCAAGTATGCCAGGTGTGAAAATCCAGCCCATTTATTCCGAAACCAAACAGCTGCCAGACCAAGACACTTCTCCATCGGTTTGGCGAGAATGGTTAGATGTAAACATTGAAGACCAACCGCATTTCATTTTTCTTGCCGACCCTTTTTCTTTTCGTGGCGACGAGTTTCTAGCTGGCGTCGACTTCGCCTACCCCAACAGTAAAAAAGTAGGAGGGCTCGCCAGTGGCGCTCAGGGTCCCGGCGGTAACGCGCTTTACCTGGGAGATAAAATTTACAACAATGGGTTGATTGGCATTGCTTTAAGCGGCGACATAGAAGTCGACACTATCGTAGCGCAGGGTTGCCGCCCTATCGGTCAGCCTATGAAAATCACCGCATGTCAGGACACACTACTAAAAGAGCTCGATGGCAAGCCAACTCTTGAGGTTTTGCAAGATCTCAATGAAACCCTATCCGATGACGACAAAAAGCTTTTACAAACCTCTCTATTTCTGGGAATCGAAATGGACGCGATGAAAGACGATCCAAAACAAGGCGATTTCCTTATTCGCAATCTGATGGGTGTTGACCGGGAAAGTCAGTCACTGGCTATTGGCGCAATAATGAGAACCGGTCAACTTGTACAATTCCATCTGCGTGACAAAAAAATGTCATCAGAAGATCTCGATGTAATGCTCACAAGATACCTGTCCAAAGGTCATGCGGAAAATGCCAGCGGCGCATTGTTATTCTCTTGCCTCGGCAGAGGTAAATATCTTTATGGAGAAGCAAACCACGATACCAACATGTTCCAAAATAAACTGGGGAAGATCCCATTGGGCGGATTTTTCTGCAATGGAGAGATAGGACCTGTGGGAAATGCCACATTCCTGCATGGCTATACCAGTTCGTTTGGAATTTTTAGAAAATCAGATCGTACTTAATAAAAGGAAGGAATACCTATGGCAGTCGAAGTAAGTGTCTCAACCACCCCCAACGAAAATGCGATGAAGTACGCACTCAATTGCAACTCTATTGAATCCGGTCATAAAACTTATGCCAACGCCGAGGACGCAGTAGATTCTCCCGTTGCCAAAGCGTTGTTTGCGATTGATGGAGTCACTCAGGTGTTCCTAATGGCAGACTTCATTTCTGTCACAAAAAAACCTGAAGCCAGTTGGGGTAGCCTGGAAACAGCTATTCTAGATGCAATAAAATCTGCCTACTGATTAAATCAGGTGAAAATCACAATACTGGGTTCAGGCACAGCCGTGCCATCCTTGCACCGCAATTCCTCCGGTGTCCTCATTCAGGACAACGGAGTTAACTCTCTCGTCGATTTCGGTTACGGAAACCTGAGGCAACTGCTCAACCTGGGGGTCACCTACCACGATATTGACCGCATATTTTTCACGCACAACCATCCCGATCATGTATGCGATCTCATTCCATTCTTATTTGGCTCACGCTATCAACTTGATGCTCGGAAAAAAGATCTCGAAATCATTGCCGGGCCCGGATTTCAGGATTTTTTCGATAAGCTCATGCTGGCTTTCAAACATTGGTTGAAGCCCACCGAATATAAACTGAATATTTCAGAAGTAGATGAAGGGGTTCATGATTTTGAAAAATTAAAAGTTCAGGTAGGAAAAGTGAAACATATTGCCATGAGTCGAGGTTACCGTTTCACCAATGACCAAGGGAAATCCGTTGCACTTTCTGGCGACACCGATTATTGCGAGGGGATGATTGAACTAGGCAGAGGTGCCGATTTGATGATTCTCGAATGCGCCTGGCCGGATGAAGAAAAAACCGAAGGCCATTTGGGCCCTACCCTTGCAGGCAAGCTGGCGATGGAATCAAATTGCAAAAAACTTTGCCTCACTCATTTTTATCCACCTTGTGATTTAGAAAACATCCGCAATACAGTCCAGGAAACTTATAAGGGAGAGTTGATGCTAGCTCGCGACCTGATGCAGTTTGATTTGTGACGGGAAAACTCCTACTTTTTTCCTTCGCGGCGGTCTTCAATGAAATCGACAATAAACATAAAAAGCTTGATCACGCCAAGCATACCAAATATACCGAGAAGCAATTGCAGCAAAGGCGGTAGCCCCAGAATAATACTTTCAATATATGTAAAAAGAGATTCCACAATAACTTCCTGTTAAAAAAAGCACTTAAATTTGCCAGCAAGCATACCTAAGCAAAACCCATTACGCAATGTTTGCCTAAACAATAAATATTTCTGCCTTCCCCGACTCAAGGTCAACTTTTAAAATTCGGTGATTGTTCGTATCCGAAACATACAATCGGTTGTTAAGTTCGAGCACACCTGCCGGCTCCCAAAGCTGCCCAATACCATCGGTTGCGAGATCAAAGGAGACTGTAGTTACGTCTTGAGTCTTTAAGTCCAGTACTTTTATTTTATGATTGTAAGAATCTGCGATATAGACCCTATCTTTTGAATAATGAACTCCTAGAGGATGTTGCAACAACGCCAGCTTGCCTTTTCCATCGAGATCGCCGAAATCAAATAATCCTTTTCCTATATATGTGGCGATGAAGCCAAACTCATCGAGACGAACACTGCGGATAGCACTGGTTTCACTATCCGCTAAAAACAACTTATTGTCGCCTGTGGAAAGACCTGAGGGTTGCGCAAAGGCTCCGTTAAAACGTGGGCCATCTATCAGAGCTTCTTGCGAAGTACCCGCGAAAGGTTCTATGGTTCCTTCTTCTATATGGTAGACACCGATCTGGTGACTGCCCGCATTGGCAAAATAAAGCCAGCCATCTGCAATTGAAACATCCCAGGGAGAACTTAAGGGTACTCCCTTCCCTCTTTTTAATGCGGCCCCTTGTATACCGATTCCTGCGCAGGTTGCTACCGTTTCAGCTTTCACATCTATTCTTCTTAACAAATGATTTTCTGTATCGGCTATCCAGATCAACCCTTCTTGGTAACAAAGTCCCTGCGGACGATAAAATTCAGCTTCGTTAAAAGTACCCTCTCTTTTTCCGATTTTTCCAGACCCGATACGGCGAGTGATACGACCTTCACTATCTGCTGTAACAATCTGATTATGGTTACTATCCGCAATTGCGAACTCTTTGTCTTCGATGCTATAAGAAATTTTTCCAGGAAAGGATAAAGTTTTTCCATCCGCACTTTTGTCGATAAACAACAAATCCTTCGCATTGCCAAAAAGAGCGTTTTCGGATTTTAAATCTTTCAGCATCCCATCTATAGTATTCAACAACATATCTGGATTGGGTTCTCCAGGATACTCGCCCAGAATATATCCATTCGGCCCGACTAAAATTAGTGTCGGCCAAGCGCGGATGGCATAATTTTCCCAAATTGAAAAATTAACATCCTGAACGATAGGATGTTCGATCTCATATCGATGGATAGCCTGCTCCAGGTTTCTGGTATTTTTTTCTCCAGGAAATTTGGGACTGTGTATGCCCACTATAACGACTGAATCTGGGAAATTTTCTTCAATGCGTTTCAGCGTTGGAATCACATGAATGCAATTGATGCAACAATAGGTCCAGAAATCGAGAATCGCCAGTTTTCCCTTAAAATCAGAGAGATCGAGCGGCGTATGAGTATTGAACCAGGGCAGGTTCGCGGCATTGAGTTTGGGAGCATGGAGGAGTGGTTTCATAACTTAATTATGCTGGATTCTTTGGGCAAAATTACAGGAGTTTTGCTTTTTTTCTCCTACTGGAATAATGGTATAATTGCCTATTCGCTGGAACACAAAAAGGGGCGTTTTTATGGTTTCAAAAGCTTTAACATACATTTTCTCTTCCGTATTTCTTGTTTTACTTTCCTTTCCCAACCTGGTTCGGGCCGAACCTTTTAAAGATAACAGTAACGGTACCGTTACCGATGAAAGTACTGGATTAGTCTGGCAAAAAGGCGATTCCTTTCACGATCTAAAAAAAGGATTGAATTGGTACGAAGCCCTCGAGTACGTCACTTCAAAAAAATACCAAAAATTTGCCGGGCACGATGATTGGCGGTTGCCCACATTAAACGAATTGAACAATTTATGGCAGTCTTCCGGGAAAGTAAAAAGTAAAGATGATGAAACTCTTGGTCTAGCTCCCGAGTTCCAGAAAGGCGGTAGCTATTACATCTGGACTGGAGAAGAAAGAGGCCTAGACCACGCATGGTATTTTGGTCTGGGACAAAAAGAAAATTACTTTAATTTAAAAGATTTGGCAGACTTAGAACAGGGTGTGAAAATAGTCCGCTAGCGTGGGTGGTAGAAAGCCGTACTTTTTAAGTAGACATTAGTATTGCGCGCATAAGAGGTAATCACAAAATCCTTCTTCTCGTTATAACAAGTTACCTGTAGGGAGCGAACAATGAAATCGAACAAAAAATCTTACATTTTGCTATTCGTTTTATTGATGGGCTTTTCCTGGATCATTCCTACCGCATTTTCTGAAGATAAACCTATGGATCATGGCGGTCATAGCGATCACTCAGCACCGGCGGTTTCAGGTGGAGAATATCGAACTGAGCAACCGGATACCATGGATCACGGGCACATGGATCATGGCGAAAGTGATGGTAGTATTTTCCGAACCAAGGGCGCTCATGATGATATGGGGATTTCGAAACCCCAGAACATGAGCAGCAAGGCTCTTTTGGCGCGTGGACGTAATATTTTCTTACATATGTGCGTGTTCTGCCATGGTGAAGATGGCAATGGCGGCGGCACAGCCACCGAATATCTCTACCCTTGGCCACGGGATTTCCGTAAAGGAATTTTTAAGTTTCGAACCACACCCACTGGAACCCTGCCGCGCGATGAAGATTTGTATCGAACCATTGTAGAGGGCGTTCCCGGGACTTCCATGCCAGCATGGAAAGACGCGTTGACCCCGGAAGACACCTGGGCATTGATCAATCATATAAAAAACTTTTCTGAGCGTTTTAAAAAAGAGAAACCAGGCGAAAAAATCGTAGCCACAATCCATCCCGATTCTTCACCTGAATTAATCGAAAAAGGTAAAAACCTTTATCAGGAGTTGAAGTGCAATCGCTGTCATGGCGATTCCCTGAAAGGCGATGGAGAACTATCCGAGTCGCTAATGGATGCCTGGAGACATGCCGTATTTGTCCACGACATTACAAATCCGCAAGCTCTGAAAGGCGGTCATAAACCGGATGATATTTTCCGCACAATCTCCTCGGGCCTCGATGGAACACCGATGCGATCCTACATCGATCTTCCTGAAGAAGACCGTTGGGCATTGGTACATTACATCCGTTCAAACTTTTCCAAAAAATTTAAAAAAGCAGAATTTGAAACCGATGTCTATTCTTTTCCCGTTGACGCTGAGTTAAATACCGATCCTTTCAGTCCTGTATGGGAAGGAACGAAAACAACCAGCTTGGTTTTGCGTCCGCTCTCTGCCCGTCGTGATGCGGTTGAAATTGTCAATGTAGCTTCCGTCAACAATGGAGAACAACTCGCCATCCGCATCAAATGGAACGACCCTACTCATGACGCGTTTTCTGAATTGCATTCAGATATATTCCGCGATGGAGTTGCCGTGCAATTTGCTTTAGGCGCGGTAACATTACACACTCATGGTCACAACGAACCATTTTTTGGAATGGGAAACCGTAGCAAACCGGTAAATATCTGGCATTGGAAAGCCGGGCTTGAAGAAGCACTTGAAGCAGAAGACGACCTCGAATATGCAGGTGGTGGGGTCGACATGGATGCGCTCATATACGGTGGCATAATGTCTAATCCGGTTTCAAAATTAAACCCAACGGGTGAGAATCCTGTTGAAGAATTGAACGCCGAAGGTTTCGGCACCATCACTCCCCAACCTCCCGAAAACCAGAATGTCGATGGCGCAGGGGAATGGAAAGACGGCACTTGGACTGTTGTATTCCTTCGTGATATGCCTAAAACAGGAAAATGGGATGTGGATTTTGCCAAACGCATCGATCCCGCTCTAATGGCCTTTGCCGTCTGGGATGGTGTAAAAGAAGACCGAAATGGCCGCAAGGTCATCAGCGTATGGCAGCGCTTCAATATTATCAAACCAAAATAATTTTCTCCCTATGTTCTCCGAATAAAAAGGGATATTTCGTAACTTACAACGGAGTTTCTGTTGAATCAATACCGTACTTTGATGATCGGGAGTTTATTCCTGATCTATTGCGTTAGCTTCATCCCCTCTATTTTCGCCGCAGAAAAAATGGGTTTGGGGGAGCTGGACCGGTTAATTAAAATCCACAAACCGCAAAAGCCCACAGAAGATTTTGACGCAACCGTTGGCCCGAAAAAAAGTATTCAACTACTGCCAAAAACGGAGCCGACTGTCTTTTCCATTCCCGGATTCAAAACCTATGGTTGTGGTGAATGCCATCAATCGAATGATTTGCTGGATCTTTCCATCGACCGCATGCGACAAACTCTAAAACGTTTGCATACTATTCTCCCAGGTATTGCCCCGGCACCGTTGAAGCAATTCATTATTCAGTCCTGGTCTGGCGAGTTATTACAACCCTGGCAGTTTGCGCACACGACTTTTGACTCTGTCCGTATTTCTCCTGCAACTATTCTGATAGACAGTCGCGCCTATGGTAACGCTACACACCTTCACGAATCACTACATTTGACACAACCATTTGTGGGAGCCGCAAATGAGCTAGAAGCTTATGGATTGAACATTCGTTCTGATCCAAGGTTTTTGTTTCTAAACTTCCCTTATTTTTCCGATACAGTCACGGCTTTTTTCCTGCCTGAATTCCCGGAAATGCTGGATCGTTTTTTTGCCCGACAAATAAATGAAGATTTAAGTGTACCGAGAGAAGTGCAGTGGTTTTTGATGCCTTTTGATGAGGAGAGTC
>JBLFWU010000074.1:0-12902 GCA_047610985.1 Nitrospinales bacterium | reverse complement strand
GATTTGCGATGCCGGCCGCATAGACTTCTTTGTCAATAATTTCAGTCAAGGTCTGGGCAAAAGCATCGTTGTGGAAAGGTCGATTCATTAAGTATCCCAGGTTTTCCATATCAATCAACATGACCCTGTCCTTTTCCGTCAATATTTTATTGGCGTCCTGATAGGTAGGGTAAGCCCTGATTTGCCGTGTTAAAAATTGTTCTCGATCTTCCTTGTTGAGGAGGTAAGAAAGCGGCTCAATGCGAAACCATTCTTTCATTATTAAGGAAGTATTGAACAACAAACCAAGTGCTAGAACCGTTGTTAAAAAAAACTTTTCGCTTTTCCCAGTACTGTTTTGTTGGAATAGCTGTTTGAGTCCACTGACCATTAGCACCGAAAGGAAAGCAAATGCAGGAGCAAGAAGGCGAATGGTTTGCGCCTGGACAAACCAAAAGACCAGCAGCACCAAAAACACAAAAACTGCAGAGTGAGACTCGCGACGCAAACCTAAAAGGGCAGGCAATAGCAATAAATAAAGGATGCCGATTTGACCATCGAATGAGAGGGGATGCAGTTCGCTGAAAAAGGTCAGGTTGAGGGGACGAGACAAAAAATCTATAAAAAATAGCGGGTTGCCGGTAAAAAAATAGTTTCTTGCCAGCCAAGGCGAAAGCATCAGTAAAGAACCTAGTACCAGTAATAAGCAATGTCCTGCAGTCTGGCTCGTGTTTTTATGACTTCGACCGTGAATAGCGAGCCCTAAGAATGCAAGAGGTAGAATGATGATAGTAGTAAGTTGAGTCGACACCGCAGCACCGGCAAACAGAGTCATTAAAAAGAACCAGGCCGGTTGTTTTCGTGTGCATCCGTTTTCCCATGAATAAAAAGCCAGGAAAACATAGGCTGCTGCTTGCAGATCGACATAAGCAGAAGAGGCCACACTGAAAAAAATGGGAGTTGAAATGAAAATCAGAGGGGTCAGCCACGCATAACTTTCGCCAACTTTTTGCTTGGAGTATTGCCAGAGAGCGAACAATAGCAGAAAGACAATTCCTAATCCGGTGAGCTGTGCCAGCGAATCGGAACCCAGGGCCAAAGCAAAAAGGTAAAGCATTTCTATTTGCTGAGGAAAAAAGGAATAGCTGTTGTCGGGCAGATTAACCAATCCCCCCGCTTGCAGGAAAGCTTTGGGGATGGCTAGATGATAGACTAATGCATCGGTTGCAAACGCAGGAGCCAGGGCCAGCCCTATAGAAAGAAGAATAAGGAGCCCGAGAAACGACTGCGCCATATTTTTTAATCCATTATCCTCCATGGGTTGCTGGCTACTGAAAACATTCAAGACCTGCTTTAAGTGTAGTAAGTTTTTCCAGCCGACGAGAAAGAATACTCCAAGAATAACCCAGCAGACCGCAGAGCTTATGCCGCCAGAAAAAACCAAGGCCGTAATAATAGCTGAGATGAGAATGGAGCCTAGGGCGGTGGAAAACAAAAATGCTTCGCCGGATCCGGAGAATTTTAGTTTTCTTGTGAGGATCTGGCCGGGATTATGGAAAGCCAGAATAATTAGGAGAAAAATTATGAAATCCATCAGCGGGAATTCAAAAATGCAGTTCTAGATGAGTTAGCCAACCTTAACAAGAAGAAGCGTAGTGACAAACCGGTTTTAGTTTGCAACCCCGCTGGTTTCCTTGTTTGTAAATAACGAAAACTCCTCACTGGCTTCTTTGTAATCATCGAACCAGGCGGCATCGGGATTTCTATAGAACGCCAAAAAGCGAGCGTTATCTTCCTCATTTGCGGCACGCGCATATTTGAAGAAAATTTGATCTTCAGTCATTCCCACCACTTCTATTTTTCCCGACTCATGGGACATGACGAGGCGAGCCCTTTTAGCAAGGCCGGAACAACGTATTCGGGCCTTTTCAAAAATTTCATAACCCTTTTCAATGGGAATAGAATAGGTCTCGTTACCGAGAGTCGGGCGACACAAAAATACATAGTATGGCGGAACACCGATGAAAGAAAGCTTGGAGAATAGTTCGGCCAGTACATCGGGATCGTCATTGACTCCTTTTACCATAGGTGTCTGGTTGACCAGTGAGACTCCCGCATCCATCAAAGCATTGAGTCCCTCAATCGCCTGAGGCGTAAGTTCCCGCGGATGATTGAAATGTGCCATGACGTAGATTTTCTTTTCGCTGGTGCTGTATTTGCGGAACATTTCAAGCAAAGTCGGGTCGTTTAAAATCCGAAACGGATTAAAGGCCGGAACCTTGGTGCCTATACGAATGATCTTCACATGATCAATTTCGCGGAGCTGTTTGATAATCGGTTCCAGTTTGCTGGTGGAAAGGATCAGAGGGTCACCGCCCGTTAGCAAAACATTGTTGATTTCCTTGTTATTTTTTATGTACTCCAGACCTTCGCTAATATCTTTAGTAACTTCATCATTCTCGTTCATAAACAGTCGTTTACGAAAACAGAAGCGACAATATGCGGCACAGACTTCATTGACCAGTAATAATGCAGTCGAGGTATATTTATGTTCTAAACCATGGACTTTTGTGTATTTTTCTTCATTGGAAGCATCAAGCTCACCCCATTCGTTCAACTCTTCGACATCGGGCATAATAATGCGCTTAATGGGATCGTTTGGATCGTCCCAATCGATCAGAGACTGATAATAGTCGTTGGTACGGAAAACAAACTTATCATTAACTTTCTGCATATCCTCACGTTCTGAATCGGTCAATTGAGGAATCTGCTCAAGTTTTGTTAGATATTTGATTTTTTTAAACTTTGAACTGAGGTGTTTGAGTAAAGCATTCATCTAGCCACCCCCCTATAAAAGAGTTAAAATTATGTTTTTCAGTGAGTTTTCTTCCCACAACCACTCAAATAAGCAAAATAAATCCCCTTCCTCAAAACAGAGGAAAATAGAACATTAAATTCTTTGGAGGGGATTATAAGTACAAGGCTGATTAGCATTAGCCTTGTAGAATGTGGGTCCAAACTTATGGTGAAATAATACTTGATTCGACAGTGCCTAGCAAGGAAAATTGCCCGATATTTTATGGAATCAGACTCAATAAAAATCCTAAATAATTGAAAAGGTTTGCAGTTAGTTAGTTTTTGTTGAATCGGCATATTGTGGAAAAAATAGAAAAAAGCCTGATGAATTTCCGTGAGAATGCCTTTCAATTTCGTAAGCTTTTCGTGAAAATCCCCCTTTAATTTTTCTATGAAATATGGGTTTTTAGTTGTGGATTTTTTATTGACAGAAAAATCGAATGGATTATAATGCGCCATTCCTGTTAAGCATTTGCCATTAAAGGGAGTGTGGTCATGGGCTGGTTTGATTGATTTTTTTTGGCAGCTCAGGTTGGGAATTTAATTTTTAAATATGTAACAAACCAGTAATTTGGGTTTTTTAGATAAGCTTTGATCCACTATTTTAAAGAGGAGATTGTTTAATGAAAAAGGCTTTAATTTTGAGTGTATTGGTAATATTCAGTTTGTTCTCAGTTAGCTCTGCTTTTGCTGGCGGCAAATGTCCGCAGCCTCGCAAAACCAAATCAGCTCCTGGCAGCATTGGTAAAAAAGATATGACAGGCAAGGCTGATGCGGCTAACGGTAAGAAACTTTATATGAAAACCGCAAAGCCAATGGCTTGTCAAATGTGTCATGGCAAAAAAGGTGATGGAGCTGGAAAATTAGGTAAAGCTCTGAAACCAAATCCTCGTAATTTTACATGTGCTGCGACCATGAAAGAGGTTTCTGCTGGTCAGATGTTCTATATCATTAAAAATGGTTCCAAGGGAACAGGTATGGCTGCTCATGGTAAAACTTTGAAAGACAAGCAAATCTGGGATGTTGTCAAATTCGTCCGTTCAGAATTTGTAAAATAAGCTGAGATTTTTTTTAAAGGGGTAGGCCGTAATGCGGCTTACCCCTTTTTTTATGCCGTTTTTCTGCCCTCGCTCCAATGTATAATATAAAGAAGTTGAATTGCTTTCGGAGCCTTCGTTGAATTTTTCCCTTTCCCGACTTTTTTATTCGTTTAGATTTACTTGTCTGATCATTATCTTGTTGTTGCAGGTAGTAGCTTTGCCACAACCTGTATTGGCAGGGATGTTGGGCACCTCAAATAACCCCCTTCGAATGATGTTTGTGCCTTCAGGGGACGCGCAGGTCATTGTGAAAGGTGGTCAGGAGGTTGGCGACCTGTTGCATAAGGAAACGGGTCTGTATTTTAAAACCTCGGTAGCGACCAGCTATGCGGCGGTTATCGAGGCAATGGGGGCGGGTAAAGTAGATATTGGCTGGCTGGCAACTTTCAGTTATGTCCTGGCCAAAGATAAATATGATGTTGAACTATTGCTGGTGGTGCAGCGGTTTGGCAGCCCTTTTTACCGAGGGCAGATCATGGTGCACGCCGACAGCGGCATTCAATCCTTAAAAGATTTGCAGGGTAAACGGTTTGCATTTGTCGACCCGGCTTCCACTTCAGGACATTTGTATCCGAAAACATTATTGCTTTCTAAAGGGTTTGAGCCGAAAACATTTTTTGGTAAATCTGTATTTGCCGGATCGCATAACGCAGTGGTTCTCTCTATATATAAAGGTGCGGTCGATGGCGGTGCTGCTTACGAGGGGGCTCGAGCCGCTGTTGCAAAATCTTACCCAGATGTATTTGAAAAGATAAAAGTCATTGCCTATACCAAGGAAATACCCAACGACACGGTATCTGTCCGCAAAGATATTCCTGAAGATTTGAAAGTGAAGCTTAGAAATGGACTCAAAAAAATATCGCAAAGTCCCAAAGGCAGCAAGGTACTGAAACGGTTGTATGGTATTAGCGGGTTGGTGGATTTGGATGGATTGTTCGACCCGGTACGCGAAGCGGGGAGATTGTTAAACCTCGACCTGTCCAACCCGAAACCTAATTGAAAATGTTAAGAATCGAGCAACTTTGCAAAACCTATGACAAAGGTACTGAAGCCTTGCGAGATGTATCTTTAGTGGTCGAGGCGGGGGAGTTCGTCGTGGTGCTGGGGAAAAGCGGATCGGGGAAATCAACGTTGTTACGTTGTATCAACCGTTTGGTCGAGCCGACTTCAGGCAGAGTTTTTCTCAACGATGAAGAAATAACGGGAGCTTCTTCCCGTCACCTTCGGCAGCTGCGAAAAAAAATTGGTATGGTTTTTCAGCAATATAATCTTGTTTCGCGTTGTTCTGTGCAAACGAATGTTCTGGCTGGGAGGTTAGCCAGTGTTTCCACCGCTGCTTCTATTTTAAATATTTTCCCCGAATCAGATATTGAAAAATCCCGACAGGTTCTCGACCGACTGGGGATTGGTGAAAAAGATTTGGACCGCGCGGATAAACTGAGCGGGGGGCAACAACAACGAGTGGGGTTGGCGAGGGCGTTGATGCAAGAGCCACAACTGATTCTTGCTGATGAGCCGGTGTCGAGCCTGGACCCTGCTACATCCAGGCAGATCATGGATTTGCTGGCAGATTTCAATAAACAAGATGGTGTTGCCGTGGTCTGTAACCTGCATCTGCCGTCTCTGGCAAGGGAGTATGGATCGCGTATTATCGCGTTGAATGAAGGTCAAATTATTTACGATGGCCCTGCCACCGATCTGAGTGAAACCCAACTCAACTCTTTTTACGATTCACAATGACCCTTTGCTGTCGTACAATCTGCTTGAAACTTTTAAGAGAAAGAAACTATGAACACGATTGACCCATCAGAAAAACAGTTAAGACAATTCGGTTTGATGATGGCTGGGGTATTTTTGTTTTTCGGAGTAGTTTTCTTTTATAAAACCTGGACCATCGCTGCGGCTGTTCTCGGGGTTTTGATTTTGTTTTTTGGTAGCATGGGGCTTGCTTCTCCGTTGAGCCTTCTTCCCATTCATAAGAAGTGGATGAGGTTTGCTGAGGTGATAGGGAACTTTAACGCCAAAGTTATTTTGAGTCTTACCTATTTTTTGGTGTTTACTCCAATCCGCATGGTGGCTTCGGTTTTCAGGGAAGATCCTTTAAGAAGGAAAATAGAGCCAGATAAAGATTCTTATTGGATCGATTGCGGACCCCGCGATGCAGATCCGAAACGGTATGAAAAACAGTTTTAATGCTAATTCCCCATTAATTTGAAAAGGGTTTTTCGATGGAAAATATTCATAAAGAAATACTTGGGTTGATGGGGAAAATCGATATTGACTGTCGAGATGAAAAAGACACCATTATCATCGATCTTGCTGGCCAGTTGGATATCTATAACTCACCTGATCTCAGTCGCCTCATCGATGCTTATATCGAGAGAGGATTCAAAAAATTTATCCTCAATCTGGAGAAGGTCACCTATCTCGACAGCTCGACCATCAGCACATTTATACATTGTTTTCAGATACTTAAAGAAGACGGTCGGTTTGTTTTGGCCAGTTTGAAAGGTGCCCCGAAAGAAGTGTTCGAGCTTGCCAAGCTAAACGATGTTTTCGAAATTTTTCCTGATGTGGCTGCGGCTATGAAGGCCAATTCATGAGCTCAGCGAGTCCTACTCTTTTTCTTTCTTCCTCTCTCATTTTGATTGCGACATTACCCGTTTGAATGGTCCCTGAAATGTGGTAGCTTATTGAATATCCTTTGAAAATCGGCGATTACCAGATTACTAGTCCGGTTGCAATGGGTTTTAAAAGTCGTGGGTTCCTTAACTATATATGGGTAGGTGTTTACCGCTGATTCCCAAAAAATTGAGGTCTCAAGTGAAATTACGCTTTGAGCTGGTTTGGCTGGTGATTTTTATTTCGGTGTCTGTTTTGACTGGGAGCCAAGTTTTAGCTTCAAGCCAAAATAAAGACTTAAAGAAGTTGGAGATTCCTAAGGAACCAGGTTGGAATCACCCTTCTTATCGAGGCTGGGAGTCGTTGAGTCTTCCAGGTTTGATCGCAACATATTACGATCTCGATTTGGATCGAGAGCTGGATTATATGGTCATCCGCAAAGTAATTCGAAAGGCTTCGGCAGAGGAAACAACGATTGAAAAAGCCATCGAAATTGCAAAGTTTGATGACTTAAGCGTATTTTTTTCGCATCCGGTCGTATACTTTACAAACCGAAATCCGCTTTTTTATTGTAAAGGGGTGGATCATAGACGCAATTGTCGTGGTGACATCTGGGTCGATATTTCGGAAGATGGTTTAAACGGCAATGAAGAACTTTATTCCTTATCAACGCCGAGCCTTGGGGTTCGTTAATTATAAGAAGAGTATCTTTGCCTTTTTGGTTCTGATTGCTCTGGTTTTTGGGCCGCTTCCTGCCTATTCCCATTCGCAACACGGGGATGTTGGGGACTCTCCCAAAAGCAAAAAGGATTTGCTTCGCATCGGTGCCACCGTTTACAAACATATGTGCGTGTTTTGTCACGGACAGAATGGTAACGGCGGCGGAGATGCTATGGCGTACCTTTATCCGTGGCCAAGGGACTTCAGAAAAGGCGTGTTCAAATATCGCAGCACGTCTATTGGCTCGTTGCCGCTGGATAAAGATATTTACCGAACGATTACTCGCGGGATACCGGGCACAGCTATGCCGGCATGGAAAGGTGCCCTGTCGGAGAATGAAATCTGGGGCGTTGTCGAATATATCAAATCATTTTCGAAACGTTTTACAAAGGACAAACCGAAAGAACAGATTGCCATTGGCGAGATGCCTGTTTCCGATGCTGAGTCGATAAAAAGAGGGCAAAGTATTTATCAGGAAATGCGCTGCTCGCGTTGTCATGGAACCGACTTGAAGGGAGATGGGCCGATTGCCGATGATCTCTACGATGTTTGGGATCATCGTGTTTTTATTTACGATTTGACAGACCCAAATGCTTTTAAGTTTGGTTTTGATAAGAAAGATTTATTTTTGATTATGACAACAGGGATTGATGGGACTCCCATGAAGTCTTACAATCACCTCGACGAAAATGAACGATGGGATCTCGCGTCCTTTATCGAGTCAAAAATTAATAAGGAAATTTATAAGCCGGCGAAATATGAGAGTGATCTGAGAACCCAAGTCATAGATGGTGAAATTGATACGGATCCGGAAAACCCGTTATGGAATTCGGTTGCGGTGCAGAATATCCATACGCTTCCACTCAATGCACGCAGAGATCCGATTGATCAAGTTCAGTTCCAGTCGGTGATGAACGAAGAAGGCATTGCGTTTCGTCTGCAGTGGGAAGATGCGCAGCCGGACCGTACTTCAAGTAGACATCAGGATTTCAAAGATGCCATTGCGATGCAGTTTGCCCTGGGAAAAGTCTTATTGCATGAACATGGACATAACGAGCCGTTTTTTGGCATGGGCAATCGCAATAAAGTGGTGAACATCTGGCAGTGGCGAGCGGATTGGCAAACAGAAATTGAAACAAAAGAAAAGCTGGAATACGCGACGAAGGGATTGGATTTGGACACAATGATCTTTGGCGGCGAGGTCAATCCGGTGGAATCGCTGAACCCGTTCAGAGAAGTAGCCGTAGAGGAGTTGAATGCCGAAGGTTTCGGGACGCTGACACCTCAGCCGCAGACAAAACAGAATGTTCTTGGAAAAGGTGTTTGGAAAGAAGGCAAATGGAGTGTAGTATTTTTCCGTACTCTAGATACGATCAATAAATGGGATGTCCGTTTTAAGCGGAAGATTCCGATATTGGTCGCGTTTGCTGTTTGGGATGGAAAACATCAGGATAGAAATGGACGCAAAGTTATTTCCATGTGGCAACGATTGAATGTTCCACTGCCTGCTGATTAGAATATTGCCGTTAGAATCGGCAAGGTCATTTTTTTGAAAAATTGAAATAAATTATTTGGAGATTGTTTTCATGGCAGAAGAAAATGAGATTGAGGAGAAGACAGAGTCTGAAGATTCGCTAAGCGTTTCTGAAGATGATGAGTTGGACCTGGATGAAATGGATGATGATGAGGAACCGGCTGAAGAAGTAAAAGAAGTTGGTGCCTACATGGTCATTGGTCAGGGTGATTTTTCAATGACCCAGTCTAACCGGGGTGCAGATGATCCGGGTGACAATACTTTAAGCGAACCTCAATATGTTGCGAAGTTTGGAGATATGCTGTTTGTGTCTGATCGCGGCAACCATCGAGTTGTGATATGGGAGCAGTTTCCAGAAGAAAATGGTGAACCTTGTTCGCTGGTTCTAGGACAAGAAGATTTTGCAGATTGTCTGGAAAATCGCGGAATGACCACGACTCTGGACGAAATGACCTCAGGATTGGGAGATGAAGATCTGGATGGATTCACAATTAGTAAGTCAGAGGAAGATACCCTTTCCCAGCCGGCTGGACTCCAGGTGATTGATGGAAAACTTTATGTTGTTGATAGTGGTAACCATCGAATTCTTCGCTGGTCAGGAATCCCTACTGAAGACGGTGAAGCTCCCAGCCTGGTATTAGGTCAGGATAATCTCGATGATAACGAAGCCAACCGCCGAGGTTTCGTCGGTTCGGGTTCTTTGTTTTTTCCCATGGGAATTTTTTCAGATGATGACCAGCATATTTTTGTTGCCGACAAAGATAACCACCGTGTGTTGGTATGGAATAAAATTCCTTTCAGTGATGGCTGGAATGCCGATGTGTCTCTGGGGCAAGGCGGTATGGACGAACGCTGGCCAAATCGAGGTGAATTCGATAACGTGGGTGCTGATACACTTAGTTTTCCGATGGGCGTTCACTTCGATGCTGAAACTGAAAGAGTCGTTGTGGTGGACCAAGGCAATAACCGTGTTTTGATCTGGAACAAGCTTCCCCGTGAAACGGGTGTGGCAGCAGATGTGGTTATTGGACAAAAGGATTTCTTTAGTCGAGAACCAAATTCTGGAAAAGGATACAAACGTGCTTGTCAGGAAGGCATGTATTTTCCTACCGATGTAGTGTGTGGGAAAATGGGAATGTTTGTTTCCGATACGGGTAACAACCGGGTTTTGTATTGGAAAGAAGTGCCTACTGAAAACGGTCAAATGCCTGACTTGGTACTTGGTCAAACCAACTTTAACGATAATAAAGCCAATCGTGTTGTAGAAGGCGAAGCATCAGCTAGTACATTGGATGACCCATTTGGATTGTTCTTGATTGAGGAAGAAGAGGAAGAGGACGCTCCTCGAGGCATCCCGATGCCGGATGATGACGACGACGATGAAGATACTTCGGTGGTAGCTACAGAAGGTGGTGAGGGTGACGAGGAGGTTGAAGAAGAAGAACCGCAACCCAAGTTCAAGCTGTTCATCGCAGACCGGGGAAATTCTCGTGTGGTGGTCTGGGACGAGTTGCCTCATCCGAAAGAAGAGGAAAAGGATGAGGAAGAATTTGAGGAACTTCAGGTTGACGATGAAAATCTGTTGATCGGTGATGATGAAGATGATGATGACTTTTTTGATGAAGATGAGGAAGACGAAGTTCCATCAGGGGAGCTTCCCTCTGTTTAAGGAAGGTAATATCTAAAGAGTTTTGCAGTAACTAACGGCTTGCACAATAATTGTGCAGGCCGTTTTTTTTATGTGCGCTATCTCGTTTGTGAAAAATTAATGCTGGCGAGACTAACTCTTGAACTGAATGTGGATGAAGGAAACCGGGGACGGCGGCGAGTGAAAGGCAGCCTCGATATCTTTTTCCCGGTACCCCAGTTTTCTTAAAAGTTTCAATGCGGCTAATACTTCTTCTTTTGTTACATAGGCAACAGTATCGGGAACGCCACGGGTGCTAAGGTTTTTAGCCAATTGTAAAATTTGTTTCCGTTGCTTTTTAGGCGTTCCTTGCATGGGCGGGTATTCAAGTTTCCCAGGGTAAGGACTGTGATAAACCGAGTTCAAAGCCTGCAGGGTGTGGAGCATTAAAATATCCCGATCCCAACCGGGCATGTTGGCAACCTGTGGGTGGTTTTGTACCAGCTCAACGACCCCAGAAACTTCGGCGTCGAGGCTGCGCTTTACAAATTCGTTCTGGTATTCTCTGCTTATTTCAGAGAAACCGATCTCGCGTCCAACTTCTTCTAGTAAGGGAAAATTGACCATAAAGGTATATTGTCCGCCATATAAATTAAAATACGGCCGCCCTTCCTGATTCAGGTCTTTGAATTCGAGCATTCCATAATCGAAGCCGGTATAGCCTAAACTGTCTGGCGCGAGGAGTTCTTTTGCTTTTTTTAATGCGGCGAAAGCTCCTGTGTTGATAGGCATCGGTATTTTATCTGTGAGGCTTTGGCTATGCTTTTGTAAAATTTCTGCAAAAGGCCAGTCGCTTAGATCAACCCTTTGAAAATCGCGTTCCCAATAAATAGCGTCGAGAAAAGAAGGCCGCTGGGCCAGTTCATGCAGGTCTTTCTTCTGGAACTGCTCTATAAAGGCTTCTTCCTTTGCATCCGGGAAATCATCTGGCAGATACGGGCAAAGGTATTCTTCGTAAAACTGGTTTTCATTTTTAATTAATACTTTTGTGGCGAGGTCATCCCATATTTCGTTTGAAATGATTTTGGTAACCGATTTTGACCGGAAACAATCAAGGTGCTCTGCATCAACCCTTACTGTTGAAAACCTTCCTTCGTGTTGTTGTAAACGAGGGTTGGCTCTTGTTCCTTTAAGTATTTCTTGGGATTCATCGCACAGAATATAATGGGTGAAGGGATAGACTTGATTGTTAAAATCTATTTCTTGCAGGCGACTGAGAAAACAAGCGGCCAGATTGCCGTTGCCCACTCCCCACTCCTGAATAGTCCAGACTCGGCTTGGCGGTGTTTTTCCGACTGTATGCTTAAAGAAATCTTCTGCGAGCGCATGTGCTAACCGATGATCCAGGCTGACATAGGTCTGGAAATGGTTGTGAATTGCGGGGCCTTTGATTCCATAAAAAATGGAATTGACGTGCGTTTGCCATTGGTCCGAAGGTTTGAACTCCCCAAGGGAGATCAAGTTTTGGGATTGAGTCATGGGAGAGAGTCAGTCGGAATATTTAATCTTCGCCGATATCGCGTAAGGTTTCCAGCCCAGCGGAATCATCTCTCATATCGCCTCCAGTGGCTAACTTGCTGGTCTGGGAAACGCCACCAGGAATATTGGACGGATTGTCGCCGCCAGGTGCTTGCGCTAATTCGGATTCGTTCATAAGAGCCTCATATTTACTAAAGGCCTTTTGCGACTCTTCCATTAGCCCGACTTCTTTATAGCAACTATACAGGTTCATCCAGGCCCCTGCGTCTTGTGCATTGAGGCTCACCGACACTTTAAACTCTTTGATGGCGGTTTCAATGCGCCCCATATTGGCATAAAGAGTTCCCAGATTGGTGTGCGGAAGAGAATAATCCGGAGCTAATTCGCTGGCTTTATGAAACGTTTTAATGGCCTCGTCTGTCATGTTTTGAGCGGCATAGCAGCTACCCAAGTTGCAATAGGCTTGTGTGTCTTTATCATCTATCTCTACGACACAAAGTGCGGCATCAATCGCTTCTTCAAAACGGTCGGAATTAAAATAGGAGTTCGATAAAGCGGCTCTGAGTTCTTTGTTTTCAGGTTCGAACATCAATACCTTTTTAAGGGCGATGATTTCCTTGTCGTAAATTTTGAGCATGCCATAAGCCGCTGCAAGGTTGGCATAGCTGGTGGTGTCAGTAGGGTCAATTTTTATAGCTTTTTCAAAAGCATCAGCCGCACTCTCGTACATGTCTTTAAGAAGGTAAACTCCACCCAGATTAAACAGAATTTCAGGGTCATCGCGGTCTAGTTCGTGGGCGCGATTTAGCTCCAATAAGGCTTCTTCGTCGTGATCGAAAAGAACGTAAGCGGTACCCAGTAATTTATAGACTCGAGGATTTTTAGGGTCTTTGTTGCGGACGAGTGCGAGCTGTTTGAGAGCTTC
>JBLFWU010000073.1:0-13595 GCA_047610985.1 Nitrospinales bacterium | reverse complement strand
TCGGCACATGGACCGAATAGAAAATAATAACCTGTATGCCTGGATGAACGCATACTTCACTTGGTTTCTCTTGCGAAGTACGCGGTGGCCTTTTTTAATATGTCACGCTCCTCTGTGACACGCACAAGTTCTGCTCTTAATCTGCGATTCTCTCGTACTTGCTCGGTTTCTTTGACGCGTAAACTTTCCGGCTTACTGTATCGCTTGATCCAGTCGTACAGCGACTTCGTGCTAATGCCCAACCGGTCAGACACCTCTTTGACCGAATAGCCCCGATCCGTAACCTGAGACACAGCATCCTTCTTAA
The DNA here is from genome assembly GCA_047610985.1 of Nitrospinales bacterium. Lineage (GTDB taxonomy): Bacteria > Nitrospinota > Nitrospinia > Nitrospinales > VA-1 > UBA8687. The sequence continues at coordinate 13,288 of JBLFWU010000073.1, read as the reverse complement.
ACTCTTCTGTATAACGTATCCCTTTTGTCATCATAAACTCCTTGTTGGGTAATTCATTTTTACCTTACAAGGTGGCTACAAATCTAGGGGCGTATCAAAGAGACGCTTCTTGATAAAAGGAGTTCGCATGTATAAACGCGGAAACGTCTATTGGTGCAAATTTACCAAGCCTGGACAAAAGAAAGCTCTTTTCTTCAGTCTGGGTAAGGATCGCAAAAAGGCCAAGCTTGAAGAGGCCAACTTTCGCAGGAAGTTTGAAGAAGGTAAGCTCTTTGACATTCAGAGTAGTAAGAAAATCACGATCCAAGCTTTAATGGAAAGATACGTGATTAATGTTTCCCAACTAAGGGTGATGAAAGGCCGAAAAAAACAAGCTACGGTTGATAATGAAGGGTATCTTATCAACACTCTTAATCGCTATTTCGGTCATATGTTTTTACCAGAAGTAACTTCCCTTCATTTAGAAGACTATGAAAGGAAACGATATGAAGAGAATGTTTCAGAAATCGCTGTTCACCAGGAGCTTTGTTTATTGAAAGCCGCTTATCGGTGGGCAGTGGAACGCTGGGACCTTCTTGAGAGAACCCCTTTTGCAAAGTATGATTTGCCAAATGGGGATAAGTAAAGAGTACGTTTCCTTGAGGGATGGGAAGAGAAGGAGCTTGACCTCGCATTATCCAAACCAGATAATCGTTTTCAACGCCAGTTTGTGACCATCTTCCATGAAACTTTGATTCGCCCTATCAATTTGTGCGAATTGGAACTTTCCCAACTTAACCTAGAGGAACGTTTTATCCATCTTGGAAAAACCAGAAATGGTGAACCGAACCTTATCCCGTTAAGTGCTAACGCCTATCAAGTTTTCAAAGAAGTGTTGCAAGATCGTATTACCCAAAAAGTTGTGGATATACAATTTGCAACACGGGTCTTTTTAAACCGGAGTAAGCCCATTCACACAAATATTATGGGTAGATGGTTTAAAGAGGTGGTGAGGGGCAAGAGAAAGTATATCCGCAAGAAAGATGGGACTAAGGAAAATATTTTCGTTGGAGGAACCAAGATTGAAGACCTGCGGCTTTACGATATGAAGCATGACCGCATGACTCGTGAGCGGCGAAAAGGAGCTACTTTATCTGACTTAGCAGAGATTGCAGGTCAAGAAGATATCCGTTCTACCCGACGCTATGCCCACCAGCAATTGGAAACCAAAAGAAAGATCGTGAAAAATTTTCAGCCCATTTTTGGAAAGACTGGGGAAGCTTCAAAGTAGTTTGGCTACAGTCCAAACAAAAAGGGCCTAGCCAAATTGACTAAGCCCTTAAAAAACAAAATGGAGCTGGCGGGGATCGAACCCGCGACCTCTTGAATGCCATTCAAGCACGCTCCCAGCTGCGCCACAGCCCCAATTTTGATATATTTTTAATTTATGAACTCATAACGGATTGATATTAACGATTATACCGCCCCTGTCAAGAACAATTCCTTATCTCCTCCTCCTGCTATTGCCTTGCCGAGCATTCTCTATATAATACAATGAAACTTTTCAACATTTCTTATTCTAAATATCAGACAGAAATGGAAATCCCTTCCCGTTAACCGATCGGATACTGTGCTTAAAAAACTGCAACGACGCCTTCGCAATGTCTTCATCACCGGGCTATTAATCACCCTGCCCATCGCCTTAACTTATTTTATTCTGCAGTTTCTTTTTAAGAATCTCGATGCATTGTCCCCAGTGTTCACCAAAGTTCTCATCGACTTGGGGGCACCCATTCCGGAAGGGTATCGTATTCCTGCTCTTGGATTGGTCATAACATTGCTAATCGTTCTCACAGTAGGATGGTTCACCACCAATTTTTTTGGCAAACGGCTGATCCATCTGGGAGAAAAAATTGTTGGAAAAATCCCTTTCGTTCGACGAATCTATAAAGGTTCGAAACAGGTGGTGCAATCAATCGCCCATGCCGATACCCGCGCGTTCCGCAAAGTGGTTCTTATTGAGTTTCCGCGTCGCGGGATGCTGGCAATCGGATTTGTAACGGGTGAGGCGCGCGGTGAAGTGCAGGAACATACTTTTGAAGATGTGCTCAATGTTTTTGTGCCTACAATGCCAAATCCTACCTCGGGATTTTTGGTTTTTGCTCCTCCCGAAGAGCTTACTGAAATTGATATGACCATCGAAGATGGAGTCAAATATGTAGTCTCAGGTGGCATCGTCACAACAGAGGGACTGAAAATTATCGAAGCAAAGGATATCAAGATTGACCAGCCCACAGGGTGAAACTCCCAGCGTCCTCTATCTCGACAACCATTTGATTGCGGTTTGCAAACCAGCAGGCATTCTCACTCAGGCAGATGACTCAGGAGATGAGTCGCTGATGGATCAGGTGAAAGCTTGGATTAAAACCGAATTCAACAAACCCGGCAATGTATTCCTTGGATTGATACACCGACTCGATCGCAATGTCTCCGGCGTGGTTTTATTTGCACGCACTTCCAAGGGCGCATCGCGATTGTCGGAACAGTTTCGCGACAAGACCACAGAAAAATTCTATCGTGCCATCGTAGAAGGTAAACCAAACCCCGAACAAGCACCTCTTTCTCACCATCTCAGGAAAGAGAAAAACCTCAAGTCCACTGTGTTTCGACGTCCGGGAAAAGATATGCAACACGCTGAACTGGAATATAAAACGCTGAATAATTATAAAGGCAATAGTCTTCTGGAAATAAAACTGCATACAGGAAGGTTTCATCAAATTCGAGCGCAACTAGCGTTCATCGGCCACCCCATTTTGGGCGACAAAAAATATGGCGCCGCAACGCCCCTACCTGAAAGACAGATCGCGCTTTATGCACATCGACTGATTTTTAAACATCCGATCAGCAAAGAGAAAATTTGCGTTGAATCTCCTCCACCGCCGTTCTGGCCTGACGATTAGACCTCATTTTTATTTCAGGAAGTCGCGGATTGCAGTGAATCTTTTATCAGATCCTCTTTCCTCGTGTGGAATCCCATATCAATAGAGAGAGATATCAATACGGGCACAAGAAACAATGTGAAAAAAGTGGAGATGCTCAGTCCGCCGATCAACGCTGTTCCCATACCGCGATACAACTCTGTACCCGCACCTTCGCCAAACGCCAGCGGAATCATACCGAAGACACTGGAGATAACGGTCATCATAATAGGACGCAACCGAGTCTCACAAGAAACCAGCAACGCCTGGCGTTCATCCATACCCGACTTAATATTATTAAGCATCTGGTGAACAATGAGGATCGCGTTATTAACAACAATACCGGCAAGAATAACCACGCCCAGTTGCGTCAATATATCAAATGTAATCCAGTTCCAGCCATCAGCCATGGCCTGCGCATTGGGGACTTTCCACTCCTCAAGGATACTTTTTATGTTTCCACGTTGATACCAGTTGTTCCAGGTGATTCCCAGGAAAGAGCCGGAAACCGCCAGTATCACAGTGAGCATAACGATGAAAGGTCTAAGAAAAGATGAGAATAAGGCAACAAGAAGAAGATAAATAAAGCCTAATGCATAGGCGAAACTGGTCCGCAAAGATTTTTCAGTAGAAGCCAACTCATCAGCAGAACCGCCAATACGCAATCCAAACTCTTCATTTAGTGTAAGACGCGTGGGAGCCAACACTTGTTCGTTAACCCGATCGATTACCGTCTGCATAGGCATATCTTTTCGAACCTGCACACGGAGCTTGATCGCCCGTTCCGTTCCGATATGGTCGATTCTTGCTGGCCCGGCATCAATTTTCATATCTGCTAAATGACCGAGATGCGTCATCAGGTTTTCATCCGTCCAGATCGGTAGAGAACGATAATCTTCCAGTCCTAATTTTTTGTTATCTTTTTTCTGCACTAGAACGAAGTCGATCGGTTCGCCACGGTCATTGAACTCACCTAGATATTTCCCCGCATTGAGTGACTCAATAATATCGCCTATTTCCTGCATCCCCATATTCAGACGGGCCGCATCTTCTCTTCTAGGTAGGAACCTCAGCTCGGGATTTCCAAATTTAAATTCTGGTCGCACCGAATGCACACCGTCTATTCCCGAAATTTTCCCAATCAAACCTAATGCTACATCCTTCAGTTTGAGAATATCCGGTCCGGTTATTTCGACTTCAAACGTTTTGTCCGCCGAACGAAAAATTGGGCGTTGAACCGCAAAGGCAAAACGATATCCGGGAATAGCAAAAATTTCCTGTCCCATTTCATTCGCTTTCACGGCCATCTTGATCTCGCCGCGTTGCCCCTGCGCCAATTCCTTTTTAATAATGGCCCCGCCGCCATTAAAACGAGGTGAAAAAACAAGAAAGTTTCGACTCACATCTTCCATAGCCACGACCTTCTTTTCATATTCTGCCAGATACCTCATGTTCGTTTCCGCAGGCGAACCCGCCACCGGTTCGATGAGCATAAACACCATATTGGTGTTTCCATAAGGGAGATAATCTTTTTTTGGCAAAATCTGCCCGCTGTACCACAACACCCAGCACACACCCCCTAGAACGCCAATCCGAAACAAGATACTAAGCGGCGAATGCCGAAGAATTTTTTCCATAATCTTCGAATAGAAATTACCAATTCCTGTGCCGACTATCACCACGGGTCGAAATAGGGTGCGGTGAAAAATACCCGGTCGATACTCCTCTCCCGGTTTAAGTCGAATCAGTAATGTTGTCAAAGTTGGAATGACAGTAATCGATACCAATAAGGAAAGTGCGATACAGCCACTAATGGTAATTGCAATATCGCGAAACATTTGTCCGGCTTCTTCTTCAATAAAAACGATGGGAATGAACACAGCCAATGTCGTCAAGGTAGAAGCCAGAACCGCTCCCCATACTTCCGAGGTACCATCATAAGCTGCTTTAAAAACACCTTTTTTCATTGTCAGATGGCGGTAAATATTTTCCAGCACCACGATGGAATTGTCCACCACCATGCCAACGGCAAAAGCCATTCCTGCCAGCGAAATAATATTGATACTGCGATCAAAAATTTTCAATACGATAAAGACCGATACCAGACTGACAGGAATACTGATCGCCACGATCAACAACGAGCGTACGGAGCCCAAGAAAACCAGAAGCACTGCGACCGCGAGAATGGCACCCAGGCCTAGATTGGATTTCACAAGGCGCATAGCCTCGTCGATATAATCCACATCCTTGTATACGATTTTCAATTTAAGCGGAACACCCCGGTTCAAAAGCTCCTTGTTTAATTCGGCGACTCGTTCAGCCGCAAGATTACAAGTCTCCACAACATTGGCACCTGCTTTACGAATAACTCCAAACGCATTCGATAAATTTCCACTTATGCGAACTAACGATTCGGTGCGTTGATAGCCATCTACCACCGTTGCAAAATCGCGCACTCTTATTGTTTTTTCACCATCCCGTTTCACCACTGTATCCAGAATATCATTGGGACTTAAAAACTCACCGAGCCCACGAACGGTATAAGAACGATTATCTTCATCGTGAAATCCGGCACGCGTATTTTGATTCTCCTCCCTAAGGCGGTCAATGACTTCCTTGTAGGTCAAATGTAAACGCGCCATGCTATAAGGGTCGAACTCCACCCGCATTTCGCGATCTTCACCACCAAAATGCCAGACATCAGCAATCCCCTTCACTCGTCTTAAAGAAGGAACAATGATGTCTTCGCCGATTTTGTACATATAGTTCTGGTCTAGATCGGGCGATTTCGGATTGGGCTTATCAAAAACAATCCACATAATAGGACTGGAGTTATCACTCGAGATAGAACGCAAGGTAGGCTTGTCTGCATTGATCGGTAGGTCTTTGACTTGCTGCAATTTATTATTCACATCCAGAACAGCAAGGTCCTTATCAATCCCCCATTCAAACTCAAGGTTGATAGTGCTCAATCCATGCTGGCTGGTAGAAGTCATCTTCTTCATCCCTTCGACGGATTCAAGCTGGTCTTCAAGACGACGAGTGATGTTGCGCTCCACTTCATTGGGGGACAACCCGAGATACTCGGTTTTAACTTCAATTTGCGGCTTGTCTACCGTGGGGGTCAGTTGTCGAGGCAGTGTTTGAAAGCACAAAAAACCCACTACTACTGCCATCACAATGATTACCATAACTGTGTGGTAATTACGGATAGACTGGTCAATAAGTTTCATCAGGTTTTTGGATTTTTTGCAGGAGTTTTTCCAGAGACTTTTGAAGGTTCACTGTCTTTTGAAACAGAGCTGAAAGGTGTTTCTACTTTCGGTTCCGGATTGGTTAAGAATACATTTGCCCCTGGAAACACAGCACCCGACCCTCTTAATATCAAATCAGTGTCAGCGTTTAGTTGACGAGTGAAGTCCTTGATCTCTATAAAATCATCACGCTCTTTGAAAGCTTTCACAGGAACCAGATGCGCTTTATTATCTTTAACGATATAAACAACGGTTCCCTGTTCAGAAATCACCAACGATACCGCTGGCACATGCAGAACATTTTTTCTGACACCAAAATTTAATGTACTTTCAAGGGTCAACCCTGGAAACATGGCAGGATTTGGGTCGGGTAAATCGATTTGCACTTTTATATTTCCCGAGAAGATATTTGCATCGGGGATCACCCGCACCAACCGAGCAAGATTTGAATGATATTCAAACTTTACCCCCAACTCCTTTGCAAAAAATTGGGCCGTCTTCATTTCCTTTAGTTTGTTGCGATAACTCTGTGGCATTTCCAAAACTGCTTTTAATCTCGAAGAACCAATCATTCGGACAATTGCCGTTCCCGAATCTGCAATCGCGCCCCGCTCGATTTCCTTAGAAATAATGAAACCTTCAAACGGCGCAACAATATTTACTTTGGAAAGATTTAATTCGGCGACCGCAACCTGTTTGCGAATGGCTTGCATCTCTGATTCTAGCTTTCCTATATCTTCTGTACGTGATGTCATACCCGCAGTCTGTTCGGCCTGACTAGATATCAAACCTTCCTCTGCCTGGCGTAGCTTGTCTTCTGCAGAATCCAAGGCTGACTGGGACACGACTTTCTCTTCCACCAGTCTTTTTGTTCTCTTAAGTTCAATCTTTGCCAAATCTAAAGAACTTTGCGCGGCCCGGGTTTGAGCATCTAATCGTTCTTTATCTTCGGGACGCAAACCTCCCTGAGCTTTTTTATATTCATTTTGCGAGGCGGAAAAGTCTGCACGTAGTTTTTCTAACGTCAGCTCATATTCTCTTGAGTCTATTTGCGCGATCAGGTCACCGGGTTTCACTCTCATACCTTCTTCAACCGCAATACGAGCCACCTTCCCTCTGATTTCAGAGGTGATCGTCACCCTTTGTTCCGCTTGAATATTACCGACAGCTCGCACCTCATCGGAAATATCCCGATAAACTATTTTTCCGGTCTGCACCGGAAGCGCGAATGCTTTCTTCTCAGGTTTCGCGGTTTTTTCTTCTTTCGACATACAGGAAGAAAAAAGCAACGCGAGCAAAGCCAAGGATGCCCCTAAAATGTATTTCAATTTTCTGATATAATTCTCCACCATCATTTAACTAATGTAAAAATGCTTTAAGTTTCTTTAGATATTATCACAATAATAAAAAAGGTTTTTTAAACACTTCATGAACTCTTCCTATCCATCCGACAATTTTGATTACCAATTACTAGATACCGGAGCATTCCAAAAACTCGAACAATTTGGTCCCCATCGATTTTGTCGTCCCGCCCCACAGGCTTTATGGCCAAAATCTCTTCCTGCATCAGAATGGAAAAAAGCAGAAGGAGAATACAAATACTTCAAAGGCAAAGATACTGGCGGTGAATGGAAAATACCCTCATCCTTGCCCGAAGATGGGTGGCAAATCAAATTCCACCATCTGGTTTTTAAAGTGCAACCCACGGGATTTGGCCATATCGGGATTTTTCCTGAACAGGCCTCGAATTGGCTTTGGATTATAGATCAGCTTAAACAGCTTAACGGCGAGGAAATCAAAGTACTTAACGTTTTTGGTTACACCGGGGCTAGCACCCTTGCGGCAGCTTCAGCGGGTGCCCATGTCACCCATTTAGACGCCTCTAAAGGCTCTGTCAACTGGGCGCGAGAAAATCTCGAGCTATCTGGTCTCGGCGATCGACCGGTCCGATGGATTGTGGAAGACGCCATGAAATATATGCAAAGAGAGCATCGACGTGGCAACAAATATGACGCGATCATCATGGACCCGCCCTCTTTCGGACGTGGGCCCAAAGGAGAAATTTGGCAGATCGAAGACAAACTTTCCGAATTCATGGAAGCTTGCCAAAACATCATCAGCGACTCACCGGCTTTCCTACTTTTCACCACGCACTCGCCAGGATTTTCGTCTTTAACACTCGAAAATATGCTTAAGACTTATCTGCCTTCCACCCACAAAGGTCATTTCGAAACTGGAGAAATGTTCATCCCCGACACATCTACGGGACTACACCTCCCCAACGGATTCTTCTGCCGATGGACGGCGAGTCACCCTGACTGAGGTCGTTACCCTAAGCAGCACAAGCACTCTCAAGTTTCTGGATATAATAAGCGTTGCGAGCAATCTAAGGTATAATGCCCTAAATTTTATAATTTTGATTTAGGAATTTTTAAAATGGCCTTTTATCACTATCTAAAATCGCATGCAGAAGAGAATCCGGATCGCTCTGCGATCATTGAAGGAGACTGCACCGTTTCTTACGGTGAACTTTGTGAACAAGTCGAATCTTTTGCAGCGGCTCTTTCGGAATTACCTCTCAAGGCAAATAGTAAAGTTGGACTGTTGTGCTTGAACCAAAAGGAATATCTCGTTGCGTATTTCGGTTCCCTGTTAAAAGGACTGCCTGTCATTCCCTACAATTTCCTTTTGAAACCTGAAGACCTGGCTTTCATCACTCAGGATGCAGGTATCGACACTCTGGTCGTCGACTCTGCTTTTGTAAAACCTGAAATCACTCCGTTTTTTAAATTTTTTCCGAACAAAATACTCGTGGGTTCCGCTGACGCCGATCAAGTGGGCGAGGGAACCTTGCGATTCGAAGATTTTTTAAAATCCGGAAAAAAGGATAACGCATTCATAAAACACGAGAGGGAGCCGGGAATACCGGATGTGATTCTTTATACTTCGGGCACCACCGCCAAGCCCAAAGGGGTGATGCTAAATGAAGAACAGTTTGATGAGAACTGCACTGGCTTTCTGGAGCATTTACATATTACCGCTGAAGACAGTGCCATCGTGGCGTTGCCCTTGTTCCATTCTTTCGGCAACATCATGGCTCTGGTTTTTTGTCGAGTCGGCGCAACGTTGATTCTTCTCAAACAGTTTCAACCTAAATCTATTTTGGCTTCCATCGCGACGCACAAGGCAACCTTTTTACCGCTCGTACCGACTATTTATTCGTTTCTTATAGATCTTTATGCGCGCGGTGGTTATGACGTTTCTTCTTTACATACCTGCATTTCGGGTGGGGCAGCTTTACCGAAAGCTCTTCTAAAAAAAGTTGAAGAAGTTTTGGATGTGACGGTCATTGAAGGATACGGTCTCACTGAAACGTCTCCGGTCATTGCTGTCAACACCATGAAAGATGGAAGCGTCCCTGGTTCGGTCGGCCCCGTCTTGCCAAATGTCGAAGTAAAAATCATTGACGATGCAGGGAGGCCTGTTGCCCAAGGAGAGGTGGGGGAAATTCTTGTCAGCGGCAAAACGGTAATGAGTGGTTACTGGAAACGCATAGAAGAAACAAAGGAAACCATTCAGCCGGATGGCTGGCTTAAAACCGGTGACCTGGGACATCTGGATGAAAAGGGACGACTCTTTATTTCTGCCGGGAGGAAAAAAGACCTAATCATCCGCGCTGGTGAAAACGTGTCCCCGTTAGCCATTGAAAATGCATTGATGGGTCACCCTGCACCGGCAGAAGTTGCGGCAGTGGGAATCGTTGATGAACGGATAGGAGAAAAAGTGAAGGTCTGTGTTGTGTTGCGTGAAGGTGCTAATGCAACGGAGCAGGAACTCAAAGATTTTTGCAGAAAAAACTTACCCTCATTCATGACACCCGATTTGATCGAGTTTCATGAGTCACTCCCAAAAACCGCTACCGGGAAAATTATAAAGTCTCAACTCAAGAGGCCTGGCGGCCTCACGCAATAGATCATTCTTTATCTGCGATACAACCCCCTAAAGCCTCTCGACAAAAAGGGGGGGCAACCTACAAGCAGAAAAATTCTGCCTAGTACAAATGTGGCTTGACTTGTTATCTCCTTCGTCAGTAGGCGCAGCGGAATCCGATACTGTCTACCCGGTAATCTACCACAAAACCTTTTCTAGCACCCGACCGCTGGCTTGTTGCATTAGTGTCCCAGGCTCCTCCACGAATCACTTTTCGAACCCCTCCGCCTTTTCGGTCTGAAGGGTTCGTTCGCATAGGACCTGTTGGATTTTCTTTAGGGCTATGTAAATAATATTTATCATCCATCCAGTCAGTGACCCATTCATGGACATTACCCGCCATATCATGAAGCCCCCATGGATTGGCTGGGAATGAACCCACAGGAGCTGTATGGGAAAATCCATCAGAAATATTTTTCACACTAATATTCATATCACAGGTACTATCGCAGAAATTTGATTTACCGGCTTCAAATTGATTTCCCCAGTAATATTCTGTGGTCGTCCCAGCACGTGCTGCATATTCCCATTCCGCTTCGGTGGGCAATCGTTTATGGTTTTTATTACAGAATTCTGCGGCCTCATGCCAGGTCACCCTATCAGCAGGTCGATTCGCACCTTTAAAGCGTGCTGGGTTATGGCCCATAACAGATTGAAATACACTTTGACTGACTTCGTACTTGTCCATCTGAAAAGATTTCAGACAAACTTCATGGATAGGTCCCTCTGAGGCTGCCCACTGATTGCTACCCATTTGGAAACATCCACCCTTCACTTCCACCATTTCTACAGGACCCTTGGTTTCAACCTTACCGATCAAAATATCTTCAACTTTGACATGCAGTTCTTCCATATAATCATATACTCGGCGAGGAACACCCTCGTATTTTAATTTGACATCGGAATGTGGGATGAGCAGCATTTTCCCGGTTTTTAAGTTGAAGAGGCGGTAATGAAGAACGGGCTTTGCTTCCTCACCTTCGACATAATTTCTCATATTATTTCTGCCATCGTCAGGTGTATAAACGTTCTCATCAACAAGCTCAGCTTCAAAAGACTGACCATCGTCCTGTATTGTTGCGACCACAACATTCCTTTTGACAATCTTCATGGCCAAAATGCGATCTACAAGCTGTTTGGTCTCTCTGTATTTTTTCAATTGGAATTTGGTTTCTGCTAATCCGCGCATGATGCGCCAGCTATTGGAATCCATTTTAAGAGCGGAAGAATAATATTTTTCAGCTTTTTCCATTTTTCCCATTTTAAAAGCAGCGTCTCCTTTAGAGGTTTCTTCCTGAACACTCGCAAAAACGGAAATGGGAAACAAGATCAATATAAGAAAACTGCATCGGAGTAGCTGTTTTTTAAAAACAAAACTAAAACTCATAACAAATTAACTCCTCAAAGCTTTGGCATTTGGTAAATAAATCGATGAACGACTAAATTATATACATTTCCAGGGATACATTTCCAAGGAATTTTTGCTAATTTTCTTTTTTTTCTTTTGGAATTTTTTCTGCTGCGGGGAGGTTGGATTTCTCATCCTGATTGTTTTTTTGCTTTTTCAGGTCGCTCCATCCTGAATCTATTTTCTTCTTTTTATTATGCCGTTCCCGTTTGGGGAAATAATCTATCTCGTCAATCATTAGCGGCTTTCCTGATCGGCTTTTTGGGTAACAATGGACTTGATTCGGTCAATGACTGGACCTTGCACACCAAGCTGAATAGCCCGATTCAAATGTTCCAGGCTTTTTTTATTATTATTGAGACTGGAGTATATCATAGCCAAATTAGCATGGCCGACACCATAATTTGGGTCAATATTAATAGCATTTTTTAACATCTTAATCGCTTCCGGTCGTTTATCCAGAGTCGCCAAAACATGGGCCAGCGAATCGTAAGCATACTTGTTCATAGGCCAGCTTCGGATCGCTGCGCGCAACATTTTTTCAGCTTCATCGGCATTTCCCATTCTTTTAAGGTTATTTCCCAGCATGGTCAAGGCGGGACTGAAACTAGGGTTGAATTTCAACGCCATTCGAAAAAATTTATTTGCCTCAGGAAGGTTACTTTGCCCCTGCCAGGCCTGTCCAATCCTGAAGTAGGGTTTCCATGCACTGGGCATATATTGCGAAGCTTCTGTATAGGCTATGCGCGAGGCATCCCATTGCCCTCCCCTAAAGAGCAATTCGCCACTCTTGGCTATTTCAAGATATTTCAACCGGGACTGGATTTTGGAATCGGACATAGTCGGGGCAGAAAAAGCAACCAGTACCATCAGAATCAAACTAACGAATACAGCTTTTACCAGGATGAATTGAGGTTTTAATAAATTTAATAGTACTCCGGTTGATTTAAACGCCTTGTGGAATAAGAAGAGAACAAATGCCAGTGACATCAACTGAAAAAATGGAAATAGTAAAAGAAACATCCCATCCAGATAGTTCCATGAATCGGGATGAGGGGATAAAAGCACTTGAAAAAAACTGCTGGAACGAATCAGCATTCCCGGGCGTTCAAAAAGAACATCAAAAGAAGAACCCAAAGCCTGCAGTGTGAATTGCGGGTGGTTATAAGGTAGTGACACCTTATATTGAACCAACATGAGAAACTGGGCTAAAACAGCTATCAGACAAACAACAACAGGGCCCAAATTAATTTTATCTGAACGGTTCCCTGCAAATCGTTGAACCAGAGCTCCCAGACCCAGGGCAAATACCGGTAAAGCCGAAATCAAATGCCGGTGGCCATACGAGGCAGAATCTTCAGGATATAAAAGTATGATTCCAAAAATTCCCGCAAGATAAGCAAGTAAACCCGGACGCAGGTCGCGGGAAAAACCATCTTTTAGAAAAAGGCCGACCATACCCAGAACAGCAAGCGGCATTGAATACAACAACCCCCATTTCGCATTCAGAAATAAGTTGTAAATATTTTCAACAAGAGGTCCTGCAGAAAAGCCTGTTAAACCTTCTCCGGCAAATTTCATGTGGCGGGGAGGAAAAGGAACTCCATTCAACTGATACCAACAATAAATTTGCGGCAACATTGTTAGAAGAAAACCTCCCCCTAAAGATCCTGCCAAAA
>JBLFWU010000072.1:0-13632 GCA_047610985.1 Nitrospinales bacterium | reverse complement strand
AGCGTGGCCTCCTCTTCTGAGGGAGCCACGCTTTTTTAATTTCTCTTCTTATTTTATTATTTTTTAGTCTCTTCTTTCGATTCCGGTTTCTCAACCTTCTCAATTGTTTGCCCGAAAACCTGCGCAATTACCTCATTAATCACAGTCACGCCGAGAATATTATAAACGGTGTTCGCTGACTTAAAATGCGGGCTTGTGAAAAGACTCAGCACCTTTTTACTGGTATAGCCCAGCATCATAAACTCATGCGCGTAATTTTCTGCAACCAGACGCAGGGTATCTTCATCGGCGTCTTCATCTCCGGTTGGAGGTCCGGCATCTGCATCGACATCTTCCTGAATCTCATATACATAGATTAGATGCCAACCAAATTCTGTGTTGACGGGGCCAACAACATCGCCCTCTTGTGCGGTGAAAGCCGCAACCTCAAAGGGACGAACCATAGCACCCTTACCAAACCAGCCCAAGTCCCCACCGCGTTTTTTTGATGGGCATTCACTATGCTCTTCGGCCAACTTGGTAAACTCTTCACCTGCATCTATTTTTACCTTCAATTCTTCGGCAAGTTCTTTCGAACCCACGAGAATATGCCGGGCTTGAACTTTTTTAACTTTTCTTTCTTTCGACATTATTTTTATCCAGTAAATGGGACAAATCCCATATAGTTTATTAAAAAATCAATTTAACATTAAGGCGCAACATTTTTTATACTTCTTACCCGACCCGCATGGACAGGGCTCGTTAGGCTTTGCTTTTTCCTGTTGTATCTCTACGGGGGCCTGATTCGTTAGTAGTTCCTGGCCCATCCTTTTTGCATTCTTATATCTGTGCTTCAACCGATCATTTAAATCTGGAATAATTTGGTTCAACGCAATCAACATATCATTATTCTTTACCGTTAGCTTTGCATCTTCCTTTGCTCTCATTTCTTCGTCGAAATGATATATTGCAGAAAATAAAGGAGCCTGATCTGCGCTGTCTAATTGAAACTTAAAGAATGACAACTGCAAACATTTATTATCATTTCGCGGGTCAATATCATAGGAATCTTCAGCAAAATATTGATTATCTGCATAATTAAAATCCAGCATTTCCTTATTTCGCGGGAGCAATTCAATATAATTAAAATACCGTCCAGGCTCAAATTCAAGATAGCTAATTGGGTTCTTTTCTCCGTACGCTTTGGCTTCTACGGCTCTTTGCTTGAACAGGACGATCAATTCATCCGCAGCATTTTTTGCAAAACCTTTGGTGATCTGACTTTGAACTTCGGTAAGCTTAGGGTGTTCAGGAAGTGTATTGAATGTTTTATTGAAGTTTAATTGGAACGCAAAAGAGTTTTCAAGGTTATCCTTGTCTCGCAGATATACCACCACATAACTGTATTCAAAAAACGGACTCGTATGATAATAGTCATCAAGGACATAAGTGTGCCGATAGTCCTCTTCTTCGAACCGGTAAGTCACTACCGAGTTTTCGCTCTCTTGCTGGTTAATTACCCTATAACTTTCGATGACAATTCCCCTCACTAATATTCAAGATCATTTTTCGTTCAAAAAAAATTCCAACTACCCGATTTAAATCAACGTGGTAGTGGGGAATCAGAAAAGCCCGGATATTTTTTCAATACACCTTTTGCTTTTTCGCGCACTTCTATATCTCGAACTGCTCGAACCGAATCTTTGGTTATATCTTCTTTATGATTCGAATTTGCATGACCGTATCTATAATAATAAATAGCTGCCGTTGCATGTGGCATTTCATTTGAGGTCCACGAAGTAAAACCCCCGCCTGGGGAAAAGGCTGGACTGATGAAAATATCCATCCGATCCATATCCTTTATGCTGTGATTTTCATCGTGGAGGCCTTCCGCTTCTTCCAAGTTTGGCATTCTCCAGTCTGTATATCCTGCGAATTTTTCAATGTCCAAGCCCTGAATATATTCATGCGCTCTGAACCAGTTATTCCACTTACTGGTATCTTGAAACGAATCCGTTTGTTTCCACATTAACTTTGTTTCCAAATCAGTAACGGTACCATCCCCATTATCGACAAATCTTTTTCCCAGTTCCAATTGTTGCTCCTTTTAGTTTCAAATCCTGCAACATTTAAATATATTCAGACCAAATCTTCACTTTTTTTCTATGTCACGAACCAACCTAGAGGTTCCCTTGGAGGTACGATAGATATCATCATACATAGTGACTCCTTTTCTAAAACTTAAACGGACGCCCTGTATTTTATGTCTAATATCACTAGTCCAGCATAGAAATCCACATCCAGAAGCAAACAAATCTGATAAAAATATAGTCTGCCCCGAGTTGTCGGAGTTCTTCATATTCTTATCGAATAGGCTTTTTGCTTCAATTGTTGTCGGCAATCTCCAGTTTGAAAAACCTGCAAACCGTTTTCGATTCAAAGTTTCCGCAAACTCTCTCACCTGTAACTGGCTCATCCACTTTCCCGAAACCTGCCAGGTATCTTGTTTAAGCCAAACCAAACGTTTGGCACAATCGATTATGGTGTCACTATCCCCTTCAACAAAACGTGCTTCAGGTATAATCGCAGGGTCTTCAGCTATAATTGTAGGGTCTTCACTCATAAGCCAGTTGCCTTTTTTGTAGAATCTTAAGCCGCTATCTATTCGTTAGGAATCTTTTTTAATTGTTCGAACAGCGCGCACTCCATGACTTCTCAATCCCATTGCGTTCCATTTATAATCGCCATTGTAAAAATGAAACCGAATGGCAAATCCCTTATCGGTCTTATGCCTTGTTTTTGTCCAGGACGTCTGCCCAGCTCCCGAAGGGAACCCCTTTAACAGGAATAGTGTGTCGCCAAATCTATCTGTTATTGGACTAGATGGATCATAAATAGACTGCGCTTCCTTCCGAGTCGGCATCCTCCAATCCTTATGACCTGCAAATTTGACTCTATTTATTTCCATCATATAAGACTGTGCCTCGTCCCAAGTCACCCATTTATCTAAATCGATGTAAGAGTCACCGGCTTTCCACATAAGCCCTGTTTTATTATCCACAACCGTTCCATCTTTACGGCTCTCAATACGGATGAATTCAGGGTCTTCCTCCTCCTCCTCAATATCATCCCTAACCATTCGAACTGCGCTTGGAAAGCCGTCGTTTTCTTTTGCTAGCCAGAATTCATAGTCCGAGCGATAATCATGGGACATGGCTGCTTTAGCCCCCCGCGTCTGACTTGTCCATGTAGAGAAGCCACATCCGGACGGAAAGATCGGATTAATATGAATCTCGCATCCTTCCACATCCATATTGGTAGTTTCAGAGTCGAACAGGTATTTGGCTTCCGAAGCAGAGGGGATTCGCCAATTGCTATACCCGGCAAACTTTTCTTCATTCATTTTTCGCGAGAGCTCCAGACTATCGTGCCAAGTGATAAGTCGTCCCAACTCCAGCCATGTGTCTCTTTTCATCCACATGATGCTGTGCTTGGCATCGGTAACTGTTTCATCACCGTTATCAATGTATTGCAGTTCTGTCAATTCCGTCATTATGGGTTTACCTTCTTCGAGGCGCTATTTGTTTTTTGATTACCGTATCTTTTCGACAAACCCGAACCGAGCCAAAAGAATACTCTTCAACACTTACTACTTTACCTTCGGCGTAGTCGAATCGGGGTCTTCTCGTTGAGGTATCACCAGCTATCCATCCTGTTTTAAAAGCTCCCTCAGGAAAGACCGGATCAAAATGAAGACTCGCACCGGCTTTACCTGGAACCTCAAAATTTTCGTCAAACAAAGAAGTTGCTTCGTCAATACTCGGAAGTCGCCAGTCATCGAAGCCGCCAATGCTTCTCATATTCTTTCTATCTGCATAACTAATAGCTTCATGCCAGTTGAAAAATTTCCCCTTATCCTGCCAGGAATCTTTTTTTAACCAGTAGACACGGGTCTTACTATCAAATACAACATCGCGGCCTTTTTCGATAAACCTTTTTGGCTTGTCATCCTTTTTCTCCGCTAGCTGTTGTTCTTCCTTTTGCGGTTCTACCTTCTGCGGTAAATTCTCATCCATAATAGTTTCCATTAACCGGAGCTAAACCGGTTTTGATTATTAAAAAATAAAGCTACTCCCCGGTATAACCTATGTCCACACTGTCTTCATCGACATTCACTATGACAGGAACAATGTGTTGGTCATTGGAGTACTCCAGCAGTTTTTTCAACCCATGCGGGTCTTTATCAACATTAATATAAATAAACGAGCGATGCTGCTTTTTAAAATCCGATATGGCCTTCTGCGTATGAGGGCAGTCGTCTTTCCCAAAAATCATATAATGACTCACAATGCTCCAATCATTCCTATAGACAAAAACATATTATCGTTCGAAAGTTTTAGTATCTTTTCGCCATTCAGGTTCCCAGTCATCCTGAATCACGTCACGAGTAGCCCGGCAATGGGTATACTCATCATCTTTATGTTCCCACATATCGTTGCCCGTGATAAAGCTGAATTTCTGGGCATACTGCTGGTAGTCCGGTTTTTCTTCGTAGGTCCAAGTATTATGACCGCCGCCTGCCTCGAACAATTCAGAAACATGGGTTTCTGCGCCATCCTTATCAGCATTGGATTGCGTAAAAGAAAAAAGACTTTTAGCTTCTTCTCCACTAGGAAGTCTCCAGTCATCAAAGCCTGCGAATTTTTTTTCATTTAACTCTTCGCAATAATCCTGAGCTTCAAACCAATTGATTCCATAACCAAATTCTTTAAAGGAATCCTCTTTTTTCCACAACAGGCTAGCCCGGGTATCACTGATAGTGCCATCCCCATTGTCAACGTAGGTGGGAACTTCCTCTTCAACCAGAGCGACACCCTCATCCTCTTCATCGCCCCATTCGTCTGCACCAACCCATTCCGTTTCAGGCTCGTCATCGACAAGCTCAGGACCTTCTTCTTTTTCTTCCTCTTCAGACATTTCTAACCTCGTCTAATAAAAATTTTTAATCCAGGTCGCGAACCATTCGAACTGAGGTCCCGGTAGTTGAAACCGATTGGTCTACACAAATTTCTTTTAAGTCAGGAAAATAACATTTCCACGCATAAGAATCATACCGGGTCTCTGACGTCCACACACTAGTTTCCCCACCAGCCTGATAATTAGAAACCCGGCGAGCGGGTTTTTTAGGTAAGTTTAAAAACATTTCCCGGTATGGATCTTTATTTTTAAAAATTGAACGCACTTCGCTTTTACTTGGAAGTCGCCAATCGTTGTGACCCAAATAATTTTGCTCGTTACACGCTTTGACATAGGCCATTCCTTCATCCCAATTAAGCCATTTACCCAGTTCCTGCCGCGAATCTTTTACAGCCCACATCAAATCGTTATCGGGATCTTCAATGGTTCCCTTGTCGGTTTTTATCCAATTAGGTTGCTCCAAATCCACACCTCAAAATAAACAACAATAAAAAAACACCCTGCCATATCGTCTACCCAAAGAGTCTTTGCTTTTAGCTTCTTCCGTCCCACAAGCGGGATTCGAGATAAGCACTAACCCAAACAAATGAAACAATGAGGTAGAGTGTCACCTCTCTTTGAATCTATATAAACTCTATATATTTAATACCCAAAGTACCATTCGACATGCTTGTTTTCAACTCAAATAAAGATATAGAGAGTCCTGAAATCCCCTGAATTTCCCTGAGAAATTGAATATGCCTCCCAGATATCAATCGAACCTGAACGAATTTTTATCCGACCAACAAAAAACTATCTCCAGCCTCCGCCCTGAGTGATTTTATCTCGAATCTCTGGGACAAATGTAATTTTGGTTTTTGAATTATCGAACTCACCCCGAACCAACCGCACACTAGAATTCAAAGTATCAGCCGCTTCCTTGTGACCACCGGTTCCACTATTAAAAGAATAGCAATACGCAGTTATTTTGCCTCGCACATGGCTGGTCCAAGTATCGTAGCCGCACCCTGCTGGGAAAATGGGGTCAATATGAATAGTCATTTCATATTTATCTTGAACATCTTTATCCAAATCATAAAGCGAGTGTGCTTCTCGTTTTTTCGGCATCCGCCAGTCTGCTTTCCCGGCAAAGGCTTCTTCGTTTTTCTTATTAAGATATTTCATAGCCGCAGGATGAGTGACAAACTTCAACAGATCTAGATAAGAGTCATTCTTCATCCATATCAATTCTGTCAATGTGTCTGTCACTGTACCATCCTCATTATCCACAAACCTGTTAGTGCTCATTATCGCCTCTTTATTTTTTGGATTAGCACTTCTATTTTACATCCCAAACCCAACAAACTCCAAAAAAAAAGCCGGGGGGCCAAAGCCCCCCGGCAATAAAACTTAAATCAAAATTTAACGACTAACTTCACCAGCTGCTGCAGAACCACCGTTTTGACTAAAAAGTCCACGTTCGGTTCCTTCCGGCTGTCCCATACCTGGCTCAATGTACGTACCAGGTTGAACATGGTCCAAGTGGTAATCGGATTGATAGGTCTTTTGAGATCCAGCATCCTTTTTCCACTCATGTCGGTTAGCATTTTCAACACGAGAACGTTGGCAATTCAACATAATATCGCCTGGTCCCTTGTTGGTGAAAGTAGTTTTCAATTCTGTAGCATTTGACAAGAACCCACCAGGCTCCAGAACCCGATCAAAATTCTTGGTCCAAGAATACGCCAAGATGCCGATATTGATATGAACCTTGGTTCCTTGCGTTTCGCTCAAGTTCTCTATATTCCAGCTAGCCCTGACACAGTCAGATGAACTACCTGCTTTTAGAGTAGAAACGTTAGCACTTGCTACTGATACAGAAAATACAAAAAATACAGCTAATAAAGTTAAAACGGTCTTTCTCATGTGTGCTCCCCCTTTTGAAGCTTAATTTAAGGTAAACCTGAAACAACCCAAAAAAACTCTATCTATTAATCAACCTCAACGTTGACTTATATTCAAAACATTATGCAGTTTCACTACCATCTCTTAAAAACTACAGATCCTACTTAGCAAACCTACTTGCCTTACTAGAGTGGACCGAAAATAACAAAACCCTCAGACGAAGTCAAGCCTTTAATAGTACCTTTATTTTCGCCCCCCAAACTCTTGTTTTTTCAATAGTTTCCAGCCTCAAAAAAAAGCCCTCTCGCTCTGCCCCATTTATCAGATCAATCTATCTGGAGAACCTCATAAATGCTTTTAAACACGAAACTTTAAGGAGGTCAAACTGACCAATGCAGTGGAATTTCTCAGCAGCTTCTCACCCTCTTCAGAAATATCGTTAACCACAAGCTGCAAGCTTCGCAGTTTATCTAATTTCGTGGAATAGGCCAAACGTTTAGCTCCTACATCGGTGATAAGGTTTGACGCCAGATTCAAGTTTCGCAAATTGACAAACACTTCAGACTCGGCTATCGCTTTCACGCCTTCATCACCAATACCGTTCTGCGAAAGATCCATTGCTCGCACTTCTCTTAAATCTTCCCTTTTAGCTAGCTCTTTCGCCCCCACCTCTCTTAAAAACTTAGCCTTCAGGTTCAGCACCTGCCCGTCTTTACTCAAGTGGTCGCGTATCAAATCATCTAAATTCGGCATCATTGACTCCGGTGGAAGATCATTATCCAGATCCCTGGATTACTTTTGCTTCAAATCCGTACTCATCGTAAATACTATAACCTTCCAGCAACATTTTTTTCCCATACTTGACCATCAAATTGGCCTGCGCGTGACTAGGGTCTATCTCTACCGTCTTCTTCAAAAATTTCAGGCCCTGTTTGATATCCTTAACTTCCTCTCCGTAGCTGTCTAGCTGCCGCGCCTTATCGAACAAGTCTGAAGCCCATTTGTAATAAATAGTGGCAATTTGCATCGGCGCATTTAAGCTGACGTAGTCAACGATCTCTTCATCCGCCTTGAGCGTTGGAAGATGTTGAATGGCTTTCTCAAACTCTTCAATGGGGACCGAATAGTCATTACCGCTGACGGAAGAAATTGTATTCTGTTGTTTGTGGGCGGAATGCAAACCCACAGAGCTCTTAACCACCGTTGATTGAATACCTGACATCAATTGGTGATAATAGAGATTACCTATTCCCAGGTGAATAATAGAACTGAACTCCTGATTTTCATCCAACACCAAGGCCTGCCCAAAAGACTCCTTCGCTTCATCGGTCTGACCAAGTTCTGCGAGCGCTTCACCTAAATTGTAAAAGTTGACGCAATTATCCGGGTCTTCTTCAATTTGCCGACGGAACTCCTCAACCTGAGCTTCCAGGTCGAACTCGACCTCTTCTTCGTCTTCGTCGAACTCTTCTTCGTCAGACTCTTCTTCATCTGACTCAGCTAAGGCACCTTCTTCTGACTCTTCCTGTGGTGCCAAATCTCCTGATTCTTCAGAAGCTTCCTCAATAGAGGCTGATTCTTCCTCATTTATTTCTTTTTCTTCTTCGCTCATATCCCCTCTTTAACTAATTTTTCAGGGTGCGTACCGGTCTAATCGTCGACAAAGACAAACTTGTCCCACCCTTCACGCTTGGGTAATCCTTACCGCGGATATAATTAAACCCCCATGCATATTTATCCTTATAGAGCTCACTGGACCAGAAACAACAACTGGAGTATCCGAAAATGGGATCGATATGGATGATGTTTTCCGTCCAATAATATTTCCATGGAATATCTTTATCTTCTTCGTAAAGAGACTCCAACTCCTTGCGGGTTGGCAGCCGCCAATCCGAATAACCGGCAAAGGCTTCTTTATTGAACTTTTCAAGAAACGTCTGCGAGGCTTCCCAATTGATCCAGATTTTTTTCTCCTGGTAGATATCAATTTTCTTCCACATCAGTGCTTCCTCAAAATCCGTCACCGTCCCATCACTATTGTCTTTGAATCTTGGGTCATTGGAAGGCAGCAGTTCGGGCTTCTCTGCGGTGAGGGATAATATTTGGCCACCAAAAATCTCATCTTTTACATTTTCGGCCTGCACATTTCCAAGGCCTGCAAAAAATAAGATCAGAGAGAAAAATATCAAACCGCCCGGGAGCGGTAAAATATTGCGTGTCGCGAGTCTGTTTTTCACGATCACTCTTCCTGGGGTGCCCAGTCAGGCTCCCAGGACAGACAAATGCCGGCAGGGTTATAAAATTGCCCAGGGTCTTTACCAACAATTCCCCATTTAGCAATGAAATTCAAATCAGGGTCAAACTTCTGAATTCTCTGATTGATGGTATCAACAACGAATACATATCCATAAGGATCCTCCACAACAGAACACGGACAATTAAACTGACCGTCGCGCTTACCTCCTTCACCAATTATCCCCTGAGAATGCCCCTCTCGATCAAAAAGTTGAAGGCGGTTTTGACTCTTTTCTGCAACGATGATAGTTCCATCCCGGCGAACCGCAATGCCCGCAGGGAAATTCAACTTTCCTGCTTCAAAACCATATTCACCAAATTTTGACAAGAACTGACCATCTTCGTTGAAAATTTGAATACGCTGGTTATCACGGTCGGCAACATAAATATTGCCTTCTCGGTCCAAAGCCAGACCAACAGGAAATTTCATAAAGCCATCAAAGTCTCCGGCGTAACCGAAACTTAAGACAAACTCACCATCTTCGTCGTAACGCTTGACACAGTGGTTGGAAGTATCTGCCACGAGAATGGTTCCAGTAGGCTCAGCCACAATATCTTCCGGCATGTAAAACTTCTCCTGGCCCCAACCCTCTGTACCCACCTCTAAAAAGAATTCTCCATCAGGGTCAAACTTCTGAATACGATGACACCCCGTGTCAACCACCCATGTATAGCCTTCCAAGTCGACAGCCACTCCACTGGGGGTTTTAAACTCTCCCGGAATATAAGGTGGGCGTGAGCCTCCGGAAGTGCCAAAATATTTGAGCAGTTTTCCATTGCCATCAAATTTTTGAATCCGGTCATTTCCAGCATCTGCAACCCAAACATATAGCTTGCTGTGGTCGACCTCTGGCCGATCTTCAAGGAGAGTTTCTTCAGTCGTTACAACTTCGAGAGAGTTCTCTAACTCATCGGTATTTTCGTCAGCCAATTTTTGAGCCCTTTCTTTTATCATGCAACATCAATAGAACTCCAATAGGAAAGAGCCCCGAAAGGGGCTCTTGAAGCCATACATCAGCAATAGGAAGTAAAATAAAAAACAATTTTCCACAGAAGAAGGATCACAACCCTGTACCCAATCCCTTCTGTTTCCTTATTTCACCAAAAATCCTTTTACATCTAGAATCTGATATTCAAAATCACAAGTTTTCTGCATTTCATCCAGCCGTTCGTTCCAGTTCTTTTTGAAATTGTCGAGGCTTTCAGATTTTGGTTTCTTTTTCATCAAATCCACTTCACGATAAAGCGGTTTGATCATATTCTTATGAACCAGTTGCAGAATGTTTCTCAAATTCAAGACACATTGTTTGGTCACCTCTTCTCGGGTCACGCCATCGACTTTTTCAAGCAGACGCAAAAACGACTGGATGGTGGTCAACTGCACGGTATAACTCTCAGACAAACGATGGTCATATTTCAATCCGCAATCAATATATGCGGGCATCAGAAACATTCCAATATGGTGATCAAATTTAACGGCAAGGGTGATCAGCTTTTGAAGGTAATCGACCTCACGTAAATCTTCTTCTTCATCTTCACCCTCTGCGAGTTCCTGAGCTGCTTTCTCCTTTTCCTTCTGGAGTTCAGCCTTAATCTTCTCTAACTCACTCAGATCTGAAAGATGGTCTATCTCTTTTTCTTCAGGGGCCTCGCCCGATGCTTCTTTAGTTTTTGTTTCTTCGTCGCTCAACGCAAATCTCCTTCCTTACAAGGGTAGAACAATAAACCAATATTTTTAAAAGCTTTGGGAACTTCGTAATTATAATCCTTTTCCGCAAACCCTGTCAACCAGCGTGACGCTGGCCCTGATTATACGAATCTACAGGCAAAACCCTATTATTTCGGCTTTTAGAATTGTTTGCTTTATGGACATGGCTCTTTTTGAGTCCAGCACCACGTTAGTGCCTAGCAGTTGACAGGGGTTTCCCATTGGATATATGCTTATTCCATTATAGACTCCAATAATTCTTTAGGTTGACGCATGTGATGTTTACCCTCTCACAAAAAACAACTGTTTCAATATTTAAGGAGGGATTATGAAAACTGCCCTCCTCTTTCCACCCCAATGGTACCCCAGCCAACCTTATTTAGCTTTGCCCACACTAAAGGCTCATTTAGAGTCGCGGGGCCATGAAGTAGATCAGTTTGACCTGAATATCGAATGTTACGATATCTTTTTATCGCGGGAATATCTCGAACGCTGTGTCGAAATCATCAGACAACGGCTTGCCGACCCTACACGCTCAATAGAAGATCAAGAAGTTAGGTCCATCTATAAAGATATTCTCTCCGACTCGGCATTTCTGGAGTCCGTTCTCAATGAAGTTGAAGATGCAAAGAATGTACTTCGAGACGAGAACCGCTTTTTTCAATTCGATATCTATAGCAAGGCATACACCAATCTGAAAATTGCGATGCAACTGATTTCCTACGCACACCATCCGAGCCGCGTGGACCTTGACTCCTTTTTCATGCAGGGCAATCCAGAAGAAAACCTGTCAGGAATTCTGAGCGCAACGGAAGACAAAGTACGGAATCCGTTCCTGCTGATGTATGACGAATATCTGACTCCAAAAATACCGTGGGATGATTATGGGGTTGTTGGATTATCCATCATTCATATCGGACAGGTCATACCCGGTCTCACTCTTGCACGACAATTGCGGAAACGTTATCCGCATTTACATATCGTGATTGGGGGCAGTGTCTTCAACCGTCATGCCGACTTGCTCGATGATAAACAAGAATTATTTAAACAATTCTTTCACAGTCTCATCGTATCCGAAGGCGAGCAACCGTTAGATCAGTTGCTCTCTCACCTAAAAGAAAATAAGCCGCTCAACACGGTGCCCAACCTGATTTACCTTGAAGGTGAGCAGGTGATTCGCAATCCGAAATCTGAGGCACTGCCTTATGATCAACTGGTCTGCCCCACGTTTGACCAGTTGCCTCTGGAAAAATATTTGATGCCTTATCCTGTATTGCCCTATATGTCGAGCCGTGGATGCTATTGGGGCAAGTGCACCTTTTGCACCCACAGTTTTATTTATGATTCACATTACAGAAAAGAAAATGAAGCGCGGGTGGCAGAAGAGTTGGAGCACCTTTCGAAAAAGTATAAAACCAAATATTTCACTTTTTCAGATGAGGCCATTTCTCCCAATGCATTCAACCGCATGTCGACAGAGATCCTCAAGCGTGGTGTTGATATGCGTGCCTTAGGAATGCTCAAATTCGAATCGAGCGAAAAAGAATCGCCAGAATTGTTCGACGACATCTATCGCGCAGGATTCCTCATGCTATTTTTCGGACTAGAAAGTGCCAATGACCGCATCCTGTCCATTATCGACAAGGGCTGCGACCAGGAGACAGAAAGAGCCGTATTGCGACACAGCTCAGAAGCAGGCATATGGAACCATCTCTACTTGTTTTTCGGTTTCCCCACAGAAGAGAGGTCCGAAGCGGAAGACACCATACAATTTACTATCGAAAACTCAGAGGTTGAAAGCGGCATCATCCATTCTGTAGGCCAATCCATATTTGCATTGGAAAAAGATTCGGCGATCTACCACAACCCAGCGAAGTTTAAAATTGATAGGATCATTCAAGACCCAGAACGCGACATGGCCATCGTATTCGACTACGAAATCAATACTGGGATGCCACGTGAGGAAGTTATGGATGTCTATGAAAATTTCAACTCCGTAATTGAAAAACATTTCCCCTCTCGACAAATCTGGAACTATCTGTCGCGCGAACATTTCCTGCTTTACCTCGATCATTACGGCAAAGAAGAGATATTAAACATGGCCTCCACTGGCGTGGCTCCTTAGGAGGGGCAAAGAAGGCAGCTCTATCTCTAGATAGCTTGAAGATAGTTTTGCCAAAAATAAAAAAATCGATCCATTCCCACCGGGCCGTCGCTCGGGTTGACAGAGAGGAGAGGATCGCCTAAAATTGAGTTCTTCTTTATAAATTTGAACCACATAGATTTGGAGCGCGTGTTTTATGGGCCAGGCCGGTAAACCAACAGACTGGATCACAATGAAAATTGATCCTGAAATTTTTGATGAATTGGGTGTCCGTGACCCGGAAGAAACTAAACGGGACATGGCAATCACTAAAAAAACCCGTCAAGTGCGGAAAGAGCTGAAAACCGACCCCGATAATTTGGAATTACAATTAGAGCTCGCTACTCTTTTCATAGATGGCTGCAATTACGAAGAAGCCCTCAAACAGCTCGCACTCGTCCGCAATAAAGACCCTAAAAACCCACGAGTCTATAAATTACTGGGTACCGCTTACGTTCTTTTCGATCACGATGAAGAAGCGTTATTGGAGCTCAATCGCGCCCACGAACTAGACCGCGAGGACCCTGAAATTCTGTTTAATCTGGGTGGAGTTTACCTTCTTAAAGACATGTACGAGAGTGCGGCTGATGCTTTTGAAAAAGCTATAAAAATTGACCCTACTGACACCACCAGCTATGCCAACCTT
>JBLFWU010000071.1:0-14185 GCA_047610985.1 Nitrospinales bacterium | reverse complement strand
GCTGTTTCGAAACTTCCCTCATCAAATAATTCAATTCCCTGTTGATTGATTTGACTAATTTCCAGATCAAAACTCTTCGAGCCTTCCACTTTTGGAAGTTTGATGGGGGATTCCTGAGTTGCCCATGTTTGCCCACACAAAACAATATAAGAAGCAAAAATCAATGCGCTAAACAACTGCTTTCCAAAAACTTTTATTCTTTTAGGTGTGAATTTTATTTTCATTCTTTTAGAATCCAATAGTTCCTTTTCATGCAACTTATGAATATAAAATTTTTCTCGCGCAGTAGCTCGCCTGCTCCCTTACTCCCTTCACTTCGTTTTATACTTTCATCAGAGAAAGCCTGACAAGATTGCACGTCTTTGAGAAATAGTTCTCTTCCTTTGCTTTTTGTGTCTGTGTAAGCCTCATATTTTTTCTCTGTAAGACACCCCGCCAAAAATAATCCAAAAAAGGTCGAAATAAATATTGATTGCCAAAGACCTTTCATGAATTGACTTTAGTTAATGAACGAATATAGTGAATAAGTTGCCAAATTTTCCGGTCTGGTAAATGGGAATAAGAAGGCATGGAGCTTCCCTTAGATCCATTTTTAATAATCCAGAATAACTGGCCGTCCGAAATTTGTTCCATTGTTTGTTGGCAGGTGAAGTTTCTGGGCTGGGGGATCAAATTAGGCGCCATAGCTCCTTGCCCATTCCCATTCATCCCATGGCATTGCTTGCAAGCAATGGGTTTTGCCTTGATATGGGAAAGAACTTTACCCTTTTTTACAAAACGAGGTTCATTGCGAAGCGGATTCACCTTTTCCAGATATTGTTTAGGGGCTGTAAGGGTTTTCCTTTGTTGCGGACACTCTTTAGCAAAAACAGAGTTTATGTTACTAATGGAAAAGACCAATGAGTATAAAAAAACAAAAACCGGCATGGGTGCCAAAGGCTTTATATGAATCATTATTTCTCCAAAATCGCAGAATATTTATTAAGTTAATCCGGCCTCTTGTTGTACATATCTAATATATTTAATAATTTCCCCAATTTCTTTTCCTGACACTCTTCCCTTCTGAGAAGGCATAGCACCTGAACTGGAACCATTTATAATGGTCCCAGTAAAACTTTCATTTGAATAATTTGAAGGAGCAAATCTTTCCTGGGTCAGATTAGGTGCCCTGTTACCACCCATTGCATCTGGACCATGACAGTTTGCACAAGATTTGTGGAATTTGGCTTGTCCAGTTGTGTATTCCTTGGGAACCAAATTTTTAGGTTCAACACCGCAAGAAGAAATGGAAACAATTAGAATTAAAACGAATAAAATGTTTATTGGGTTCTTCATTTATTATTCCTTTTGAAAACCAGATAGATCCCCTTTAGCTAGTGATTGATTTTTTTTTCAATCATTATTTTCAAGGCTAAATATTCTTTATTTTTGGAGCTGGTTTTTAGAGCATTTATTATCGATACCAGAGCTTTATTGTATTTTTCTGCACCGACTTGAACAAGTGCATCGATATATTGAGAACGAGCTTCCATTTGAGAATCGTTTCCCAGGCTTCGTGCGCACCGAAATCCTAATCCAACTCCATAAGAGTTATTCATGGGATTATTCCAAAAACGGTGAGTGGTAGTAATGCTTTGCGCGGGTGCAAACCAGGATCCACCACGTATGACTTTCTTTCTTTCTGTATTTGGAAGGTTTGTGTACGGTTTAGTGGCATTAATATTTATTTCAAAGGGAGGTCCTTTCGGGTTTCTTACATCTTTAGATTCCTTGTAGTATTTTGGGTCATACCAGTCCTGCACCCATTCAAATACATTTCCAGCCATGTTATATACACCGTAATAACTCCTCCCTTCAGGGTGGGCATCCACCGGCGCTGTAATGTGGCTTTGCCCAGTTTTTCCTTTTGCAAAATTTGCCTTCCTGTAATCCAAGTTGTTTCCCCAAGGGTATATTGACCCTGCGGGACCCCGTGCAGCTTTTTCCCATTCTGCTTCTGTGGGTAGACGCTTGTTGGCCCAGTGGCAGTATGCATTCGCGTCGTGCCAGTTCACTCCTGTTACAGGTTGGTTGGGTTGATTGAGTTGATGGTGATCCCAATAAGCCGGTGCCGCATAATCGGTGGCTTTTATAAATTCAGTGTACTGGGCATTGGAAACTTCAAATCTGTCGATAAAATAGGACGACAGATAGATCATTTTAGCCGGGCCCTCGTCATCAAACGCTTCCTTTGAAAATGCAATTTTGATTTCAAGATCTGTTAAACGCTTTCCGTCCTGAACCCGGTCGGGGGTTTTATCGATACCACGCATAAACCCACCTGCATTGACCAACACCATATTTTCAGGAGCGGCGGTTACGGCTGCCCCCTTTTGAGGGACAACCGTTGCCATGAACACGGCCAGAAATAAAAAAATAACTATTCTCTTTATTTGAATTTCTATATAGTTCCTCACAAATACCTCCTGAGTTCTGATGTTTTATTTATATTCTATTTGGCGCAGCGAAAACCTATGCCATCGGTCTTGAGCGCAAATCCACCTTTACCTCTTGAGGCAGAGCGTAAATCTGCTTTGAAACTGTGCCAGGAGCCACCTTTGATTACTTTTAAAATCCCTATTTGTGGACCTGAAGGATTTTTTTGAGGAGCTGTTTGAAAATAATCTGGGGCATACCAATCTTGCACCCATTCCCGAACGTTTCCTGCCATTCCCTTTAAGCCAAAGGGAGACGCCGTTCCATTATTTGTGTCTACGGTCCAGAGTGTCTTGGTTCCCTCCCAATTCTTTTCAAAATTGACGTGTTTGTTTGAAGGGGATTCGGAACCCCATGGGAACACCAGGCCCTCATTACCACGAGCAGCCTTTTCCCACTCTGCCTCGGTCGGTAAACGTTTTCCGGCCCAGCGGCAGTAATCGACGGCGTCGTACCAAGTCACCTGAACCACAGGCAAACTATTGATTCCAGTCTCTTGCGAAAGTAAACCATTAGAGTATGGATTCGGGGGTTCTTTACGACCCGTTCTATGAATGAAACTTAGATATCGCTCGTTACTCACTTCATACGCATCTATCACATAGGTATCTAAAAACACTTTTCGCTGAGGTTTTTCGTCGGGCCTTCCTTCTTCCTGCAAACTACCCATGGGAAATTCTCCAGCGGGTATAACAATTATTTCGACTGAGTCCCTATCGCTAAGCTTTGAAGTATCTGCATAAACCCTATGTTGAAGGTTTACGAGGAAAAAAATTATGAATAAAAGAAAGGTCAAATTTATAATTTTCATTTCTTTGGCTCCAGACTTTCAGTGATGACCCTTTTGGTGATCTGCATGATTTCGTGAATTAATTTGTCGACTGTTTTCATATCCCCTTTATCTTCAGCTTCATAAGCTTCTGCAAGAAGTGCGCGTGATTTGTGTAGGTTCATTTCTAACTGTATCTGAGCGGCGGGAGATGAAAGAGTTCCACCCAAAGCTCCATCGTGGTAGGTTTCCCAAGCCTGTTCTACAGCTAAACGCGCTTGAGTTGTTCTGGCAAAGGTATTTTCCTTTTGAAAGTTTTCCGTGAAACCCGAGGCAGGGTTGAGTAAAAACAAGGTGGTCAATAGTACAAAATATCCTGCCAAGATAGATTTATTCAAAAAATGGTTTCTAGATTTCATCATTACTTTCCTGAGGTAATTTTTAAAAGTCTCCCATTTCAAACCCAAGAGGAGGGGAATAAGCCCCCTCCTCTAAAGTCTGAGAAAAGGTTGTTTTTACCTAACCTGCTTTCCAATCATCTCCTTCAGTTTCATGTATTCAGGGTTCGTTGAATCCTGATTTAATGCCTTTTCGATGGATTTCATGGCTTGCGGATACTTTTCTGCACCCATATGAATCAGAGCGTCCATGTAGAAGGTTCGTGCCTGAAGCATGGAATCATCTTCCACAGAACGGGCGCATCGAAAACCCAATCCAACACCATATGAATTATTCATGGGATCGTTCCAGAAACGGTGTGTGTTGGTTACACTTTCTGCCGGGGAATACCAAGAACCACCACGAATCACGCGTTTTTTACCCACTGCAATTCGGTCAATGTATGTACCCGTAGCACTTAGGAAAACTCCCTCTTGAGGCCCTGTGGGATTAACAGTTTGCCTGGTGGATTTGTAATAGTTTGGGTCATACCAGTCAGCAACCCATTCAAAAACGTTCCCTGCCATGTTGTAAATTCCGTAAGGACTTTTTCCTTCTGGGTAGGCATCTACATTGGCGGTAACTTCCACCTTACGGCCATAGTTTGCTTTACTCGCATCAATATCATTTCCCCAGGGGTATTTGAAACCATCGGGTCCACGTGCGGCTTTTTCCCATTCTGCTTCGGTGGGTAGTCGTTTATTTGCCCAACTGCAAAAGGCGTTGGCGTCATTCCAGTTCACACCACTGACCGGTTGCTTCAGTTTATTTCGGCGATGATCGTCCCAGTAGGCCGGTGCGGGGTGGCCAGAGGCTTTTATAAACTCGCCATAATGTTGGTTCGATACTTCATACTTGTCGAGGTAAAACCCATCGGTAATAACATTGTGAGCGGGACCTTCATCGTGAAAAGCTTCACGAGATACAGCGTATTTAAGTCGCTTAATTGCAGACATCTTTTCCGTATTAACATTTACTTCCTTGTCCACCCCCATGAGGAATGCTCCTCCTGGAATCATGACCATGTCTTCCGGTGCAGAATCGGCAATAGACAGTACTGGCGAAAAAAGAGCGCAAACTATAAACAATGAAAACAAAACCCAAACTTTTCTACTCTTCTTTGAAATTTCCACAAAAACCTCCTTCTTAAAGTTCAAAATTAAATATGTTCCCTATATTAGATATAAAATTTGATAAACTCATTCATTATTTTTTAGAAATCAATACATTTATATTATGGTCTTTTCGATAACCACTAAAGAACACATCTTTTTTGTGTAAAAAATTCAAATTCCGATTGAAACTCATATACCAGCGAACCGCAGCAGCGTGGGCATTTGCCAGTTTGGTTTTTGGTTGAATCAGGCATTTTCACTATTTTCAAAGTTCCCATAACCCCCTCCTAGTGTTTAATCTTTGTCTAGTGTTTCTTCGATATTCTCGCCCATTTATTAATGATTGTCAAGCTTTTACCAGCAATACATTTGACAAAGAGTAAACAAAAGGTTATTTTTATAGGTATGAAATCATTCAGAATCAATCAAGTGGCTAAAATGACAGGACTTTCCAAGGAAGTTCTGAGGGTCTGGGAAAAAAGGTACAGGTTGCTAACTCCAGAAAGAGGATCCAATCGTTATCGGCTCTATAAAGAGCAGGACGTGGAATTGCTGAAATATTTGGTTAGGGAAATCGAGCAGGGTCAGTCTATTGGTGAACTGGCGTCACTAGGGAAAAATGAGATTCTGGCCCGTATGGAGGAGAACCAAAAAGAGGAATCGAAACAGTCGCCTAGAGATCAGATTCTGGTGGAGCTGGAAAAGTATTTAATCCCTCTGGACGCAATGTCTTTTGAAAAGAGACTCAATGATCTGGTGGTTCTATTTCCTTTTGAGGAATTTTTTTATCGGATTCTTGTTCCCTTGCAAATCCGTGTAGGAGAACTCTGGTTTGATGAAAAGCTGGACATTTCAGTTGAGCATTATGTAACCACACAGGCAAAACAAAAAATTCACACCGCCATGAATATGCTTAGCATCAGTGAATATGGACCCAAAGTTCTCATTTCGTGTCCTCCATGGGAACTGCATGAAATAGGAGCTCAAATGGTTGCCTATTTTTGTGCAACTCGAAAATGTCGAGTGATCTTTCTGGGAGCCAATCTGCCCTTGGCAAATTTAATTCATTTCAGTTCAAGAATAAAACCGCATGCTATCATTTTGTCCTTCACTTCAGACATCAGCGAAAACAAAGTCCGAGCTTTTTTTACGGATTTAATTCGGGAAATTGACTCGAATTGTCAGATATGGGCTGGGGGCCAAGGTATCAAGACCCATGAAGCTACATTTATAAAACCTAACATCAAAATCGTAAACGACCTGGATGGCCTAGAAAATCTATTAAACGACCTGCCTTTTTAATAATTCATTATAATT
The DNA here is from genome assembly GCA_047610985.1 of Nitrospinales bacterium. Taxonomy (GTDB): domain Bacteria; phylum Nitrospinota; class Nitrospinia; order Nitrospinales; family VA-1; genus UBA8687. The sequence goes on along the minus strand of JBLFWU010000071.1, from coordinate 8,071 downwards.
TTAAAGATCAAAAGGCTTTGAACAATCCCAGAGCTTTGTCACGTTGTTCAGAATGAATGACTATTGGTTTTGGATAATCCCTTCCCAGAATGCAATTAACTTCTTTTTGCGTTGACGAATTAGTTTTATGAGGCCAGTGAATTTGCTGATTTGAAAATTTTTTTAGTTCAGGAAGCTGTTCTCGAATAAAAGAACCAGAAGGATCAAACCTTTTGGACTGAGTTATTGGGTTAAATATTCTGAAATAAGGTTGCGCATCGCAACCGGTTGAAGCGCACCATTGCCAACCTCCATTATTTGCGGCCAGATCAAAGTCCAGAAGATTCTGGGCAAACCAGCTTTCTCCTTTTCTCCAATCGACTAAGAGGTCCTTGGTCAAAAAAGAAGCGACTATCATTCGTAAGCGGTTATGCATCCAACCGGTTTTGTTAAAACAACGCATAGCTGCATCTATTATGGGATAACCCGTCATTCCTTTGCGCCATAGCCTAAAATTATTTTTAGTGCCTGGCCATTGGATGCGGTCGTATTCTTGCTTGAAACATCCTTTCACTACATGTGGAAATTGATCCAGTATCATTTGATAGAAATCCCTCCAAATCAATTCCGACAACCATGTTTTTGATCCTGAACTGAGATTGGCGAGAGCAACCCGGACAAGGGATCTTACAGACAACGTTCCAAATCGCAAATGCACAGAAAGGTGGGAGGTCCCATTAGAGATAGATGGATAATCCCGGTTTTTATCGTAATCATGCAAATCAGATAAAAACCGTTTTAACTGATTTTCCGCTGCGCTCTGGCCTGCCTTTAACCACAAATCAGCGGATTCAAATCCTATTTTTTTTAACGACCAATCCACTAATTCTCCATGTAGTTTATTTATTGGTATAAGTCGTTTTAGAAGGGATCGATGATCGTGGTAGAGGGAAGGGTTCAATTCCATCAGCCATTTGTTTTTATAAGGGGTGAAAACTTTATATGGAGTCTCGGATTGAGTGGCAAGTTGATCACCTTCGAAAATCACCTGATCTTTGAAATCATGAAAGGCAATACCCAGATTATTGCAGGCAGTTTGAACAGCTTTATCACATTTTTTGGCAAAGGGTTCATAATCTCGATTGGCAAAAACAGCATAAGCTTTGATCCGTTGGGCAAACTCAGGTATTTCTATTTTAGGATCTCCATGCAATACAATAAGAGCAGAGCCTTTTTTGCGAAGCTTCTGGTCCATTTCCAAGAGAGCCTGATGAATGAAGCTGATACGTCTGTCTTTTTTGTCTTTAAGCCTGCTAAGTAGAGTCGTGTCAAAAACAAAAACCACAGCAACTTCTTTTGAACAATGGGTAGCTTCGCTAAGTGCTACATGATCTTTCAATCGAAGGTCGCGTCGTATCCAGCAAACGGACTTACCGTATCTCATAAGATTTCCAGAAAAAAATAATATCTTTAAAAAGGTTACGTGGAAGTGTAGTTATTAAAATTAAAAAGAAAGGAATCCACCAGATCAAATCATTAAAAATAATATGCACCCCAAAATTCAAAGGAAGCTCTTCGTTGATTATTGCGATTGCAAAACCAATGGGACCAAAAATTTTCCCAAGAAACCCGACTAGAACAATGGGCCAATGGACCAATGGATTTTGGGCTGCCAACCAATAACCAATTCCGTAAACCCCCACAATCATTCCAATACACTGCCATAGCTGGGGATAAAGGGGCGGGGTCATACCAAGCGCCTCAAAACTCTGTATGGGGAATAAAACGGCCAAAGTTCCCCAGAATAAATTGTAAATTGCAGCCAGTCGCAAGGTAATCTGTATTTTTCTTATAGACATGATTCCGGTTATCTTTATAAGGTAAAAGAATCTATTTTATATATCCCTAAATTTACTGATCATTTTCAAAAACCTGACGAATGTGCTCCATACGCTCTCGGTTGACTCCAAGATCACTGTGCCCGATCCGAGATGCCGATCGGAAATGTATAATCCCTGGTTCTTTAAAGTAAAATTCAACATCGTCCACAAACCTAAACAGGTTAGAAGTGAATTCAACGTGCAGAAAACTGTCGTGCTCTGACACCAACCTTGCCCGTTGCAAAGATTTAATAATTAGTAATAAGCTTTTTCTTGCATCCTCTTGTGATCCTTTGTAATAAATGGGATCAATGGCATGAGGACTGGTAGTACTCTTAGAAGATACGCAATTGGGTTTATCTGGGCATCCAGCAAATTTTCCAATTGTTGATGGTGTTTTATTGGAGCATGCTGAAAGCAAGAAAATAACAAGTGTCATAAAGAATGTTTTGAAAATCAGTCCCATGGCTTCAAAAATAGTTAAAAAAATTGCCTCAAATTGAATGGCCTACTTGATCATTTTCAACCTTATAGGTTTACTAACCCACGGTCTAAATTCAAAGAAACTCTGGCTTAGGGGTCACCAAAGAGTGACAGATAAAATATTCCGAATGAATAATCTCATTTTTCATCATTGCATTGACCAAATCTGAAAATTGTTTGCCCTGTTTCCATTCACGCTCGGTGGTTTTTTCAAGTTTCTCATTCAAAGTTTTATATTCATTGGCTGCTTTCTTTTCAGCAATCACATGAAAGTAGAAACATATTTTTCTTGGCATGCATGATAAAAAAGTTCCAATCACCCAACCAAAGGCCAAGTTGAAATAAATTTTTATTTGGATCACTTTGGAGTATGTGCATGCATTAATAGTTAAATTGTTTCTTATATTTTCTGCATGCTCCTTTTCATCCTTTAAAATAACTTTAAAAGTTTCCTGTGGATAATTATTCCAAAAAACTTCGGCCTGATAAATTCCTATTGCCTGATATTCTGATACTACTAATTTAAAAATACTGTTTATAATTTCCGTTTTTGCACTCATTTCGATTTCCCTGATTTTAGTACTTCAAGGTGTTTAAGCAGGTCTTTCCATATAAAAGCTAATTTTAAACAATTACTGATGTGTTTTTACCAAATAGGATAGGTCAAACCCTTTCCTGCGGATCTTCTCCTTCAATGTATCCAACGTTTCAGAATCCATATTTGGAGACCGGCTCAATATCCACAAGTATTGCCGGTCAGGCTCACTGACAATGGCATACTGATAATCCGTGTCGAGATCAATAATCCAATAGTCCACCTTAAAGGGCCAAAAAAACTGAACCTTTAATTTTGCGTTGGTTTTGTTGTCAGCAATGCCTGCATTTCCAATGGCTTCATTTAATTCACCATCCGGACCGTGCATACGACATTGATTGGTCACCTTGATTTGTCCGTTTTCCAACTTTTCATAAAAGGCAGTGGAACGAAAACATCCCTTTTCAAACCAATTAGGATAAAGCGCAATTTCATACCATTTCCCCAGATAGCGCTCTATATCCACATAGGAAACTACCTGTAATTCCGGTGTCGCTTTATTGGGAATACTTGAACAACCACTTACCAAAAGAATCGTAATAAAAAAGTACGAAATGTATTTAACGAAAATATTCATGGTTTTATTTGGGGAATTCAATTAATGGTGTCTTCCTAAAATCATATTGAAATTACTTAATAGTCAGGCTTGACTTACAACTCTATAAAGAACAAATCCAATGATCCACATTTGAGTCAGGTTAACTCCCACGCTTAATCTGTGTAAAATGTTGAAATTCCTTCCAGCCTTTTGGTTTCCTTGTAATTGATCATCTCGATAACGATTTATTCTGGGCATTAACCATAGCCAGCCCCATATAAAAAGGATAAACACCGTCACGAGATGAACTGCCTCAGAAAAATCCCATAGAAATATTGCCGCAGCGAGGGTCATTCCAGCCATAGCTTGACTATAAATCGGGAACGTTTGTCGAATGAATGGACCGGAAATCTCAGGAGGAAGTTTTGTGAATACCAATGGCGTCATAATAGCTGCAAAAAAGAACATTCCGCCTATTATCAAAGATAGTAAAAATATTCCGGTTATATCGAGTAATTCAAAACTATTCATGATGACCTCAAACAAATATGTTTATAGATTAAACAAAGAATCTAGTTATCCGGTTCTATAGAAGCTCTCTTTCTGGAAAGCCACTATGCTCTCACCTGGATTCTTTTTTATTTCTTTCACTTGAGCACTTGATTTCTGCTCTATTAATGCGCTAATAAAGTTTCTATTACCTTGTAACGGTAGTTGAATACTGACTCCAAGTCCTTCCTTATCCATTTTCCCGCAACCAGATCTCCTGCTATACCAAAGGGAACCTTGTAAAGAACGTGATCCTTTATTAAAGTTCCACCATTTTTTTCCTCAAATTCGTGAGTATGGTGCCAATGGCTATAAGGACCTTTTAATTGGATATCTGAGAATTTATCGTCTGGTTTCCAGTCGGTGATTTTAGACTGCCAGCTAACAGGAATGCCGTGAAGAGAAAGAAGGTAGTTAAGTTTTGTTCCATCTTGAATTTCTGGTGTTGATTGGTTAAGTACTTTGAATTTTAAAAATTTTGGAGTGATTTTTTCTAGATTCCTTGCTTCTTTGAAAAAAGAAAAAGTTCTGCTTTTAGGTTGTGGAACCCACTGCTCCAATTTAATTTCGTGATAGGAGTGTCCGCAAACTTCCTTTAACGCTTCTTCCAGTTTGGGGTATTTAAATTCAAATCCCGTTGCTCTAATTTTATTTGCGTTCACTCTTTGGCTACTTAGTAACAATTCTGAAAGTTCACCCAAGCCAACTTTCAATACAAACCCAGGCACAGGGAAAATAGTTGGCCGCTTCAGAAGTTTACCCAGGGTTTTTGTGAATTCCCTGTTTCTAACTGGATTTGGACTCACTGCATTAAAAACTCCATCCACTGAGGGGTTTTCTATGGCATGAATCATCATGTTTGCCAGATCGTTGATGTGAATCCAGCTCATCCATTGAGATCCACTTCCGAGTCGGCCACCCACACCTAATTTGAATGGAGGCAGTATTTTATTTAAAGCTCCGCCATCATGTCCAAGTACCATGCCTAACCGAAAGGACACAGTTCTGATCCCAAGTTCATTTGCTGTAACGATTTCATTTTCCCATTTCTGGCAGACATCCGAAAGGAAGCCATGCCCTTTTGAAGCAGTTTCATCAAGGAGCCCATCCCCACGATTGCCATATAACCCAATTGCAGAAGCAGATATAAAAACCTTAGGTTTATCATTCATATAGGTCATGGTATTTATCAAACGCCGAACAGACAGGACTCTTGATTCAATAATTTTCTGTTTTCGAGCAGAAGACCAACGTGCATCAGCAATACCTTCACCAGCCAGATTTATTACGGCATCAACTCCTTTTAAGGCACTTGGGAATAGAGCAGTACGCTCGGGATTCCAGGTAACGATTTCACAATGAGCGGGCAAATGAAATTTTGCTGATTCAGCGTTTCTTGTCAAAATTACAATTTCATGACCCTTTTCATTCAACCTATTGATTAGTTCTTTTCCAATAAATCCAGTAGCACCCGTTACCATAATTTTCATGACAGCCTTCTTTCTTTAATGTTCAATTTTGATGTCAAAAACTGAAAAATAATTATATTTTTATTGTAATGTTGGTTTAGTTTTGTTTTTCCGTGGTGAAGCAAATCCCTTTTGATTTTTTTCAAATTCAGCCCAATGCCTGCGACTCAACTCTTTAACAGAAATTATTTTTTTCGAATGTTTTCTTGGATCCATAATTCTTACCTCATACAACATAATGCACCTCCAATTTTTAATTAACCTTAGCTCTTTGTAGTTTGCAATAATCTTCGCAAAATGGAAAAACCCGGCGACCCGGCCTTCAAACTATTGGCAAGGTAATAATTTTGAATACCCGATTACCCCAAAGCCCTGAGGTAACTCGCCGGGCTTCCCAATTTAGCTTTAGTACTTTTTCTTTTTTTTTCTTTAATGACAACTCCTTTGAGGTCTTTAACTTGAGCTTAGTGAAGGAGCAGGGTTAAAGGTTTTGATATGGTCAGTTAAGAATAATGCAAACGCATCCATGCTAAACGGCCATGCGTATTGAATTTCTATATTCGGGTGTTTTAATCTTAAGGCTTGTAATTCTTCAGGGATTTCATTTTCAGAGTGAGAACCTCCACGAGTTATCATTGTGGTCACGATTACTATTTCTGAAACATTCTCCTTTACTAATTCATCGACAGCATCTTCAATCGCCGGATAGCAAAATTCGTTATAAGCCGTTTTTAGTTCATAGCCTTTCAACATTGGTTCCATGTGAGAAGCAAGAGACTCCAACCCGGATTTATAGGGATCGCTTTCTGGAGTTCTTTGCCACTTTCTAATAGTGGTATCAAGCTCCACTTCTTGTTCGGTAATAGGGCCCCCGGCTTTTATTCTTGTCTTATGAACTCTCATGAATTTCTCAACAATTTCAGAAGGTATGTCACGAGGCAAGCCTCCATGACCCACCAGAAGGACTGCTTTTTTTGTATTTTCCATAACGTATAGTTTCCTTTTCGATTTATATGTTTTTTTGAATAACTAAACTTTTGCTTTCGCAGGCTGATTGATGTTGCTCAGAAAATCGTAATATTTATTAAATGATGGAAAATATGAAATTCCCGGAATATTTCTGGGGCTCCCTTTCCCACCTGTGACCAGTGAAGTTTTTGAAATCAGTTGGTTTCTTATCTTAAAAAGTAAATTTTCAGCGGTTGTAGGGTCGAACGCATGAGATATGCTCAGGGTGATTATTTCCGGTTTGTAGATATCTGCTGCTGCAAGAATGTCTTCAAAAGGATTATCCACTCCCAGATAGATCACTTTGGATCTTGTGGCAGAAGTGACCACGGCACACATTAAAACTCCAAGGCTATAAGGCTCTCCTGGAAGGGTGGTGATTAATACCGTTGGACCATCTTTCCTTATGTTCAGTTGCCTCCATTTTTCATTTAGAAAGCTCACAAGACATTCAGAAGCAAAATGTTCATGGGAAACTCCTAATTCCCCAGTTTCCCAACCCTTGCCAATCCTTCCCAATAAAGGAACCGCAAAATCTAATATGAAATTAAAGGCACCATGACGACCCCATTGCTCATGAAATCCGTTAAGGAGAGCATCATCCTTGTAACAATGAACCTCCTTAATCCAGCTTTCTATCAACATTTCTTTTGATGATATTTCGTTTTGTGTTGCGGCGGTAACATCTGATTTAGGTTCAACAAATGTTTTCAGTCCCATCATGGCCTGCAACTCTTCAAGGGTTGCCGTTACAACTTTGCTGGCGCGATAACCTGATTCCAGGGCACTAGCAATCGCCCTTAAGCGAGGTACTTCATCCTTGGAGTATCTTCGATGCCCGGAAGGGAGGCGCTGAGAGTGTGGAGCTCCGTATCTTTTTTCCCACACCCTCAGCGTGTGAACACCAATCCCGGTCATGCTGGCAAGTTCTCCGATTGAAAGGTAATCTTCGATTTTAATCGCGTTAGTCATTATGTTTTCTTTCGTTTAATGGCTTCTTACATGTTTTCGTGGTTATGAGGAGCCATGGCTACATTTTGTGCGTCAGCGTGATCGACAACCTTGATTCCAGAAGTAGTCTTTTCAATCAAAAACGGGTGTCCTGCTATTGTGGTTTGAAAAGTATTTCCAGGTTGAATGTCATACTCTCTTAAAAGAGATTGCTCGAACGCATTGAGGCCTACTAAAACGTTCTCTTCGTTTTGAACCATTCCTCTAACAATTTTGTCTTGTGTTCCCAAACCGAAAGTCCATTCATAAGGAAGATGTGCGTGATCGTGACCCATATGAGATTTTTGATTCATGGATACTTTGGAAAACATATTCGTCTTCTTAATAGGGATCTGACCTGTGTAGGAAACTTTGCCAACTCGGCTGGCGTCAACAATCTTCATGCCAGCAGAAGTTCTTTCCACTAGAAAGTTGATTCCGCGAGTTTCTGTATTGAATTTGTTGCCAACGTTGATGTTGTAATGCTCCAACTTTTTCTGCTCGAAGGGGTTCAATCCGATCAAAGAAGTAGGATTAGCAGAATCCAACCTGCTATCTATTTTGGCTTGGAGGTTTTGCG
>JBLFWU010000070.1:0-14407 GCA_047610985.1 Nitrospinales bacterium | reverse complement strand
GCTACGCCTGCTAAAAAAAACAAGGCAGCTTGCATAACGGCGTCGTTCAATAAATAAAAAATTCCTCCAGCAAACCCAGTTTGGTTGCCTTGACCGAGCCCAATGAGAATGATGCCAATGTGCGAAATTCCTCCATAGGCGAACATCATTTTAATATCTCGCTGGGCCAAGGCCAGGAATGCTCCTATGACCGCCGCTAATGTTCCAAGAGCGGACACCAGTAGTAAAATCGGAATATTAAAAATAACAATTGGTGCACCTAAGACCCAATAAGTGATTCTGATCCAACCCAATAGCGCGACTTTGGTGACGAGAGAAGCCAAGATAGGGGAAATGGAGTCTGGAGCATGGGTATAGGCTTCGGGCATCCAAGCATGAAACGGGACTAAGGCCATCTTGATCCCCAAGCCAATAAACATAAAAAGCAGTCCACCTATTATAGCTTTAGAGCTTAGTAGCAAGGGAAGTTGGTCGGCCATATCAGCCATATTCAGTGTGCCAGTCACCGCATAGAGATAACTCACTCCTAAAAGATAAAGAGAAGCACCAATGGTTCCTACTATAAGATAGCGAAAGGCTGCAAACAGCGCTCTCCCACCAGCGACACCAATAAGTGCGTAGCTCGAGATAGCTGCAACTTCTAAAAACACGAATAGATTGAATAAATCTCTAGTGAAAACCATCCCAACCAAAGCGGAGACCAATAACAAAATCAATATGTGATAATGAACGATCCGGCCACCTAGAGCCTTTGGGGAAGTGGAACTAGTAAATACCACACCCAGCAAACCCAAGACACTCAACAACACTAAGATGATACTTGCTAATCCATCAGCCACCCACTCAATGCCGAGAGGAGCAGACCACCCACTAAACATATACCGCACTTCTCCATGATGAACGACGTTATAGAGGTTCAAGATTGAGACCAGTACCATAGCTGAAAGAGTTGCCACAGAAATCGGCTGGCTCCAATGACGATGTTTTAGACAAACCACGGGCATTGAAATAGCGGCAAACAATGGAAGAAGGAATAGGATTGCGGGAAGTTGGTGGCTCATTCTAATCTTTCAAGAATTTCTTCTTCGTCAAGGCTTCCATATTTTCGATAGATCGCCGAGCACAAGGCTAATCCCACACCCAAGGTTGCCACGCCAACCACAATAGCCGTTAGCGTCAAGACATGAGGTAACGGATTAGCATAATTGGCCGCTTGCACCGGTTCCGTGGTTGATAAGAGCACGGGAATCGTCGCGCCCTTCTTCACACTAATAGACACCAGAAAAAAAATCACGCTGGTTTGCACCAAATACATCCCGATGAGTTTCTTTACGAGATTGTATCGCGTAATCATGATGTAAAAGCCCCACAGAAAAATGATGACAAATGTCAAAAAATTGGGTCGCTGAAAAACTGCGAAAAATGCATCAACCATTTATTGAATCCTCGATAATTTCTTCAGCAGATAAGCTGAACACAATAGAAACGGCTGTTACCGCAACATCTATAGCCACACCGATTTGGGTGAGAACGATTCCCAAAGATCTTCGAGATGCCGTTTCCAATCCTGGGATTTCCAAATTTGCATAATTGAGAAACTCTCCACCTCCAATCATACACAAGCCACCTATCCCAGCGTAGATCAGCATTCCGACTCCATCACCATGTAAAACATTTTTGGTATATTGACTTCGAGAAGCGTCATGACCAAAAATTAAAACCGATAAAATCATCCCCGTGCCTAGAATCACCCCACCAACAAAGCCTCCCCCAGGTCCGTATTGCCCAAAAAACAGCACATATAAACCAAAAATCTGGACCACCGGGATGAGAAAACGCCCTAATGTCTGAACGATAATGCTGTCGTGTGGGCGTATCATTATCCCTGTCTCCTAAGCAGCAAAGCACAAGCAATGCCCGATGCAAAAATCACCACGGTTTCGACCATCGTATCAAGTGACCGATAGTCCATCAGTACCGCAGTCACAACATTCGGAGTGTGGGTATCCTGATAGCTCCGCTCAAGATAGGTTGAAGAAATATGAACACTCGCTGGAGAATTTGGATCCCCAAAACCAGGAATATCACTCGCTGCATAGAGCAAAAGAACTCCCAATAAAGGAAACACAATTATCGTTGCCAGTGAAGGGGGAGGTCGCCGAAGGCGAGTGTCTTTTGGGGCTGTACCGAATAGAGTTAATAGAAATAGAACCGTAGCTAAACCCGCTCCGACGACGGCTTCCACGAAGGCAACATCCACAGCTCCGAGCCATGCCCATACCAATGAGAGGAAAAAACTATACGCGCCCAAGAGTAGAACGGCACTCATCAAATCCTTAACCATGATGGCACCGGCGGCAGTAACAAGCATAAGAAGGAGCAAAGGAATTTCAAATGTAAAGATCATGAGTTTTCCTTTTGCCAAGGTTTTAAACCAGCCCGGCGAGCCGCACGAATCGTGGCATGTGCAATGACTGGGTTTAGGATATACAGTAAAATCAACACCACTAGAATTTTCAGCATATTTATGCTCAGTCCCTCATGCAAGGCGATTCCAACTAACATCAAAAAGGCCCCTAAGGAGTCTGTTAATGATACGGCATGAGAACGGCTGTACACATCAGGTAATCGAATCACACCAATCGCAGCAACAATCAGAAAAAATAATCCCGCTACTATAAAAATAATGGAAAGTATGTTCATGCTAGGGAAGTCCTTTTTGTTCCAAATATTTAGCTATAGCAAGCGCGCCAACTAAATTTAGCAGGGCATACCCAATAGAGATATCAATAAACATATCGACTCGATCAAAATAAATTCCCATGACTATAAGCAAAATAATTGCTTTGGTGGAAATGCCATTGTGACCTAACAACCGGTCAAAAATTGTGGGTCCCTGCAGGACACGGTACAGATAAGCACCAATGAGAATAGTCAGGGAAACCATAACGCAGAAAAGAAAAATGTTCATAAATCCGGTTTTTCGTCCCTAAAAATATCTGCAATTTTTAATTCCATCTGCTTACTTATAATATCGTCGCTTGAAACTTTATCCATCGCATGAACTATGAGGTGATTGCGATCAACCTCTACGGTAATTGTTCCGGGAGTTAATGTAATGGAATTTCCAAGAAGGACAACGGCTGCATGGTGATTCAGTTTTGTTTCTACAGAAATCATCTGAGGATCAATGGGAAGATCAGGATGTAAAATAAGCTTAGACAAATGAAGGCTACTTTGAACGATTTTATAAAAAAGCCATGGCAGGTAAAGGGAGACCCTGAGCCATAAACGAAATTTTGGAGCAAAAGGTGAATGGCCAGAGTTGAGCCAAGCCACGGCGAAGGAACAAACTAGCCCCAAACAAAGATGAATCCATTCAAAACTGGCGGATAATAATATCCAAAACACAAACAGTGCCAAGGCTTTTAAAAAAAGAAATTCTGATGATATTGGTCTAGATCGAGTTGCCATATAATTATCAAATACTGTTTTGGCTATAATGTATCAAGGTTATTTATTTATAAAAAACCAGTCTGAGACTTAATATTTTTCTCAATTTATATATCAAATTAGGGAACATCAATCGTTTCCCACGTCGCATTCGGATTGTACCGATGAAACTCAAAGTTATTGGGGTCTAAAGCCACAAGAGTCAGCCATTGATTATGAAACAATTGCTGAAGAATCGTGTGTTTTTGAATAATAGATGAAATTACACTTGGCGTCTGTTCAATGATAGCTAAGAGTCGCATCGGTTCATGGTAATGCGTTTTTCCGTTGTTGACTGTTTGTAAGGGGAATCCCATTTGCAAATCACTTTGGGTTCCCAGCATCATCCCAACCCCCCCAACGACATTGTGCAACACCTTACTCCCGCTTCCATACGCGTGTGGATCCACTGCAGAAAAATAATAACCTGCATTAATCCACTGGGTGACAATTAATGGCGCGGTCATGATTTTTTCCAGGATCGCACCTTCGGGATCAGCAACAGGGTCATAAGAATGCAAGAAAGACCGACCCCCTAAATCTAATTCTCTGCTCAGTTTTCGTCTTCCAATGAGAAACGCACCATTGCCGGCTAATCCCCATTCCGGCCGAGGATTCGCCCAATCGCAACTGCGTTCGTCTACATGAGCAAAAGCCTGCTCTGGAGAAACTGCAGTCGGAGCACTGGGAATGCGTTGACACCGTTCAAGAGCCTGCTTTGCACCTGCTTCTCTGAGGTCCTTATTCAACGACTGTAAATCTCCTTTATGCGAATCAGGTAACTCCTCAAGATCGTAAAACTCGACCCGATCTGTCGTCGTGTTATGTTTGCCTGGAAGAAACCAAGTGTCTTCTGGAATCGGCAATCCATTTTCTTTGAGAATACGACGAACTTCAGGTTCATTTGCCATCGCTGCAAAAACGCGTGCATTTGCATCCCCTGGTTTTCCCCCGCAAGCCCCGCAATCCAACGCTCCATAATAGGGATTGTTGTCCGTCTCACTGCCATGACCACAGAGGCACATCAACCGCGCAAAATTTTTGGTGAGCCCCATAGCACGCAAACCGTTCTCGATGAATGTCGCACGTTCCGAAAGAGTAAACCCCAAAGCAAGTCCGTCGGGAACACCTTCTGCGTGCACTTCTCCGATTTTTGGATTTTGAGAATCAGTAGTTGCAGAAATTGAGACCTGGGTTGAAACCCTATGCGTGAACCAACTCTCGAAAGTAGAGGTCATTGTATGAAATGTTTTGTGGAACAAGGTCTTGCCTGCTAACCCCAGACTAAAAAATAAACCCAATACATCAATCGCCATCATCGACCCAACAGGGTGATGTTTCATATGGTGAAAAAGATGATCCCCCAGCAGGGACCAGCGAGTACCCGAAGAATATTTTTCTAATGCCGCTTCTTCTCCCGATCGAGGTGTTTCTGTTACTGCATGGCTAGGTGTCAATAACACGGGACATAATAAGCCACGTTGAATGCTATCAAAAGGTTGATGGCTGATGGAGATACCAAAAAATCCTGCAAACCCCAACGTTTCATAGGGGCCTTGAGCTTCAATATGGCGACGAAATGATTCAGAGCGTACGTCGATACAAAAGACCAGTTGTGCATGAGGACGAATTTCTAATTCGGGTACCTTTCCACGATGCACAGAAATATTTTTTAGGAACTTCTCTCGATAGGAATCTTCGTATGCCTCAATCCATACCGGACTATGCTGATCTGCAGGAAAGTCATCTAACCATTGCAACAACGTTTGGGCATCCGTAGGCGAGAGCTCTTGAGCTTCTCTTGGAGATAACTCAAGAAACTGCGCTAAATGGAATAATCGCCAAGCCTGTCGACATTTCATCTGCTTGGCTGGGTCCCCCGATGGATTTCGATGCTCAATGCGTTGGTGGTATTCGTCGCATCGATCATTCCAATATGCAGTCAGGCTAGAAACCGTCCCATCAATACCCCATTCTTGCTGGCATTTAATGTTAGCCAACTCGACTTCATAGAATAAACGCACGGCCAAATATTGTGTGGTGTCAATGGGATGTTTTTGTTGCGCATGGTACGCAGGGTGTTCTTCAAGCCACCGTATATATCGTGTCCAGCCTGGTAATAATGATAGCTGCCTTGAGAGATAATCTTTCCATTGTTCTTGAGGGATTTCGAGTTGGTGCAAGCTGGAACGTATCGCGTCCTCTGGAGCCGCAGGAAGGCTATGAACTTTTTGGGCGAAATTTTTAATGCCGAGAAGTTTCCCCGAAAAATCTTTCTGTGCCAGGTTCCGCCATACTTGGTAGAAACCTTCTTCTCGGCCAGGCATCTCCCAGTCGGCTAAACCTTCATCGAGAAATGCCGCCACCCATTTGATGAGTTGAGTATTGATTTGGTCGACCACTCCACCCTCAGTCAAATCACCAACCCAATCGCTGATGGTCCTTTGAGATGGCAAGGAAACGGATGTTTGCGAAGACAAACCCTCAGATGTTTGAGATGGATCACCAATACCAGATTGCTCCAAGGTGGCTAAAACACTCTCCCATAAATTCGTCAGGTAAGTTTCTTCTAGATTATCTCGACACTGCTTATTTTCGGTTTGTTCAATAATTTTTTTCTGGGATTCCTCGGAAAGATCTTTGCGAAACTTTTTTATAGCTTCACCACCGCTTAACTCCCATTCCAAGAGAGATAGTGGTAATTCTTTAAAGCCAAAAAGTATGTGTAGACGCAAAACATCTTTGGAAGTGATCTTTCGACTTCCAACTTGAATAGAATCTTGCTCATCTACTCGTGGCCCAACCCTGGAAAAAGCGCGTTCAAAACCTTCTTGGGTAATACGTCCATTTTGGTAAAATTGACGATACTCCTCATTCGAGAGATACCCATTCCCACCAAGTAATTTCTTGCCTTTTCGAACAGCCTCATCAAACGGCAGATATTCTAATCCATGAATGGGGTTCTGCGCGACCATGGTTCGCATGGGCCAAAACGGTGCAATAGGTTCACTGGCTTTCAAAACAATTTGCCGAACCTGTTTACGATCTTCCGGGGAAAAAGACTTCACTGAAATAGTATTCATGTTATTTATTGATTAACTGGATCAGGTCATGTACCTGTCGATGTTTTTCAATACCATGTCGCAAAGGTTTACGAGTGAAAACTTTGTATACATTCCTTCTCCCATCACGAATGTGATTCAAATACCCGTCCGCTTCCAGATCAACGATAATGCGTTGGACTGCCCGCTCCGTGATTCCCACTTCCACCGCAAGGTCTCGTATGCGTTCAGACGGATTTTTTTCCAGACACATCAAGACATGTGCATGATTGGTCAAAAAAGTCCACGATGAAGTGTTGATTTTTTCTGTGCTCATCCGCGTTCCTATTGGAGAAAATGAATTGTTTCTAAAGTTTTTTCCACACCTAAGCAAATAGAAGAAGTAGAATACACGACATATTTTTCATATGTCAATGATTTGTTTAACTAGACTCGTAAATTGTCCCAAGTATTATTTCAATAATGAAAATATTGTTTAATGACTAAGGCTATGGCGCGATGAACCACCTGTTATTCATGCCATATGGCGTGGCAAGTGTGACAGACAGATCAAAATTACAAGACGATTAGAAAACACACCTCGCGATTGTTTGTCGCAAGGTAGGGGGGAGATTAGTTTTATGAGTAGACCGGAAGAACCGACTGACTCTGAGAAGTTTGCTGAAATAATGGAAGGAATAAATACAAGGCTGGCAATAAGTGCCATTCCTCTTAGAGAAAGGGCGCTCATGGCGCAGGCTTTGTTAGGGGATGAATTAGACTACGATATAGCAGACGATGATAGGGTATATCCACTGACTGTAGAGTGGTATCGAAAAACATTTCCGGACGAAAAAATTTAAATAAAACCAAGTGGGTTTGAATGTCCAAAAATAAAATTTGAACAGATTCAGGTTTTTTGTTGATTATATTAGCGCACTGTTAGTAGCTCATCCCACTTGGTTGTATATCGTGGTGAACCTCCCCCCGAAAACTTAACCCATGGTTAGTTAAGATTCGTTTGAATCAAAACGATCAGGTCGAAGCACACTTACATCTAACACAAAAAGTCCACCTGAGTGACGCTCCAAAAATGGCTTCAGACCAGAGAGAATAGGGTCCAGTTTTTCTTCAGGGACAACAGTCAGGACCATTTGCAAGCTACTTGTATCATTAAACATTAAATGTCCTTCGTGGTATCCGTGATGCCCTTTTCCTGAAAGATTACTGAACACCGTATAGCCGCTCGCTTTTATTCGATCAAGCACATCCGTAACAAAATGGATATGTTCTCCCTCGACAATGATTTTTACTTCTTTCATTGGATGAAGTTTCATGTCGTTCATGTTGTTTCAAATCTCCTCAAAAAGATAAGGTTAATTTATGGGTTGCCAATCTTTCATTGATCGAAAGAGGAAAAATTTCTTGGTATCAGGGTCTATAGCGACAAGATTGATCCACCGATTTCCTGTCAATCGTTGCAAAATTTCATGTCGCCCCACGATGCTGGTAATCCTTTCTAACGGTGCCTCAATGATAGCAAATAATCGCATGGGGTCGTGGTAAGGATTTTCTCCATCGAAAACCGTTTGGATGGGAAGTCCAACACATAGGTCACTTTCGGAGCCATACATAACCCCTATGTTTCCGACCACATTGTGATACACCTTGCTTCCCGCTCCATAGACCACTGGATCAACCGTAGAAAAATAGTGCTCCATGTTGATCCAATTGGTAACGATCATGGGAGCGGTCATGATGATTTCTAAATATTTTCCATCCGGATCTTGTGAATAGTCATAGGAATGTAAAAAAGTCCGGCCCTCAAAATTTATTCCCTGAGTCAACGAACGCCTCCCCATAATGAAGGCCGTATGCCCAGACAGTCCCCATTCAGGTCGAACCTGAGACCAGTCCATACTTCGTACCTTCGTCAGCGGGGATGCCTCATCATCCTCCTTTATAGCAGGCACGTCAGGAAGACGAGAGAGTCGTGCTCGACTATTTTTTTAACAAGCTGTTTGGAGATCATGTTGCAGTCTGAGCAAATCTTTTCGATGTGTAGCAGGGACCTCTTCCAAGTCATAGAGTTCCACTTCATCCGTTACCGTGTCATGTTGCCCCGGTAAAAAATGGGTATCTGAAGGAATGGTTATTCCTCTCTCAACTAGCTTTTGCCTAACTTGTGGGTTGTTGGCCATGACGGCAAGTGTCCGTGCGTTCGAAACTCCATGATTCCCACCACAGGCACCGCAATCCAAAGCCGATTCGTAAGGGTTGTTATCCGAAGTACTGCCATGTCCACATAACAAAACGAGCCGGGCAAACGTTTTCGTGAATCCTAAAAGCCTAAGAGCTGTTTCTACATAGTTAACCTGTTCGGATACAGTAAACCCTGTCTGTGTGATCTTTTGTATCTTATAATCTAAATCTCTTTCATGGAGATTAAAGTCTTTTCGCAGCGCCAAAATAAATTGCTCCAGGTCAGATTCGTTCCATTTCAGCAAATGAAAAAGCTCCTTATTCTCCTTGCTGTCAGATGGAATTTGATTCAGCGCGAGTTTTCGTAAGCGCTCCACTTGATCATGAGAAACCCTGGCACCCTGCTGATCATATTTTTCAGTAAACAATCGATAAATAGCGGCTCGGTGTTTGGCTGCAACCATTTCATAAGCTTCTTCTCGAGGGATTTTTTCCACAGTGAGTGTCGTCCGTATAGGAATCGCTAAACTACCTTTAATCCAAGACATTGCTTTATTGAACCATTTTGGCTTCAAGGTTTGGCCGAACAGCTTAAACCCAAAGAACCAACCAATAGCTTCGACCATGACATAGGGGGTGACTACGTTTTCTTTCAAATCATGTAACAGGGTATGACCCGTCTTGGCGATTTGCTGTCCCTCTAAAAATTTTTCCGCCGCCTTACCTTGAGAGGCCCTAGGAATTTCCTTTACAACATGTTTGGGTTTTAAAAGGACGGGGCATTGGTCTGTTTTTTGTTCGCTCGAAAACCCTTGATAGCATATCGGGACACCAAAAAAACCAGCGAACCCAAACGTTTCATTTCCTCCAATTTCTTCAAGTTGTCTTCTAAAGCATTCTGAACGGACATCGATGCAAAAAATTGACTGGGACAGTGGGCGAGATTCAGGAGGTTGTTCTTCAAGCTCATCACTCTTACGCAATTTTTCAAGATTGGGTGAAATCTTATTAGCAAAACCTTTGATGTAACTGGATTCAAGGGCGTTTAGCCAAATAGGTCCGTGTTGTGTTTCTGGAAACTGCTCGACCCAATCCAACAAGGTGGTTAGTGTATCGGGAGTACTTTTCGCCACATCTTGTATTGACACACCTAATGCTTGAGCAAGATGCATCACCATTATGGTTTGGCTTTCGGCCTCTTGTTTTTCTCTGGTTTGTTCCCATATCGAAATCAATTTTGAATCGCATTGATCAAGGTTGTCAATATCCAGAGGGGTCTGGGTGAACAAGGACATGTTCAAATAATTAACCACTTCGTCTGGCAGCACTCGGGATCGGAATTCTCTGTAAAGACCATATCCAGTGGGATGATTGTTTAGGTATTTGTTGACCGAAGCATAAGTGCCAGGAATATCTAATTTTTCCTGGCATGCTAGCATCACTAATTCACGCTCATAAAAAAGGCGTATGGCCATATACTTAATAAGATCAATAGGAAAAGCACTTTGCCACGCATAATCCGTTTGCTCCGAGCGCCATTTAATGAATCCCGTCCATCCAGACAATTGCGCCAACTGCAAAGAGAAATAGCTATCCCATAAATTCTTGGGGATGCCTAACAAAGATAGACTTTCAAGAACTGCATCTTCAGGTCGATCCGGTAAATTAAGAATTTTGTCTTTCCAATCTTGAATACCTAATATGGAACCCGACGCATCGTCTAAAGCCAATTCCTTCCATGCCTTATAAAAAGTTTTCTTTCTCTGGGGCATACCCCAAGGCGCGTGTCCTTCATCGAGAAAACCACCTAAATATTTGATGATCTCAGCGTTTATTTGATCCTGTACATTTGTCCCAAGGGATTGGTCGCACCATTCTGCAAGAGTGTACTGGGTTGCCAGGTCTTTTATCTCTCTATCCGCATGGCCTTTTAAGAAATCATCTGGCGTTTTCTTTTTAGATATATCCTGAATTTTATCGAAGAGATTTTTTATTTCGGGTTGATTGAGAGAGGGTTGAAGAATTGCTGAACAAACATCCGTTGCAACTTTCCCATTACCGTGAATGAGAATGGATCTTAAGACCTCCAGATGAGGGAATTCTCGATCGCCAATGGAAATAGTCGCATTCTGCGATACATCATTTAAAGCTTCATTAATGGAATCTACAGATATTCGACCTTGCTGAAAGTATTTTCGGTTTTCGAGATTAGAAAGATAACCACGACCCTTCAAAAATCGTTGTCCTTCCTTTATGGCTTTTTCAAACGTCAAATGTTCCAATCCATGAAGTGGGTTATGGTGGATAAACGTTTTCATCGGCCAGAAATGCGATATTGGCTCACACGACAGGTTCACAAGCGAACGTAGCTCTATTCGCTGCGATTCACTTGGTGTATTCCTTTTTTTATCTTCGAGAACACTCATGGTTTGGGCTCGTTATCCTCTTAAAAGATTGAAACAAGTTGATACATTAGTAAATCATTCCACTATAAGCAGCGCCTAATAATAATGCCGATACGGCAACTAGTTCTGTTAATCGCAAATCAAAATAGGGGACATCAGACCGTGCCTCTCCAAAAGCGGTTTGATGGAGCATTTGTAAAAAGTACCAGCCTCCTCCCAGCCACACCACAAGAAAAAGGAACGAAATCAGGACGATTCCTACATCGTGAATGACAAGGATTGGCATAAACATCAGTCCTGAAAATATTGGGAATAAGGGGAGAAACAGGGCAAAACTCACAAGGAGAACCAACACAACTCCAAATCGAGGCATGGGCGAAGCAAGCCCCGGAAGCTTTCCAAGTGTTTTCCATCCATAACGCTGCCGAACAAACGAAAAAGCAAGGGAGATGCCTCCCATCACGATTGCCAGGGTGACACCAAAAGGAATTCCCCATTTTGGGAAACTCGAGAATACCTTAAGAAGACCCCAAACAAGGGCCACATGAGCCACGGTAGCAGAGGCAACAAACAAACGATTAAATTTTTGCCCAAGAGACGCTAAAGATGCATAGATCGCACTTACTAAGGCTAACAGGCTTATGTTAAAAAGCATCTCGGGTGAAAGCGAAGAATAAAGCGTGTTTAATTCAGAAAGTCCGATGATCAGCCATACGACAATCCAAAAACTTGAAAGAGTTACTTTTGCGTCTTTAATCGTCCCCAAGAATGGAAGGTGAAAAGGAGCCAGCGGCAAGAAAGTCACGGCAAGGAACAGGCTGGCAAACATTTGTAAGGTATCTCCCATAAAGACGAAGCCCAAAGAGAAGATGATCGCAATGGCAATATGAAAAAAAATAATTTTTGTACGAAAGGAATTTTGTTGATCGCGGTTTTGAGAGATTGCGATGTAACCTAAAAGACCCCCGAGAAATATTCTGTTCACAATTTCCTGATTCAGCAAGACACCCAGGCCTAGCCCAAGAACTATCATGATTGGAGCATAGATAGCGGAGGTTTGTTGCTTATCCTCTTGGCTGAGAATGACACAAAAACCTGAGAGAAGAATAGCACTTGCTAAAAACAGGATGGACGGATCTGTCTCAAAAGCGGACCGCATATAAACCAGCCCTCCTGCAAGAACCCCAATAGCAGTCAACCCCATAGATTTATGGGAAGTAGGCGAGCCATTGAAGAACTTCCACAACACCCCTAAAGCGAGTGGGATAAGAGCAAGAATTGCTGGAAAAGTATTATCAAAATTCATAATTATTTTCAGTCATATTTCAAAAACGATGCGCTACTTTTTGAGCCAGGCGCAATAGGTTGTTACTCCATCGCAGGTAAACGAGATCCACATAGAATCGGTTGATCAAAAGAATATAAAGTTGCTTTCTAAAGGAATTTACCCAACTGGTAATAAATATTTTTTTTCCTTTGGACTGAGTATAAACGCTGATCCAACTGATGAGAATAAGTACAGTGGACAACAAAACAAGCATATCAAAAACGTATGGGTTGAGTGCCGCTGACACGAAGAACCCATCCGATACCCCTAGCCCGGGATAGAGAAAATGTGTAAAAACCTCAGCGGCCCAAAGATAGACAAAGCCGATTAAAAATAGGGAGCTAATCATCGCGCCAGCGACCTTCCAGGAGGCCACAGCATGAAGTCGATAGAGACTAAACATGACCTGAGAAGCAGTTACCCAGGCAAAAAAGAGCAGAATCACGGCCCCATGCGCATCTTGCAGAGGAATATTCAACATGCCATGCGCCACCATAAGAATAATCAACGGCATAACTAATGTGAGAATCAGTCCCGTGAAGAAGGTTAATGAGTTGGAAGATTTTTTGGGTTCATGGCCTGACGAATCAGGAAACTTTGGTTCCTCGCGTGATGCATGAATGCCTTGTCCTGCCCCCAGAAATAATGAGGCTTTAAAAAGACCGTGCGCGATCAAATGAAAGATAGCCAGTGCAAATGCTCCAAGACCACATTCCATAATCATGTAGCCCATTTGCCCCATGGTAGAGAACCCCAAGGTTTTCTTAATATCATTTTGTGCGAGCATCATGGACGCTCCAAGTAGAACCGTCAAAGCACCGATTACAAAAACAATATGAAGAGTATTTGGCGAAAGCGCATAGAAGGGAGCCAAGCGATTCAATAAAAACCCGCCTGCATTAATAATTCCTGCATGCATAAGGGCTGATACAGGAGTGGGAGAATCCATGGTGTCGGGCAACCACACGTGTAAAGGAAATTGAGCAGATTTGGCCATCGCGCCAACAAAAATTAATAACGCGATCGCAGTGACAGCGTTGATATTAAACATTCCAGAAAACAGCGAAATCACTTGAGGCTGTTCTGCCGCTGCTTTAAAAAGTTCAGCAAACTCTAAAGTGCCGAAATATTTATAGGCCAAAAAGATTCCACAAAGAAAGCTCACATCCCCGACGCGATGGACGAAAAAAGTTTTAAATGCATTCTGGCAGGCCGGACGGTTGGGAAAGTTAAATGCGAGAATTAGATAGAGCGCCCAACTTAATAATTGCCAAAACACAAACAGCATGAACAAGTTCGGACTGGAAACGAGAGAAAGAATCACAAAAGTCATGAAGCTCAGCAGCGCAAAAAATCGAGCATAACCGGAATCGCCCTCTAAATAGCGAATCGAATATACATGAATGACCGTACTAACACTTGTGATCAACACCATCATGACGGCCGTGAGCCGATCGATCAACATTCCCACTTTTAAAAGGGAGGAGTTTTCAGGGTTTAGCGGCCACAACATTAAATGGATTGGGCCTTCCGTACTTACATAAAAGAGAGTCCAAGCAGAAAGGAAAAACGAGGTCGCCGTTGCAATGACACCTACCCGAGCTACATGAGAAGGCATGTGCTTGCCAAAAATCCCAATGAGGATTCCTGCTAATAAGGGGAGAAGGAGAATAAGAATTGGGATTATCATGTCCATGTCTTAGATAGGTTTATTACCTGACTTAAACTTAAGTTTCCCGCTTTGTTAGGTTTGATTGTAGAAATTATAAAAAGGTGCAAAATTTTTTCCTCACATTCACACTTTGTTTAGTTTGCTAATTTGAAGGCCTCTCTTTTATTATCCGAGTCATTATTTCCCATAATTCAGGGTTTTCTTAATTTGTAAGATTAATTGGTTAAGTTCGTTTCAGGCTGGTCATTACCAGCCTATGACTTGATTC
>JBLFWU010000069.1:0-14595 GCA_047610985.1 Nitrospinales bacterium | reverse complement strand
ATCGAGCATTCGTGCCAGATTATATTGAGCCAAATCATTGCCCTGCTCTGCTGCACGCCGATACCATTTCAGGCATTCATGTCGACTGTGAGAAACCGCCTCGCCTCGTTCATAAAGTCCGGCAAGGTGATTCTGAGCCCGAGCATGGCCTTGGCTTGCGGCGCGTCTCAACCATAAAATATCGTTTTCTAAAGCGTCTACGCTTTGTGATTCCATTTGCGATGTTTTGCGATACCATTTAGCGGCCTCTGCAAAGTCTTTCGTCACTCCTTTACCGACAAAATACATACGACCGAGCGCCTGACCGGCTTGCCGGTTGCCTTGTTCTGCCGCCTGTCTGTACCAATGTGCACTATCTTTGCCCAGTTTTTCGTACAAAAGTCCGAGATAGTACTGTGCCAAATCATTGCCCTGTTCGGCAGCCAGTTTAAACCACTTGCAAGCCGCGTCCATGTCATCGGCATTAAAATAAATTTTACCCAGGCTAAATTGAGCGTAATCGTGACCCTGCTCTGCGGCTCGGGTGAACCAGTCAATTGCTTTTTGTTTATCCTGCTTCACACCATCGCCGTTGAGATACATTCGGCCTAGATTGTATTGCGCGAGAACATAACCCTCAGCTTTGTGATACCAGCTTAAAGATTGTGCATGATCAACGGGCACCCCTTTACCATGGTAATACATTCTCGCAAGATGAAAACGGCCAAAAACATCTCCCTGCCAAGCGGCTTTTCGATAACAAATTACCGCCCGAGCTAGGTCCTGTTCAATGCCTTTTCCATTCTCGTAAAGAATCCCTAAAAATACCTGCGACCGTGTTTCATTTTCTTTTGCAGAGCGATCAAAATAATTAAAAGATTGTTGGTCGTCCTGCTCCACGCCTTCTCCAAGAAAATAAAGCATCCCAATATTAAAGAGGGCTTGCGGATGGTCTTCAGCCTTTTGGTACCAGTGAAAAGCCTGCAACGGATTCCTTTCACAGCCTTTTCCATAATCGCAAAGCAGACCTAAGGAGTTTTGTGCATCCGCATGGCCTTCGTTAGCAGCGCGTTGCAACCATAGAAAAGCTTCTTCATATTCTTTCTGTTCAAAAAAATACTTTCCTTTTTGGTAAAGGTCTTCACCCGTCGGTTTGAAATCGGCAGAGGTTGTTTTCAAAAAATGCCGGGCATGAGCATGGCCCTGTTCTGCCGCACGACAAATCCACTGCAAAGCCTTTTTAGGTGCCTGAGTAACACCTTCGCCGCAATAATAAAGAGTTCCCAGTTTAAATTGCGCAAGATCTAATCCTTTCAAAGCAGCTTTCTTAAACCAACGCGCTGCCCGAACCGAATCTTTTCCAACGCCTTCTCCCCGATCATAAAGGTCGCCCAGATTATAAAGTCCGGCTTCATTTCCATTTAAGGCGGCTTTCCGATACCAAGAGATAGCTCGGTCATAATCCTGAGGAACACCCTCACCTTTTTCAAAAAGGACTCCCAACATATTCTGTGCAGTATCGTTATTTTTTTCCGCAGCTTTTTCAAACCATTTAGCCGCTTGATCTGAAGCCTTTTCTGTTCCTTTGCCCTGATAATACATTCTCGCTAGATTAAACTGCGCGGCACCGTCATCCTGTTCCGCCGCTTTTTGATACCAGTGTAAACTCAATTCAAGATCTTCTTTAACACCCAATCCATTTTCATACATGAGAGCTAGAAACCCCTGCCCTTTTGCAGAATTCTTTTCCGCAGCCTTCTCAAACCATTTAAACGCCTCTTCATGGTTGCGAGTAACACCCGCTCCCTTATAGTAAACAACGCCTAAATTGTACTGCGCCTGAGTATCGCCTGACCGAGCTTCTTTAAACCATGTTTCAATTTTTTTACGTTTTAGTTTTCCCAACGCACCTGACTCTGTTTTATAAAGAACATCAGGAAGCTGGTCAGTAGCCACAGATGAGCTCCAGGGCAATGAAACCGGCTGGGTTTCAGATAAGGATTGTTTTGTGGTGAGGTTTAGTTCCTGCATATCGCTCAAATAAACTCATGCGCCAAATCGCGAATTTTCGCCTTGGCTTTATTAATTTTCCCTTCTATATCGTCGGCAATCTCCTGCAACAGATCTCGTCCTTCATTTTCCGCCGAACCAATATTTATTTTCAATTGGAACATCTCCGAAAGTTCTACCTCTTCCAGCTCTTCAGTAATATTGTAAAGACGACCTCGAACCTGCGCTAACTGCCGTACCACCAGCACTAGCTGCTCTCCTAGTTCCATTGAACTCTCGGAATAACCCTCTACCTCCCATTCAATAAGGATCGAACGGATGCCTTCTTCATCAAGTTTGTCATAAGCTTGATTTAGCTTGGCCATCAGATCGTGGCGTTTTTTTCTTTCTTCGGTAGAAGAACTCAAGTCAGGATGTATTTTTTTGGCTACCCGTCGAAAAAGTTTCTTAAGATTTTCAGGAGGTCTGAATTCTTTTTGCGAGTTTGTCGGTTCCTTTTTTTTCTCAGAATATTCCCTCGCCTGGTCACGAGCCGACTCCGCCTCTTCGCGAAACGTTTCTGCATTTGGATATAATTTTGCCGCGAGGTTTAGCACCTGCGCTTTGACAATATCCATTTCCGCATACATCGCCCCGACCACCTTCTGATAGCGGATTTCAAAAAGGTTTAACTCCGCTTTTTCGGTCGAAAGGTGCAATTCCATATCAGCCAGATTTTTGCGCAATTGCACTAATTCGCGCCGCTTGGCCTGCAACTCTTCAGCTTGAGGACTTAATATCTGAACAACAGAAGACATCACTCACTCACAAATTTTCATTAACTGGGAATATTTCATTATCAGGCGTTCCACCCAATAAAACAAGATCCGTATAATTAAATCGATACAGAGATAACTTCATTTTTGATGGATATAAACACAATATTATATGCTTCTAAGTGAAAAAAATAGAAATCCATAACTCCAAATAAATCAAATGACTGCAAACATTAAAGCAGATTAGACCAATAAAATCAACAGCTTACATTTAAGCGAAAAACAACCCCTTCAATAGCACAGAAATCCCTTTAAAATTGGATAGTTCTGGTTTTTCTGTTACATTTAAAACAGCCTCAATAAAAATTTTAAAACCAAAAAAAAATCTTTTTCTCTCGATAATGAAAAAACCTCTAATTCCTGACGATTCTCCCTTTCTAGCCCAAGAAACCCGGAAAACCAGATGGGCCATTCCATATCATCCCGAATGCCTCAATGCCAGGCTTGACCATCTGCTGGTAAAAAATCAGGAATATATTCAGGGAAAAAGAATTCTCGATATCGGATCCCATATGGGAACGTTCGCTTATGCGGCTTTAGAATCCGGTGCGGATTTCATCCAGGGAATCGATACGGAAGAAAAAATGATTCGGTTGGGACAGGAGTTATTTCAGGAACTCAATATAGCTAAAGAAAAATATTCCATGGCTGTAGGCGACGCCCTGCAATATCTAGAGAATGTTGAGGAAGGAAGTTTCGACACCGTACTTTGCTTGGGGATGCTTTACTACACAACTGAACCTTATCGACTGCTCAAGCTCATGTTGCGCGCCGCAAAAGAAACGGTGATACTCGACACTTTCACAGCGGCCTATGCTGCTATTCAAGGAAAAGACGCGCCGCAGGTTTATAAAAGCGTAAATGAAGAAACATTAAAGCTTCCTATCCTTCTCACCGCGTTGACGCAACCCGGTAAAAAAGATTACACACTGCCACATTCCTTTGATTACCGTAGCAAAGACCTAAGCTTGATCACATTGCCCAGCGCTGAGTTACTTGAAATCTGGTTTCAATCTCTGAACGCTCAATTCAATAAAATGGACTGGTCTACATACAGCACCCGGCCTTGCACCTATCGCGACTTACTCACACCCGAGCAAAAAAAATCCTCCCACTGGGCCGATGTATATACCAGCGGCATCCGAGTTTCCTACTTGTTGCAAAAATCGAGATGAGAAAAATACAAACGGCGATTTAAAGCACTCGTCATCGCTGTAAAGGACACCTAATTTGTTGACAAGAATTGGCACACAATTTAAATTCCCCTCCCTTCATAGGGAGGGGTAAGGGGAGGGTTGGATTGTGAGTTCACATTAAAAATCCGCAGCCCTCCCAACCTCCCCTCAAGAGAGGGGAGGAGTAGGGTCCATCATCTCTAAACAGAAAAAGCTAAAAAAATTTTACGGATTCTTATCAACGAATTACCTGACCTACACAGCAATGACGGATTGGGCGGCATATAAAAACTCCCTATTCGCCATTTGTGGTTTTATACAATTTGTTCGCTTCGGCTGCAACTTTACCGTGGAGATATAAAACTAGCCAGCGTTTGCCTCCCTCCTTAACAATTCCAAATGCAACATCTCGTAAAAGGATTCCCGGCTGTTTTTTCTGAAGGGTTTTATATAACGTATGCGACCATTTAGTGATACCGCCTACCTGATACTTGTTCACCCATTCCGAAATCTTGTTCTGCCCAATTGGTAGAGCGATGTCTTTCGCTTGCGTCAATCGTGAGATTCGAATTTTTAAAATTTTATTCAACACGGGTTTCTGTCCCAATCTAGCTATCCCTTCTAGAGAATCGGCAACAGATTTGAGCAAATCGCAAACACGTGCTTCGTAAATTGGGAATGAAGAATCAGAATGATAGTGCCGGGCAATTTGATCTGTCAGCGTAAAATAAATTTGCCCGACCTTACTCCAAGGAATTGCGGTCGGCGAAAAAATAATCTTCTTTTTCGAAGACTCAACAATCGTTTTTACACTCTCCGGTAACGGTATATCCGGTGCATCCGAAAGTTTTTCCCAATCCGCAAGAATGGCTTCGGCTTCCACTTCCCCTTCTTCCTGATTACCACCATAGACCTTGAGCGCTGCCTCTCCTACCAATAACACCCACTGAACCAGAAGCGACCTGACAACCCACTTAAGAATCAATGATTCTAGTAAACGGATTTTTATTCCTGATTTCTTTGGCCCGGTATCTCTTGGATTATTGGGTGATGTCTTATATCTTTCAAAAATCTGAGCAACCCGAAACTGCGTCACATATTCAACCTGGGGAAGATGAATGACATGCAAAATTTTCTGGTTTGCCTCCTGCAATGCTTCGAGGACATCTCCCAACCGCGCTTGCTCTATCGGAGCCTTTGCATTTGGATGATAAATAAAAGCGATCTCATTGATCAAAGAACGTGTTGCAGACTTAAAATCCCATTCTTCAAAACTAATATTCTGCAATCTCTCGCAAGCCATCAATGTTTCCCGAATAGCCTGCTGTTCTTTTTCCGAGATGGGTTTTTGACCTCGCTCTTTCAATAAATTCAATCGTCTTTTCATCCACGACAAAAGACGATAGCCTCCGATCAGCTCATTCCTCATAGTGGCCATCACGGCTAACGCGACTACGCCAGATAGAAGGAGAATATCAAAGGGTGTCATATTGCTTCCTGTTTTTGATATAATGGAGAAAAAGCATTGGTGTTATATTGACACTACATGTTTCCGAAACTTAGGGAACAGGTTAGCAAACATTATTAAGGTAGATGAAGATGATTCGCCCTTTCTATAAATTTTTAGCATTGATTCTATTAGGAATGATTTTAACTCAATGCAGCGACAAAAATAGCGGTGAATATGTACAGGAAGGATTGGAGCTTTTAAAACACGAACAATACGACTCCGCCCAAAAAGCCTTTTTAAAAGCAATAGAGAAAGATGCAAAAAACGCTGATGGACACTATAGTCTCGGAGGTGTCTACAATTACCAGAAAAAATTTAAAGATGCTGAGCAGGCATTTAAATCAGTTTTAAAAATCGACCCCACCCATCATAACGCATGGTATAGCCTGGGTTACACCTACGAATTGATGGGAAAGAAAGATGAAGCAGAAGCAAGCTATAAAAAGTATCGCCGCCTGAAAGGGAAAATGGATTCGCTCATGAGCCAGAAAGAACATTGAGACTCATTATTGCCTTCATCCTTATTTTTATATGGGTGAGTGCCTGCGCACCTGCCAAGAAGCATCGAAAACGATATGCGAAACAGGATAGTTCTGAACGCTACTATAAAAAATCCCGTAAAAAACCAGTTCGAGCAAAAAAGCCCCCCCCTCGAAAACTGCAAAGTCTTCCACGACTGACATCAAGTAACACCTCTCTTCTTCCCACTATTTTAAATGAGAAGGATCAGACATTAATGATCCTAATCAATCAGGGGAAATACCTTGTCGGTGTAAAAAAAATAGCGGCAAGTGGAACCCTGCGTCCCGATGCAAACAGTTCCCGCTTTGTAACACTCCAGCCTTTCTATATTGACCGGACAGAAACAACAGTAGCAAATTATAAAAAATTCCAACCGCGATACAATGAAAAAACTTATACAAATGGTAAACCCTGCCCGCAATGCCCCGCTATGGGAATCAATTGGAATGACGCACGAAAATATTGCCTATGGGCTGGCAAACGTTTACCAAGCGAAGAAGAATGGGAAGCTGCGGCCCGAGGAAACTCGACCTTCACCTGGCCCTGGGGAAATGAGTTTCGACCTCAACATGCCAACACGTTCGGCGAAGAAGACGGGCATTTATCAGTAGCACCCGTGGCTTCATTTCCTGCAGGCGCAAGCCCTTATGGCGTCATGGATATGACAGGCAATGTGTGGGAATGGGTACAAACGAAAAGCAAAGATTTAAAAATCGTGAAGGGAGGCGGTTGGACCAGCTACAACAACCAGTCAAAAATTTCATTTCGCAACAAAGTAGACGCAAAACTAAAAAACCCAACCTTCGGTTTCCGCTGCGCGGCGAACCGCCGCTAGTTACAGGTCGATACTCTTTCATCCTTCTTACAGAGATAGATTGCGCTTCTAAAAAGAGTCTTAAATCTTTTGGGGTAATGTTAGAAACTGGAAAAAGGTATGTTTTGACAGCAATCGGCCTAGTAGCGGACTTATGGAGAATTTTTTTTGCCACTACGAAAGAGCCCTCTACGTCATTTTGGGGTTATGTGAGAAAACTTGGACCCTTCCAATGTGAGGTTGTACATCAAACCTTTTTGCCCAAAAATAAAGGCTACGATTGGGTCCTTTACGTTAGTGGTGTCCAGAGAGTCTCCCATTCCCATATCTATTAAGGCCACCGACCCATCAACGCCCGCTTCCCATCCGTCACTTTTTTTAAATGCTTCCAAAGCTTTCCTCTTGGTGAAAATGAGAATGATGGACTTGGCCTGAGCTCCAAACTGAAACCCGATTGATGCAGCAGCGGTGCTGTAGTAATCAATAGTTTTTCCTCCTACCCTCAAGGCTCCTTCGCCGTATTCGCCGCCTATCCCAAACCCTGCTTTATAGACTTTGGGGAAAATGAGTACACCAGAAGACTTTTTCATAAAAATATCCGCTCCAGTTACCTCCTTCATAAATCGATCCAGTGTGGCGTCGACACTGACGTCAATCTCTTTAGCGGTGTTTATGGCGGCTTGAGACGGTGAAGAAATTCCCAGTAAAAATAGGGTCATATACATTATAAATAATGCATTGAAAGAATTCCGGTAGGTTTTCACTTAAGACTCCTGTTGAATAAATTTTAAAGAATCCTGATCTCGCTTTCCCGAAGCTCGCTCTGCAGGGGGTCAAAGGTTATTTGCTGTGCCCCTTTTTCTTTCCCTTACCCTTTCCTTTGCTTTTACCTCTCTTGTTACTTTTCTTGCTCTTTTCACTTTTATCGCTTTTTTTACTCTTTTCACTCTTTAAGCTTTTCTTGCTCTTTTCGCTCTTTTTACTTTTCTCACTTTTATTGCTCTTCTTGCTTTTGTCGCTTTTGTCGCTTCGAGCAAGTATCACGTTATCTAAATCAGAGTCGTTACTATCATTGCCATTAATAACCGCAGAATGCATGGACTCATTTTCAGAAGAAAATAAAGGGGTGATAAGATGTGCGCCAGCCACATTGACGATGAAAAACGAAATTAAAACGGATAATAATACCATTTGGTAAAAAAACTTTTTAGGCACGACTGTATCTCCTTTTTTATAGATTCCTGATTCCCCATCCAATCCCTATTTGGGCTTAGGCAAAAAATCAGATCAAAACGATTTTAATTCTGATATTCTTTTAGGTTAAACGATCCATTTGTTACTTATCAAGCTCAATAAAGAACCTTGCGGGTCAATTTGGAAAATGGAAATTCCCAACCACGAAATCTCCTTATCACAGAAAAAATTTATCCATTTGCTTTGGTGGATCATTGCAGTCCTAGTATTAATCCATATAGCACTGCAAGCGGTACATTATCATATTCATGAACTTCCCTGGTTGTTGAGGGAAATTTTCGATATGGATGAAGAGGAGAGTTTTTCAACCTGGTTTTCTGCGGTCTTTTTACTTATCTCTTCATCTCTTTTATTCTTGATCGCCTGGTCCAAAGAAAAAGAAGCCTACACCCGTCACTGGTATGGCCTTGCACTAGGCTTTTGCGCTCTATCGCTAGATGAAGTCGTGGGAATACACGAAACTTTCAACACCCTAACCGAAATTGCCTGGACGGTTCCCGCAACCTGGACAGCCCTTCTCATTCTACTTATCTATTTAAAGTTTCTGATCCATCTTTCACCTTCCGCCAGAAAACAATTTTTAATTGCGGGCACGGTTTTCCTGAGCGGAGGACTATTAGTGGAGCATCTTGCCGATTATTATGTAGAAGCTTTTGATATGGATAATTTTGGTTATCACCTGCTGACCGCCCTTGAAGAAACTCTTGAAATGGTTGGGGTGGTACTTTTTATCAAAGCTCTTTTAAAATATCTGGCAGACCCTTTGGATACTGTTGTTTTTAATATAAAGATAAAATAAACAAAACCCGCCTGTCTTTATTTGAGTCAGCTAAATAAGCCGAGCATAATATTTCCCATATTACGAGTAACTTGTAAATCCCCCATTCAGGGGGGGCATTTAATAGCCAATTTTTCAATGTGTTCAATTTGGAAATTTGGCATGTGAGGGAGGTAGACATTGGACAAGCTATCTAAAGGGAAGATTGGTGTTGCTATCGAGAAGTTTTATATCAATCGGATGGAAATGTTGCGTGGAATTTTCTAATAATATATGGAAATCAATTTTGTGATTTTTCCAACCTATATAAAAGTGAAGTAAGCGATCCAAGAAACTAGGAAAACTGCAATCAGGGTGCAACCTGCTTTAATGATAGTATGTGAATCCATTAGGTCAACTTGTTAGTTTCAAGGTAAATCAATTTAAACTATTATTTTAATTTATCAATCCCCCTCATTTGCGGGGGTTGCCTAAGTTCAAAATATTCCTCCCAGGAATTTTCATGATTTTTCCAAAGAGGGATCTTCCGTTTTAGCTCCATTTTTTGTATCTTTTTCCATAGCTATTCCTTTTATTGTAGTCTGGAATCGACTGTTGACCTCGGCTTCTTAGGAGGATCTCATCTTTGTAGTAAGAGTCGTTTTCGGTCTTAGGATTGAATTCTAACTGTTTGGTGGAAACAATAAAAGTAGGTGCATAGGAAAGGTCTGTTGTCGGCCCAGACTGTGTGAAAACTCTGAAATCAAGAGTCCTTACAGAAAACCGACTTCACCAAAATTCTGTAGAGCTACGATCGACATATTAGGAAGGGGTCAGGCACCCTCTATTTAGAGGTAGTTTTGAGTTTTCACACAGTCTGGGTCGGAAGCCGAAGTTGTCCGATCACATTATATTTTTTTCTATTTTCTAGTTTTAAGACAATCGGTGAGATATATGGCAGGACGACCCTTAATTTTTCAGGGTTTACAACAAGGTATATTTTCGCAGGAGACAGTCAGGTTTACTTCGAATATTTCATCAATCAGGCTAATGCACTGAGAGCTTGATGAGTATGGACTTTTTGGCTCCACGCCGAGTGGTGCAGAGAGGCCGGCGAAGAAATCGCCGGCCGGACTCCTGCAGACAATAAATTTAAACGAGGCGGGTTTGAATCAGGAGCAACCTGAAGTCGCTCCGCAGGTCATGCATTTTAGACACGTACCATTTCGTACCAGCGTCAGGCTACCGCATTCCTGGCACGCATCTCCTTCATATCCTTTAAGCTTGGCAATCACAGCTGTCGTGGCGACAGCAGTACCCCCACTCAATTTCGCAGCACCGTTGCCATTTCCATTACCGTTGCCATTACCGTTTCCGTTTTTTGGAACGGCCTGAATAACGGGGGCAACTTGTACATTGGTTTCTGTTGATGGGGATGCCTTCGCTTCGCTTTTTGGTACGACGGGTAAATTCGTGTCACTCTCTTCATCACTCGACTGCTGATTTTTTTTACCAATAGAATCGGATCGTAAATCATCTGGAGTTACCTGTGCCAGATCGTCTCGGCCCAGATAGCTGATTGCCAATTCACGGAAAATATAATCAATCGTGGAAGTGGACATACTGATAGATTTATTTCCCGTAACCATTCCATTGGGTTCAAAGCGAGTGAAGACAAAAGCATCTGCAAATTCTTCCAGAGGAACCCCATGTTGCAGTCCTAAAGAAATGGCAATCGCAAAACAGTTCATCAGACTTCGGTAAGCAGCTCCTTCTTTATGCATATCGATGAAAATTTCACCGAGAGTGCCATCGTCATATTCTCCGGTTCGAAGATAAACTTTGTGTCCGCCAATCGACGCTTTCTGAGTGTAGCCTTTGCGCCGATGAGGCAGAGCCCTACGTTTGTGCTCAATAATCTTAATAATCTGCTCGGCAGCTTTCATCGCTGGTGCTACCGGAGCCGCGGCAACCTCATCGTCTTCCATTTGCAGTTCTTTAAAGCTTTCGGTCGCCACGCTGTTTAGAGGTTGGCTTAGTTTCGATCCATCTCGATATACGGCGGTTCCCTTCAACATGAGTTTCCAGCTAAGCATGTGAGCCTTCTCTACATCTTCAATGCTTGCTTCGTTTGGCATATTGATGGTTTTGGAAATAGCCCCTGAAAGAAAAGGTTGTGCTGCAGCCATCATTTGGATATGCGCTTCGGGACGAATGAATCGTTCGCC
The DNA here is from genome assembly GCA_047610985.1 of Nitrospinales bacterium. GTDB lineage: Bacteria > Nitrospinota > Nitrospinia > Nitrospinales > VA-1 > UBA8687. The sequence continues at coordinate 3,531 of JBLFWU010000069.1, read as the reverse complement.
ATATCTTCCGCACTTGGTAGCACAATCAAAAACGGAGTAATGTCTTTCTTTTAGATACGGAGCATTCTCGACCGTCATGCGACCGCAGATAAAATCATTTGCCGATTGAATTTCTTCATCGGTATATCCCAAATGCGACAACAAATTAAAAGTGATCGAATCCAGCTGCTCATCCGAAAGATTCAAAACTTCTTTACAAAACTTTTCTCCCAACACAAACTTGTTGAATGCGAAACTGATATCAAAAACTCGCGGAAGTTCCAACTGGATATTGTCGATCACATCATCCGTGAACCCTTTTATCTTTAGAGAGTTTCGATTGATATAAGGAGAAGAATCCAGACTTCCTGATCCCACACAATATTCAACAATTTCCTTAACCTCTTCAGGCTTGTAACCTAATCGCCGCAAGGCCCCGGGAACCGATTGATTGATAATTTTGAAATAACCGCCGCCTGCTAGTTTTTTGTATTTGACCAACGCATAGTCAGGCTCAATGCCAGTGGTATCACAATCCATTAACAGACCAATGGTGCCTGTTGGTGCGATACATGTTGTTTGCGCATTGCGAAAACCATATTTTTCTCCCAGAGCCAAAGCATCAGCCCATTCTTTTTGCGCCGCATCAAGAAGGTAGGCAGGGCAATGCTCCGCGTGAATTCCTTGTGGGAAAATGGTGAGTCCATCGTAGTCTTGAGCCTCAACATTGTGAGCCGCCCGCCAGTGGTTTTTCAACACACGCAGCATGGACGATTTGTTTTTCTCGTAGTGAGTGAATGCCCCCAACTCTTTTGCCATTTCGGCGGACATAGCGTAAGCAGCACCGGTTGTCATAGCGGATATAGCACCGGCGATAGCCCGGCCCTTTTCAGAGTCGTAAGGAATGCCCATGACCATGAGCATCGCGCCGAGATTTGCGTAACCCAAACCAAGCGTACGGAACTCATAACTCTTTTGTGCAATCGCTTTATTCGGAAACTGCGCCATGGAGACAGAAATCTCAAGAGTGAGAGTCCACAATCGGCAGGCGTGCCGATAGTCTTCAGCTTCAAACAACCCCTTTTCCTCGTTATAAAATTCCATCAGGTTGATAGAAGCCAGGTTGCAGGCTGTATCATCAAGGAACATGTATTCTGAACAAGGGTTAGACGCTTTTATCTCGCCATCTTCAGGGCAGGTATGCCATTCATTGATGGTGGTATGAAACTGCAATCCGGGATCAGCACTGGACCATGAAGAAAAATTTACCTTATCCCATAGATCCCGCGCTGGCAAAGTCTTAGCAATTTTACCATCTGTTCTCTGAATCAGATTCCAGTTACCATCGCATTCAACGCTTCTCAGAAAATCATTGGTGAGACGAACCGAGTTGTTGGAGTTTTGGCCGGAAACGGTTAAATAACCTTCAGAGGTCCAATTGGTATCGTATTCTTCAAATTCAATATCTTTAAAGCCTTGCTGAGCCAACTGGATAACGCGGTAAACATAATTTTCAGGTATAAAACAATCGAGAGCTTTGCGAACGGCTTTTTTAAGCGCTTTGTTTTTCTGTACTTCGAAACGAGTTTCGTCAGTCAAACCTTCAGCCCAGCAGGCTTGTAAAACGCTTTTCAAGCAACGACGGGTGATCCGGCTTCCAGCAGCTAAAGCCGCTACTTTTCTCTCTTCCTTAACCTTCCATTCGACAAACTCTTCAATGTCTGGATGGTCCATATCGAGTGTGACCATTTTTGCTGCCCGTCTCGTAGTTCCACCAGATTTAATCGCTCCCGCAGCCCGGTCGCCAATTTTCAAAAAGCTCATCAGACCAGAAGATTTACCCCCTCCAGACAATCCCTCCCCGGAACCCCGAAGGTTGGAAAAATTACTTCCAGTACCTGAACCAAACTTGAATAAGCGCGCCTCTTGTCGCCATAGATCCATGATTCCGCCATCACCCACCAGATCATCGTTGACCGAAAGAATGAAGCAGGCATGCGGCTGTGGTCTTTCATACGCACTTGTAGATTTCTGTAATTTTCCAGCATCTTCATCAAAATAATAATGACCCTGCGCTGGCCCCTCAAGACCATAGGCCCAGCTGATTCCTGTATTGAACCACTGCGGAGAGTTTGGAGCTGCAAGCTGGCGTATCAACATATAACGCATTTCGTCATAATAATTACGCGCTGCTTCTTCACTATTGAAGCAATTTTTCTTCCACCCCCAGTAAGTCCAACATCCAGCTAACCTATGGATAACTTCTTGCGAGGTTGCCTCACGGGTATATTGTGCTGAAACAGGGAGTTGGTTCAGTGCTTCCACATCCGGAACCGACGGGCAAAGCCATTCGGGCATCCCCGGTTCAAATTTCTTTTTCAGACGAGCCGGAACACCTGCCTTGCGGAAATACTTCTGCGCAATAATATCCACCGCCACTTGTGACCAAGTATCCGGAACAAGAACGTTCTTGATCTCAGCAACCAAAGAACCATCGGCGTTATTAATTTTCGATACCCGCTCGACAAACTTGATCCCTCTGTAGGGATCCTGAGATTCAATGGTAAACTTCCGGTCAATTCGCATACGCTCCGTCTCTTTATAGGGTCAATAAAATTAATTACTTATTATTGAATAAGGGGCATATTACTTTTCCTTCTCCCCGCCCTTATTATTTTAGGTCCTTAAAAATCAAATATTCCACAAAATATCTATATATTGTGTGTTGCCTGATAAAATATATACAAGATGTGGGGTTGTCAACGAAATTCTGTGACCACTTTGTAACTTTCGATCAAGGCTAGAATTCTTAAAGGTTTCGGCCTACCGGGAAACTATAAATATAGACGAATAGAAAACGAAGATCAAGATGCCAATTTTATGACATAGGGGTTTCTATTTGATTTTAAAAGGATTAAAAATCTGAATTTATAGATTCTCGGCGCAAGCTGGTCTCAAGGGCTAGACCAACCTATCGAAACTTTACCGACAAATTCCATCATGCGAAACGGATTTTCACCCGAATTTTCAGTCAGTTTTATATGGGTTGCATCGGCTCTATTTTGTCCAAAAGTTGGGTCCATTGCCCTCCATTCACCAACAAAAACTTCCGGCCAGGCATGATATAGGAATCCTTCATACTCCTTGGAATAAACCAATCCATTAACAATACGAGTGGGAATTCCCGAAGCCCGGGCCAGAGCCGTAAACAAAAATGTGTGCGACTGGCACTCGCCACGTCTCTCAAGAAGAGCGTCCAAAGCAGTAACGGTATCCACCATCTCCTTTTTCAGGTTCAGGTGCACCCATAAGTTAATATCCTTAGCCAACTGCCATTTATTTGTACTATCTGCTGAGAGTTCTCTTGCCAAAGCTCGGATCATTGGATGATGCGACTGGACCTCAGCAGTCTCTTCCATGTATTTAGGGTCTGGTTCTTGCTTTTGCCCCAAAATTTGGCCGGTTTTCTCCGGCTCACTTTTAACCCTCAAAGTGGTGATATAACTCCCATTTGCCTGTTTTTCAGATTTTAGAATTGTTTGCCTATGGTCT
>JBLFWU010000068.1:0-14956 GCA_047610985.1 Nitrospinales bacterium | reverse complement strand
TGAAACCAAACCCGGAAAAGGCACCACCTTCCACTTCACTCTCCCCACCCAGTGACCTGGGATGCTATAGGTCTATTCTTATTTTAGCGAAACAAGCGCCATCAAGCTTCTGGAAAATGGTTCCGATCACCCTTCACATCAACTAATAGTAAAAAGCTCAACGATACCCGTTTCGCTATATAAGCACCGACCCCATCGCCCCCGGCCGCGTGGCCGGTTAGAAGCGGGCGTGTTTGGGTGTCCGAGGGAAAGGGATGACATCGCGGATATTTTCCATACCCGTGACAAACTGAACTAAACGTTCGAATCCTAACCCGAACCCGGAATGCGGGGCAGACCCGAATCTCCTGAGATCGAGGTACCACCAATATTCTTCGGGATTCAAACCACTGTCTTTCAGGCGCTTTAATAATATATCGTAGTTCTCTTCGCGCTGACTTCCGCCAATGATCTCACCGAGTTTGGGAAGCAGGACATCCATCGCCCGAACCGTTTCGCCATCTTCATTCAGTTTCATATAAAACGATTTAATCTTTTCTGGATAATTGTAAACAATGATCGGTTTCTTAAACACCTTTTCGCTGAGATAACGTTCATGCTCTGCCTGTAGGGCGCATCCCCATTCAACGGAGTAAGTGAATTTCTCAGTCGATTTTTTCAGGCGATCAATTGCATCGGCATAAGTCAATCTCTCGAACTGGTTATCTACAATATGCTGCAGAGTATCGAGAGTAGTATTATCAATACGCTGATTAAAAAACTCCATATCCTCCGTACAATTTTCAAGAACGTCTGCAAAAAGATATCTTATAAACTCTTCGGCAAGATCCATATCGTCATCCAAGTCATAGAATGCCATTTCCGGCTCCACCATCCAAAACTCGGAAAGGTGACGACTCGTGTTGGAATTCTCTGCCCGAAAGGTCGGGCCGAAGGTATAAATATCTGAAAGGGCCTGAGCATAAATTTCCCCTTCCAGCTGCCCACTTACCGTAAGAGAAGTTTTTTCACCGAAGAAGTCCTGCGCGTAATCAATCTTCCCTTCCACTTTTGGAGGGTTGGCAAGGTCAAGAGTGGTGACCTGAAACATCTCCCCAGCACCTTCACAATCGCTGGTAGTGATAATGGGTGTATTCAGATAAACAAACCCACGGTCATTGAAAAACTGATGAATGGCAAAGGCCAGTCGGCTTCTAACACGCATGACAGCACCAAACGTATTCGTGCGTGGACGAAGGTGCGCGATTTCGCGTAGATATTCAAACGAATGGCGTTTTTTCTGCAAAGGATAGGTCTCCGCATCCGCCGTACCATAAACCTCTACAACCGATGCCTGTATCTCCATCTTTTGTCCCTTGCCTTCCGAGGCCACGAGCTTGCCAGTAATAGCCACACAACTTCCTGTAGTGATCTGTTTATCCAGTTCCTCGAATTCATTTAGGGAATGGTCAACAATGGACTGGATATTTCCCAGACAAGAACCGTCATTGATTTCAAGAAAAGAGAAGCCCCCTTTAGAATCACGACGGGTTCGCACCCAACCTTTTACTAAAACGCTTTCCTGTTCTTCTTTGCTATTAAGTAATTCTTTAATTTTTGTTCGTTTCATTAATCTCTTTCTTTGAATATATCGCCCAGAAACAAACCCACTTCGCATTGACAATAAAGGGGTTTTCAGATATTTTAGTTTATAACAATGCCTCCTGAAGGCAGATAGATATTCTTTCTCCCGAAATGGAGAAAAACCCACACTCCAAACTTTTATTCCGTGTTTATACTAGGAAACTTGTTACAAGCATCAGCGACAATTTTGAATGTCATCCTACAGCTTTATATGTGGGTCATCATTATTCGCGCATTATTATCTTGGGTCAATCCAGACCCTCATAATCCTATCGTGCAATTCCTATACAGTATAACAGAACCTGTTCTACATCGAATCCGGCAACTAGTACCTATGTCAGGAATTGGAATAGATTTTTCACCCATCATTGTGTTGTTAGCCATCATGTTTTTGCAAGGGTTTCTTGTAGAATCCCTCGCCACACTTGGGGCAAGACTACAGTAATCTGCCATGCGCTTGAGTTATCTCGACATACTGGAACAATGTTTTCACGATAAGTTCCGCGGTTACAATAAACAAGAGGTGGATACCTTTCTCCATCTTGTCGCTGATGATTTCAAGTCCATGACCACAGAAATCAAAGAAAAAGAAAAACTGATTGCAGCCAAAGATGAGGAAATAAATGAATTACAAGCCGATCTTGAATCCCGACCTTTGGAAAATGACTCCACCCTCTCCCCGGAGGTAGAAGAAGAACTTGCCGATTTAAGAAAGCAAGTCGAAGAAAAGGATCTATTAATAAAAGAAATGCAGGATGCACAATCTCCTCCTGAAAACAGCGATAACCCTTTCTCTCAACTCACACCTGAAATACTCAAGGAAAAAGCAAAAAAAATAATCAACGCCGCGAAAGACCAGGCTGATCAATATAAACAGGATGCGACGTACGAGATGGAATTGTTGATGCAGGATGTCGAAAAATTAAAAGAACAAAAAAAGACCATGATGGCCAATATTAAATCAACTGCCATCGAGCATCTTAATAAATTTAAAGCCGGGGCACCGAACGGCGGCTCTGGAAATGCGGATTAAGCCCTGCGACAATGGAATTCGTTTCTCTGCAATAATACAACCCCGGTCATCAAAAAATGAAGTAACAGGGGTATATAACGATGCTTTGAAAATACGTTTAACCTCACCCCCCGTCGATGGTGAAGCCAACAAAGCCTGCATGCGTTTTTTTGCCAAGTGGCTCGGCATCAGCCCTTCGAAAGTCAGCATTGTTCAGGGGTTCAGCAGTAAAAACAAAACCATTGAAGTCGCAGACCTCACGGAAAAACAGTTCCACGAAATATTAAAAAACAAAAACCTCTTACAATAAACCACCCATATGATCAAAACTATTGAGTATATAGACGGGGTCGTACGTATGATCGACCAGACACGACTGCCCGCAGAAAAAGAATTCGTCGACTGCCGCACTATCGAAGAAGTAGGTCATGCCATAAAAACTATGGTCATCCGTGGCGCACCTGCGATTGGTGTTGCAGCCGCTATGGGAGTCAGTTTGGGAGCAGACTCAATAGAAACCTCTACCTTTGAAGGCTTCTATCAAGAGCTTGAAGAAAAATGCGATCTTCTTGGGCAGTCACGGCCCACAGCAGTTAACCTGGCCTGGGCCATCAAGCGCATGAAAGATGTCGCGCAGAGCAATAAATCTCTTTCTGTAAGCGAATTAAAGTCCCGCTTAAAAGAAGAGGCACTCACTATTCTTACCGAAGACATAGCCACCAACAAAGCGATGGGACAGCACGGCCAAACCCTTGTTGAAGATGGCAACGTAATCCTAACCCATTGCAATGCAGGTGCCCTTGCAACAGCAGGGTTTGGCACGGCATTAGGCGTTGTTCGCGCATCTGTGAACGCCGGAAAAAATATTCGGGTACTGGCAAATGAAACACGACCTTTTTTGCAAGGTGCCCGCTTGACCACATGGGAATTAAAAGAAGACGGTATACCGGTAAAACTAATCACCGACAATATGTGCGGCTTTTTTATGAACAAACAAGAAATCGACCTGGTCGTTGTTGGCGCAGACCGTATTGCAGCTAACGGAGACGTTGCTAACAAAATCGGAACCTATATGGTCGCGGTACTCGCCAAAGAAAACAATATACCTTTCTATGTAGCAGCTCCTGTTTCTACGCTCGACCTTTCGCTTGCGTCAGGCAAAGAGATTCCTATTGAAGAACGTTCTTCTGAAGAAGTGATGACCATAAATAAAAAGCGCATCGCGCCTGAAGGGGTTGAAGCGGAGCATCCGGCATTCGACATCACCCCTAATCGTTTAGTCACAGCCATCATCACAGAAAACGGTATCGCACGCGCACCTTATACTGAATCCTTGAAAGCACTCGCCAACCAAAAATGAAAGCGCTGATTCTCGCGGCGGGGTTTGGCACCCGCCTTAAACCCCTGACAAACGAACTCCCTAAACCTTTGTTCCCGGTTCTCAACCGCCCTATTCTAGAACACACACTTCATTTCTTAAGCTCGCAAGGCATCACCGAAATCGCTATCAACCTTCATCATCGCCCGGAAAAAATCATCGACTATTTTGGTGATGGAAAAGGTTTCGGAGTGAACCTACATTACTCAAAAGAAGAAAAAATTCTGGGAACGGCGGGAGGGATAAAAAAACTACAATCTTTTTTACAGGATGACACTTTCCTCGTCATCAATAGCGATGTCTTTGCTGATATCAATTTAAATGACGCGCTAAAATTCCACCAAGAGAAAAATTCAAAACTGACCCTTGTGGTTCGGCAAGATGCCAATATAGAAAAGTACAAATCCATTCAACGAGTGGAAGAAGGACGCATCGTTCATTTTCTAGGGAAGGGTATTAAAAATTCAGAGCCTGTCACTCAGGTTATGTTCACCGGAATACAAATAATGGAACCTGATATTTTTTCCCGTATTCCGGATGATAAATTCTGTGGCACAACTGAAGATATTTTCCCCGGAATGATTCAAGATGAATTGTTAATTTATGGTTTTCTGCACGATGGATACTGGATAGACATGGGTACACGAGAAACCTATATCCAGGCACAAGCCGACGCGCTCGATGGAAAATTATCCTTAAAAGCTTCTTCTTCAAGAAATCCCGAAGGCCCGCTTGTGGTACCTCCGGTTCATATCGGAAAAAACTGCGAAATATCACAAGACGCACAGGTAGGTCCGTATGCAGTATTGGGTGATGATTGCCGGGTGCGATCAGGTGCGGTCGTGGAAAATTCTATACTCTGGAGGGGAGCCACCGTAGGAAATAATTCCTCTGTAAAAAACAGCATCATCGGTGAAGGAGTAACCATTGATTCTGGAGATAATGTGAAAGACAGTTCCCTGTCATCCAACTAAATAACTTCCCTCCTTATAAAAAAGGAGGGAAGTTTTAGTTGTGCCGTATTACAGAAGTTTGTGATTACTCAGCGTCATTGTAGAAACTGAAATCGCGCCTTCTTCGCAATTGATGATGCGGCGAGTTTCAGGAAGGTCGGCTTCACCTACACGTGTGTATTCATCGGTATAGCTTTCCACATCCTTCAATCCTTTTGTTTCGGGATTGAAATAGAACACGGAATACTTTCTTGTCAAAAATTTATCGTCCTGAGTTTTTTTGCTTTCCTCAATATTGATCGAGAAAGAAAACCGGGGTGTCTGCCGGTTGATCTGCTGAATCCGTCCATCTTTAATACGATAGAAAGAGCTCATACCGTCGCCGCCCATAACAAGCTTGCGTCCTAAAGGATGCGTACCGTCATCGCCGAAAACCAGCTTGTATTTCCCATCGGACTCTTCAAAAGAACGGGGTCCGCGATGCATGGCAATGGATGATAGGTTCTCGTTCAGAAAGCCTTTCGCCTTTTCTTCTTCAACGCTGATTTCAATATCCTTTGGCCCTTTGACAGTCACCGTGCCTTTTTGTTCGTCACCATTGATATTGGCAACCACATCTGCAGTGAACCCTGCAAAACCAGCCGGCCAGCGAGCCGTGTTATTAAAAACTTCCTGCATTGCCTTGCGAGCTTCGGTGTCATCTTCGAGAACGGTTTCTACATCTTTATCTTTGGTATAAGTTGCCATCTAAAATCTCCTTAAAACAATAAGAGCCTGCCCAAAATTTCGGCAGGCTTTTTAATTACAGAAAAATGTTACGCGAATAAAATGATTATACCTTATTTCACTGCCACACTGATATCAAGAACACCGGCTTTTTGCAAAAGACCCATTACCTGGATGACATCACCATAAGGTAGAATTTTATCAGCACGAATAACTGCTGTTTGTTTTTTACTTTTCATATCCAGTTTTACTAGAGCCTGCTCCAGTCCCAAAATCGTTATACTCTTGCCTGCTAAGGTTATTTTCTTGTCTTTCGACATTTGTATTTCAAGAGTTTTTGGGGTTTCGTCAACTAGCGAAGATTTGGAGGTAGGAAGGTTGATATCCATATTTCGGCTGAAGTCTACAAAAACAGTAGACACCATGAAAAAGATAATGAGCAGGAACACCACATCAATCAAAGGTGTCATGTCCATCGTAAAACTGTCTTCTTCTTCTCTTCTAAATCGCAAGTTAATTAGCCGTAAATTTTTGGGTTACTAATCGGAGGCAATTTTCTTTGACCTACCCGAGCCTTTTTCTTTTACCACGCCATCGTAAGAAAGTTCTTCCACCAACTGAATAGCGACTTCTTCCATCTCAAAAACATATCGATCGATCTTGCCGCGGAAATAATGATACAAGACCAATGCCGGAATGCCGACCAGCATCCCCGCCGCAGTAGTGATGAGTGCTTCGGAGATACCACTGGCAACAAGCCCTGGGTTACCTGTTCCACTCAGCGATATCACATTAAAAGCCTTGATCATTCCAATAACCGTCCCCAGCAATCCCATCATGGGGGTGATATTTGCAACCGCACCCAACACCCGCAGATTTGAATTCATCAACGACGCTTCATGTTGTCCGGCAGATTCAATAGCTCGTTCAATTTCATCTAGCTTGCCACCAAACCTAAGCAAACCCATTTTCAAAATACGCGAAAGCGAGTTATCGTAAGAATTGCAAAGGCGTAGAGTTTTCTGGATATTTTGCCAATCCCATTGACTACGGACATCTTTAAGAAAGTCCGAGTTGATGATATTCTTCCGTCTCAGGTTATAGCCTCTCTCTATGGCAATACCCAACATGAGTACGGAACTGAAAAGAATGGGATACATCATCGCCCCACCCTTATCGAACATGGCTAATAATTGCCATTGCCCTGCAGAAGAAGGTTCTGCGGCAAGAGCCAACGCTGGCATTTTGAAAAAAATCACGCCGAGGTAAAACAAGATAGTTTTTAGTGAACGATGCATTTATTTTTTATATTTTAGAAAGCAGAATACATGAATATTATCGGGGTTGTTATCGACCTCTCCTTACGTTATCGCAAACGATCCGGGGGGACCATACGTTCGCGAAAGCCGCTACTTGACTTTTATAGCACGAAAACCTTGATTGGCAAAAAACAAGCACCACTTGGAGGGACCACAACACAGGGATTAAGTGCTTTAAACATAGGACTTTTTGCTATATATTCGATTATTAGCATAACTTTCCCAATACACGACACTGCGAATGCACCTCTCTAACAAATCTGTACTTATATTTATTGTATTCTTGTTCTTCAATTTAAATTGCTCGACAACTAAAGAACAAAAATCCACCTCTCCAGCCAAACTATTGCGAGAGGCAAAACGCTTTATTAAAGAAAAAGATCCGGAAAAAGCTAAAAATAGTATCCAGCTGATTATGGAAGATTTTCCTGACAGCAAACAACGCATCACCGGATTGATGATGCTTGCAGATATTCATTACAATGATGACGAATTTGAAGAGTCCAAATTCCATTACCAGAAATTTACCGAACTTTATCCCGCGCATAAATTTGTAGACCGTGCCCACTTTTATAGAGCCATGTCCAATTTTGAACTAACGGATTTAGCTTCGAGAGACTTAACTCCCGTAAATTCTGCATTAGAAGGATTCAGAAACTTTCTCACCGATTTCCCTAACAGCAAATATAAGGGCAATGCAGAAAAAAGAATCCACCAATGCTTGGATATTCTGGCCCAGAATATTTTTGAGATCGGCAAGTTTTATTTTCGCACGGGATCGTATCAGTCTGCGATCATCCGTTTAAAAAGCCTGATGGCCACATACCCTACCCATTCGTATATTGCGGAAGCAGAATTTCTTTTAGCAGAATCCTATTTTCACGAGCAGAATTACAACGAAGCAGGGGCTCGGTATAAAAATGTTTTGCAGAATTATCCTAAAACGGAGTTTGCAAAACAAGCCCGATTGAAATTGAGGGAAATACGAAAGCGATAATTGCCATGGTCAGGAAACCATCTAAAAAATCCAGCCCAGTAAACAGCAGCTCACATGATTCCCTCAATCAATACATGAGGGAAATAGGCAAAATAAAACTCCTCACCAGAGAAGAAGAAATAAAACTAGCGGAATCCATCAAACAGGGAGACTCGAAAGCTGTTCAGGAAATGGTTCGTAGAAATCTCAAATATGTTGTCACCGTTGCCAATAAATATCGAGGCTTTGGTATGTCACTGCAAGACCTGATCGAAGAAGGCAATATCGGCCTAATTCAAGCTGCTAAACGGTTCGATGTATCCAGGAACGTAAAATTTATAACTTACGCCGTGTGGTGGATCAAACAGGCCATCATGCATTCCCTTGCAGAACAGTCAGGAACCGTCAAACTACCCGTTAAACAAGCGGGAAAAATTACTCGATTCAACAAAAAAAGCCAGCAAATGTGTCAGGATATGGAGCGCGAGCCCACACAGGCAGAAGTTGCTAAAAGTCTCGGCTACAAAGATGATGAAATCAATTCCATCATGCGTGCCTACCGAACGCACCTTTCTCTGGACACACCGCTAAAGAATGATGATCACACCCCTTATCTTGACCTCCTGGAGAATAAGAACCTCATTCCCTACGATGACCAGATCATGCAAGAGTCGTTGAGCGAAAAAGTCGATCAAATGTTGGAAGACCTTTCCGAGCGAGAAGCTACGGTTCTAAAAATGCGTTTCGGGTTTTCTGGCGAAGTCAAAACATTGGAAGAAATTGGTCAAAAAATCGGCCTCTCGCGCGAGCGTGTGCGCCAAATTGAAAAACGCGCCAAAGAGCGACTGAAATCTAAACTACAAAACGATGACTGGATCGATAAGGATGAATAAACCACTATGTTGATAGAAATATTTGTACTTTGCCTACTGGCTTACCTTTGCGGTTCGATTCCATTTGGTGTGCTTCTCGCCAAAACCCAAAATATGGATATCCGAGAACACGGAAGCGGCAATATCGGCGCCACCAACGTTGCTCGCACCATGGGAAAAAAGGCCGGACTCATCACCCTAGCCGGAGATATATTAAAAGGTTTGCTTGTTGTTTATATTGCAAGCCAATGGTTCGAAAACACTATGGTCATCGCTCTAGCAGGACTCGCCGTATTCCTCGGTCACCTCTATTCCATTTTTCTGAAATTCAAAGGCGGGAAAGGCGTAGCAACCGGACTCGGCGTACTCAGCTTTGCCATGCCCTTGAGCACCCTTTGCTCCGCAGGTATTTTCGCGATATCCCTGAAAGTTTCCGGCTATGTATCCTTGAGCTCGATTCTGGCGGCAATCTCTCTGCCTCTGCTGGGAATCTTCTTTAAAATGCCGCTTCCCTATATTTATTTATCCACTATCGTGGCATTATTTACCCTGCAAAAGCATCGCGAGAACATAGTTCGCCTGACTCAGGGGACGGAAGCGCATTTTTTTAAAAAATAGGATTTGACAATCTCCCCAGAGGAAATATAATCAGGGGCTTGGGAACACCAAAGTCCCTCAAATTTGAAAGAACGCGGGAGTAACTCAGTGGTAGAGTGCAACCTTGCCAAGGTTGAAGTCGAGGGTTCGAACCCCTTCTCCCGCTCCATTTTTTTCCTGTCATTTTATCTATAGCGTGGCACCGTCGCCAAGTGGTAAGGCCGAGGTCTGCAAAATCTCTACCGGCGGTTCGAATCCGCCCGGTGCCTCCAATTTTTTCAATGACTTACATGACTGCCCCCCAAGATTATCCAGCATAGTAATTAAATAGTAGCTTTTTTGGCCTATCAAGTTGATTTTAAAAACCTTATAGGATTTCCTGCCAGGTGAATAAGAATATATAAAGGGTATTCCTCTTCGAACTAATCTAGTTTATTTTGGTTCCGCGCATATTCTGAGCTTTAGTATTTTCCTCTAGATATTAATCTCTTGGCACAGATCATCCTCACCTAATAAAAACGTCACCCTTGATCCCTGATCAGTAATTTTTATTTTTTTATTGAATACGCGCATATTCGGCTTTTTTGTGGAGCCATAAAGCATCTTTAAAGAAATAATATGTGTTGATGGGATGTCAGAAGTAATTCTGGGACTATAAAATATATCCTGAAGATTGAGGACCTATAACGCCAGACTTGTTATCGTAGATATTCGGAATTCTATCATTCATAACTAACTCAACCATTTCATATTTTAAAGGCTTGTTGGCTGTGTTTTTTAATTCAAAAATAATTTCATAACTTGTATTGTCAGTAGATGACCCAAAGCTAATTTGTTCTAAAAACAAACAATGGTCGTACTCATCATATAGCTCATTGTAGGCAATCCATCTTCTAACGTAGGCTATGAAGACCCATGTCAATAAAGGGAAAAAAGCCCACGCATATGACAAGTCTTTGATCCCAAATTGTTCAACCCCCATTGCTTTCGCAACCGCAACACTAGAAGAAAGTAGGGAGGCTACAAAGCTAACTACCTCGTATCCAGAGAAGAGAAACATTGCCCAAGCCTGATATTTGGAGTCCAGTATCAACCTTTAATTCCCTTACTGGCAGAGAGGCCAAAAATCAAGATATCATTCAAGCTTTAATTGATGTAGTGGAATCATTAAGTTTAAACGATAAACTAAAGGGGGCAGACCTTCTAAGGGCAGACCTTCTAAGGACAAACATTTCACTAGAACAACTTCAATCTGCCAAGGTTTTTAGGAACACAATATTGCCAGACGATATTGATAAAACTCAAATTAAGTTTGAAGATGATAAATAAACCCAGCGTGTGGGCAACCGGCCCGACCGCTTAAATATATTTACAGTGAATATTTAGTTCATTTCCGCAAAGACCTTTGAAAATAAGGCCTCCTTTCATGTGATTTTTTATTTCATTTCCTGCTCTATTCCCTTGATAAGTGATACTATATGTAGTACCATATGTTTATGAGTCAGCGAGAGAAAACAATCCAGAAAATGAAGAACAACCCAAAAGGGTGGAGGATTGACGACTGTAAATCTCTCGCGGACTACTACGAAATCGCATGGGTGCATGACGGGTCTAGTCATTGCATTTTTGATTTCGGCGATATATCTTTATGTGTACCAGCGAAACGACCCATCAAACCGATATACATCAAACAGTTTATTTTGTTGATTGAAAAAGCGAGGGAGGCCTGATTATGGGGTATCCATTTCAAATTAGAGAATTGAGCAAAGACGACGGCGGTGGGTTTTTAATCACCTTCCCCGACTTGCCGGGGTGCATGTCCGACGGCGACACCATCGACGAAGCCATGAAAAACGGTGAAGTGGCCGTTAAAGACTGGGTCAAAGCCCGAAAGAAATTCGGCAAAAACGTTCCCGAACCCAGTCCACCTATCGATACCCACGACTACAGTGGCAAATTTATTCAACGGGTTCCTAAAAGTGTCCACGCTCAACTGGCAAAACGCGCCGAGGCCGAAGGGGTTTCGATGAACCAACTGGCGGCGACTTATCTGGTTTCTGGTTTGGCAGACGGTGGAAAAATTACGAAAAGAATATTAAAGAAAAACAAATAAGGTCAATCACCCCAGCCCTCTTTGATAAAGAGGGGGCATGAAGGAAGGGTTTGAAAATGGCAAAACAAGGAGAACTGATCGACTGCCCAGGTTGCAGCACGCTACTAAGCTCGATGTTGCCTGAGTGCCCGGATTGCGATACCCCTATTAATAAGGGTAAATTTTCATTCGGGGGAAAAGCTAAAAAAAAGGCCAACGGGAGAAAAACGAATAAGCAGGCCATCGATGCAGTGCCCTCTGAAAAACCACATAGCTGGGAGGCCGAGTAAAAACCGCATAAATTAGTGAAAGTCAAACGCGGAATTGCGAAACCAGGTAGGAACGATATCCGTTGTACAAATTGTGACTATACTGGGAAGAAGGGAGTAAACACCCCGGGAAGCTTTATTATTGAGGTCGTGCTATGGCTCTGTTTCCTTATTCCTGGCCTCATTTATTCCCTTTAGCGGCTATTATCGCGTAAGACTGTTTGCCCTGTTTGCGCGTGGGAACATACCGTTCCCCTGAAGCAGTAGACCGCAACAAATATAAAAATCACCCGGCCAACCACGCGGATATTTTCTCTTTAAAAATGTAATGCCACCGAGGATAACCCCGCTAAAAAAAGCGAATGCCGCTGCTATAGAAAAAGAAACAAATATCCTTCGAAAATTTGAACCCCTTTTTTGTTCTGACAAGCACGGTCCAGCAACCTTTGTATATCGAGACGGCAAAACCGTGCCATCTGCAAAATCTCTACCGGCGGTTCGAATCCGCCCGGTGCCTCCAATTTCTTCACACTCCGCACAAAAACTTCTCTAAACGAAAGCTGGTAAATTCTTCTACTTGCCTTAGAATAGAAAAAACCTAAATTAAACAAATCGAGTCCTAGCTCTTGATTGAAGCCGAGTTTTTATACAATCCTGCAGACAAGGGGATGCACTGCCATTGCCCAACTTTACTTGAAAGTCAGTCGGGGAACCTGCTTGCGGTTTGGTACGTATACACGCAAGATGAATACCGCCAGGCGACGCTTGTCATAGCGAAAAAAAAATCAAACGATTCTATCTGGCAAACCACTAAAAACATCCCAATAATCTCTAAATATTCACTTGGGAACCCCGTCATTTTTCAGGAACCGGGCGGGCGCATCCATCTTATGTATGTTGCCTTGAAAGGAACGTACTGGAATGATGCCTTTTTATACAGTATCTATTCTGAAGATGATGGACAAACCTGGACAGAACCCAGTTTGCTTTGGAAAGAACGGGGGATGATGGTGCGGCACCCACCTGTATTCCTTAAAAAAGGAACTTGCCTGTTGCCGGCTTACGATGAATGCAAAAGGATTTCCATAATATTATCCAGCGAACCTCCATATTCCAACTGGAGTATAAGTTACAGCTTTAAGGGCAATGATATGATTCAATCGGCTCTTATTAAAACCCAAGAAGAACGTCTAATAATGTTCTTTCGACCTCATTCAGACCCAAGATATATTGGAAAAAGTCATTCTACTGATCAGGGAGTTTCTTGGACCACTCCTGACTTGACCCCTTTGCCCAACCCCTTATCCGGACTGTCTGCAATCTCAGTAAATAACAGTATCGCGATGATCTACAATCATACGCATGAGCATAAACGTTACCCATTAAGCGTTTCTACAAGCCGAGACAAGGGAACCACTTGGGGAGAACACTGGAATCTAGATAATGTCAAAGTCGAAGTTTCTTACCCCAGTTTCATATCGGGGAATAATAATACTGTCCACGGGCTCTACACCTATAACCGACGTATGATAAAGTACGTCAAGTTTAACTCAGAAAAATTTCTTTGAATTATGGGTCAAATTTCAACATTTAAAGATTTGCATGCAGGCAAAAAACTTTTCATCCTTGCTTCTGGCACCTCCCTTGCCAGCCACGATCTCTCTTTGCTTAAAAACAAAATAGTGATGGGACTAAATCGCTCGATCCTGGTTTATCCCGAGCCTTATTACCAATGTGTTTTTGATCACCGCCTTTTTGATCTTTACCATGACGGGTTAAAAAAAGCCCGGCAGTTGTTCACTCTCGAAGACCGCCCTTTCGGACAGCCTATAAAGTTACTTGGCGGGGATGGCTTCAGTTGGAACTTGGAAGAAGGCATTTACTCAGGCTACACCATTTCTTACTTCGCCTTGCAACTGGCAGTCTATATGGGATTCAAAAAGATTTTCTTTCTGGGGCTCGACCTGAAACACGATGGACCCAAAACACATTTTTTTGGGCAAGACCCGCAAACTATAAATCATGAAAATACCGAGTTCCCAAGAATGATGACTATGTTACAACAAGGGGCGAATGTACTCGCAGACACAGGCATAGAGGTCTATAACTGCAGCCCAATTTCAACTTTTAATGCTTTCCCTAGAATGGATTTTGGGGATGCAACGGCTCTTTAGACCATTCACCTTGGTTTCTATTAACAGAATTTATTATGAGTGATAAAAGAGGCTTCCCACGTTCGCTAGTTGACCTTCAAGTCTCTACTCAAGTAGAAGACAATCGTATAGAAGGCAAAGTCATTGATTTGACTGTGGAAGGTATTTCAATGGAGTTTGACCATCCGCTGAAAGCAGGTGCCACAGTTGCTATTGAAATCAAACAAAACCAAGAAGTGAAAAAAAACGAATTGAAGATAGAAGTCATCCGCTGTCTGCCAACAGAGTCCGACACTTCGAGATACCATATCGTTGCAAAATTTATCGAGCCAAATGATGAGTTCCTCATGGATGCCCTTGCGCTGGTGCATGGCAAAGGACCGAAACAGGATAGAAGGGGAACTATTTATGGCGACCGATAATCTTTTTGAAGCCATCGGTGGTAAACCCATCTTGAAAAAAGTCCATAAATTGTTTTATGACAAACTCTACGAACACCCTTGGCTGAAGAAATTTTTTAAAGAAGTACCTCAGGAAGTAATAGAAAATCAGCAGACCGATTTCATGGTTTCCAATATGGGCGGCGGTAAAATTTATTCAGGGGCTCTGCCCAAAAATGGTCATAAGCATATGTTTATCTCTGAGGAATTGTTTGATTTGAGGTCAGAGATTTTAAGAAAATCGATACTGGCCTGCGGTGTCTCCGAAGACCTGACCGAACGCTGGATAAAAATTGATTATGCATTCAAACATTCTCTGGTGAAAAAAAATGTGGGCGAATGTGAGAAACGTTATTTCACCGATGAAATTTTAAATTTCCAAAAACCATAATTCGCAAGGAAAATCAGTCCTCCGCGATCCAAACATATAATAAATTCAAATACTTAGTCGTCCCTGAAAAACCCTATTTCCAGAGAAAAATGGTAAAGAAGGTCCGTGTTTTTATTCAGCAATCGGTCGAAAATGGTTTTTGAACAACCACGAAA
>JBLFWU010000067.1:0-15137 GCA_047610985.1 Nitrospinales bacterium | reverse complement strand
TTTTGAAAGATATTCAACAACTTTCGGCAATTTTACAACACTCAAAACCCATCTTCACCCTTTATATATGGGCTCTATCGAATTTTTCAGGGACGACTAAGTAAGTCACTTTTAGATTTATCCAAGTCTGTCTGTGAAACAGCCCCTTTTCGCACTGATTTGAGTCTCTTTAAGTAAGATTGGGCATTTGCCAAAGTAGCACTTGCCTCAGCAAGTTTGGCTTCTGCAGCTTTTACTTCAATTTGGTATGGGGCTTGTTCAATGATATATAGTAGGTCCCCTTTTTTAACATCCTCTCCTGCTTTAAAATTTGTTTTTTCGAGAAAAGCCGTAACCCGAGCCACCAAATTCACGGTTTTCATTGCTGCAGTTCGCCCTACTAATTCGTATGTTTTAATTACCCTTTTCTTAACGACTGGGGTAACCGTTACTAGGGGCGGCGGCATTTTAGTTTGAGCCGCTGCTATTTTGGGTTTGTCTTCACAACCTGTAAAGAGAAATGAAATTATTAAAATAATTATTATGGAACGAGATTTGTTCAAAGCTTCACTCTTCATTAAAGTTAATAACGTGGTGCTTCGTCGATGGTATCAGCCATCAAAGGCTTCCAACCTCCACCCAGAGATTTGTAAAGACGAATTAAGTTGGACACGACGGAACCTTCACTAGTTGCCAACTGATCCTGAAATCGGAAAAGAGATCTCTCCGCCTCCAATACACCTAAAAAATCAGATAAGCCAGCGGCGTATAATTCGCGGGCCAATTCAACGGCTCGGTTCGCTGCCTGAGAAGTTTTTATCAGAGATTTTCTCCGAACCTGCTCCTGAGCGTAATCGATCAAAGCATTTTCAACATCTTTGACAGCTGTCAAAACAGATAACTCGTATTGAATGAGGGATTGCTCTTGTTTTTCATCTTCAATTTCTATGTTTTGGCGAATACGCCCTGCGTCAAAAACGTTCCAGGTCACTTTGGGGCCTATTGAAAAAGCCGCTGCGGGTCCCGTAAATAAGCTTGCTGCTGATAGTGATTCGAGACCTATTGAGCCAAACAAAGTTAACTTTGGGTAAAGGTCCGCCGTAGCAACTCCGACTCGGGCCGTTTGCGCGGCCAATTCTCTTTCGGTTCGTCGTATATCAGGCCGGCGTCTCAATAGGTCTGCGGGGACACCAATTGCTACTTCAATTGGTAGAACGGGAACCGCTTTGTAGTTATCCAATTCTTGTTTTAATCCACCGGGAAATTCACCAAGCAAAACAGCCAGTCCATTTTTACCCTGTTCAATACCAATTTTTAAAGTGGGAATTTCCGACTTAGTACTTTCAAGGTTGTAATTGGCTTGCTCCAGAGTGAGTGAGGTGGTCAACCCTGATGCTAATCGGTCTTTCACAATTTGTAATGTGTCCTCTTGCGACTTCAGGTTTTTTTCTGCTGCTTTAAGTCTGGATTGAAAGGTGCGGATTTCTATATAGTTCAACGCCGCCTCTGCAACCAACGTCACCAATGTGTCATTCAGTTCTTCTTGTCTTGCTGCAACCGTGGCTTCCGCAGATTCTATGGAGCGTTGAATTCCACCAAACAAATCCACTTCCCAACTGGCATCGAATCCCGTGGAATGAAGATTGTTTGTTTGGCCGATTCCTGATTCCTTACTGCTTTGTTGACGAGTTGTTGAACCGGTGGCATCAATGGTGGGGAAGCGTCCGGCTTTGGCAATTCCCCTCCGGGCTCTTTCTTCTCTAACGCGGGACTGTGCAAGTTTGAGGTCTAGATTTCCCGTTATTGCACGTTCAATTATTTGAGAAAGGGTGTGGTCTTCCATTGTTTGCCACCAATCGCCGAGCATTTCCTGAGTGACTTTTTTGACAGGAATAGGAGGTTCTTTAGTAGTCCCTTCCTCTCTTTTTGGAGGCTCTATTTCTACGGCTTTCAGTTTTGTGCTGAAATTTTCAGGTAGTTTCTTATCAGGAGGGACGTAATCGGGCCCAACGGTTGCGCAACTCCAGGAAAATATCAGAAAAAAAGCAGGTAGGGTTTTACGGATAGGATGCATTTTTCCTCTAGATATTCTAGTTTGTTGTTTTTAAGTTTTTGGTTAAACTTCTCAATGAATCTTTAACACCTTCAAAGTCATGTGCCGATATTTTTTTCTCCAGGTCCTTAATCTTTAATTCAAAAATGGCATTCTGATTCCGGCATCATAATATCAAGCAAAATAAGATCAGGGGGGTCGAAGGACTCTGTCGCTTCCAAAGCCTCCTTGCCATTTGAAGCTGTACTTATTCTATATTGTGATAAAGCATCTTTTAGCAAAAGGATATTCTCAGGAGTGTCATCAACAAGCAGGATTTTTTTTGAATTTAAGTTCATATCAATTTTTCATATATTCAATTTTAATTTTAAATTGATTGTTAAGTTCGATAAATCGAATATTTTAACACAGCAAGATATATCTCCATGGATAAACTAGTTTTTTACCTTTTGGAGTAAACGAGTTGAATCACACCGTTTTTAGATATGTAGTGTTCCGAGAGGAGCCAACCCTCTGACAATGGAGTGCTTCCTAACCATTTGATGCCTACACCTATGGTTTCTGGAATAATGGTTATAATAATCTCATCGAGTAGATTTTCTCTCACAAAAAGGTTTGCAGTTTCGCCACCGCCAACAAGCCAAACGCGATCGTTCGCGGAGGACTTAAGTGCCACTACTTTCTCTTTCCAGTTTTTTGAAACGGATTCAACACCCGATTCGTTAACTTGGAAATCAGCATCTTTACTTAAAACGAGACCGGGCTTTCCCTGATAGGGATATTTTCCAAAACCCAATACTGTATCGTAGGTTTTTCTTCCCATGACTACAGCTGAGACAGTTTGATAAAACGGTTCATAATCGTAGGGGGTTTCTAAAGGTTTTGTATAATTGCTTAGCCAGTCCACAACTCCGTCTTCTCTTGCAAGAAAACCGTCTAAACTAACTGCCACATAATAACTTGTCTTTGACATTTACAGCCTCCTGTTGTGCCAATCAAATGGGTAATACTTTAGAATAATAGAGTTATAAGATTGTATAATTGAGGAACATCTTGATTCGTTTGCATTTTACAACTAGGATTCAGGTTGTTTCAATAATATTGGCTTATTTGAGGGGAAAATGATCAAAGGAATAGGTGGGTTCTTTCTTCTTGCGGTTTTGTTGATCATTCTGATCCTCAACACTCATTCGACGCTTCTGGGCTCTGGATTTCTCATAGGAGATGGAGCGCATGTTTTTACCTTTCACGATCTGGTTAAAGAAGCGGAAACGTTAAGGGTGAAATTCCCCAACGAAGATGATATTGAAGCTGAATTGGTGTATTTCGATTCTGCCAGCAACCTGGCTATCTTGAAGTTGAAAGAAAAGCCGAAAGTAAAGCGTCAGCCTCTGTTTATAAGCCAAAATGGATTGGGAGCCATAAGCGAGTCGGTATTCACATTGGGATACCCGTGGACCAACACACTGCAAGACCAGCATATTTTGATAGAAGGGTCTACTGGTAAGTCATCGATGTTGGTTGAGCTAAAAATGTCTCTCGATCCGGTCCATAGTGGGAGTCCATTGTTCAATGCCCGGCAGGAAGTGGCGGGAATGGTATTATCGAATTCCCATGCCCAAGCCGCGTTTTCCGTGAAAGGTTCGCATCAATATGCTATCCCCTCATCACAACTTGAAAAAGCCTTGAAGGCCGCTAAAATTGATATATCGACTCACCCGGTTGAGGGCTTCGCGACGCGAGATGAGTTTATTGTGAAATCGAGAAATAATATTGTCCTGATTGAGGCAAGATAAATGCAACCTGCAGATGAAAGTTACATCTTATATGGAGCTTTATTCGTTTTCCTGTTTCTGGGGTTATTATTCAATGTTGCCAAACGCCTCGGTTCCTCGAAAAATTTTCCACCACCCAAAAATAAAAATAACAAGTGAATCATAGCCCACAATTCAATTTTGATAATAGCTTTGCCCGCAGTCTCGAAGGATTTTTTAAGCCCTGCAAGGCTGAACCTGCCATTGCCCCAAAACTATTGCAGTTCAACCATGCACTTGCGGAAGAACTTGGTCTTGATCCGGTTGCACTCGATTCGGAAGCAGGTTTGGCTATTTTCTCAGGTAATGCAACACCTGAAGGCTCAGAACCACTAGCCCAGGCTTATGCCGGGCATCAGTTTGGTGGATTCTCACCTCAGTTGGGGGATGGACGCGCTCTTTTACTCGGTGAGGTGATCGACACCCACCAACGCCGCCGTGATATTCAGCTGAAAGGGTCTGGGCGAACTCCGTTCTCTCGCGGTGGAGATGGTTTGGCGGCTATTGGTCCAGTTTTGCGCGAATACTTAATAGGGGAGGGTATGCATGCTCTTGGCGTCCCTACTACACGAGCCTTGGCGGCTGTTTCCACGGGAAAGCACGTATTCAGAGAGATTGCTTTGCCAGGGGCTATTCTTACACGAATTGCGGCTAGCCACATCCGTGTTGGCACATTCCAATATGGCGGTGCTCGCGGTGATATTTTGAAAGTCCGCGAACTCGCGGATTATGCTATTCAACGACACTATCCCGACACAGCCGATGCTGAAAATCCCTATCTGGCATTCTTCGTGGCTGTAGCCGATGCTCAGGCCTCCTTGGTAGCGCGCTGGATGAATATTGGCTTTATTCACGGGGTAATGAATACTGACAATATGACAATTTCTGGTGAAACTATTGATTACGGCCCCTGCGCTTTTATGGATAGATATGCTGCAGGAACCGTGTTCAGTTCGATAGATCAATATGGTCGCTATGCCTATGCGAAGCAGCCGGAAATTCTAACTTGGAACCTGGCCCGATTGGCGGAAACGTTGATCCCACATGTCGATACAAACAAAGAACGCGCTATTGAATTGTTGACCGAAATGATCGAGTGCATTCAACCTCTATATGAGTCTTACTGGTTGGCGGGAATGCGATCCAAAATAGGATTATCGACAGAAGATATTCTCGATCAAGAACTGATTAACGATCTGCTAAAAGTAATGGAAGCCGGACATGCGGATTTCACGCTTGTCTTCCGCCGTCTCTCCCAAGTTTTACGAGGTGATAGTGCCGCGGTGCGAAACTTGTTCAAAGATCCCGATGCCTTCAACGCTTGGGCAGAACGTTGGCAAAAACGTTTAGAACAAGAGAAAGTTTCAGCGGAGACTACAGCGCAGGCAATGGATCGGGTTAATCCCATCTATATTCCACGGAACTATAAAGTCGAAGAAGCCCTTGCCGCCGCAGTTAATCAAGATATGGTACCATTTTCTAAACTACTCGAAGTTGTAAGCAACCCCTTCGACGAAGTTGCAGGCAACGAAGCCTATGCCGAGCCAGCTCCAGCGACCAATAGGCCCTACCAGACGTTCTGCGGAACCTAATAGCTCTTTTTTTGCTTGAGCGGGGAATGATGTTTTAACTTTTGCAGTATTTAAAACTGTTTCCTATTTATTAGTAAGTGAAAATAATAGTTTTTGTTAGTATCAACTTATTCAAATATAAACGCTCCTTTCCCTTGAAAGATCCTAGGAGAAAGTACTTATATAGGTTTTTTTATGACAAAAAATATATTTTTAGTTGATGATGATGAGACAGATGTTATCGCAATAGGAAGATCGTTAAGAACTATGATTCAAGAAGGTAAGTTTGATTTAGATATTTTCAGAGATGGTGAAGCTGTAACTGAAAGGCTCGAAGAAATCGGTGCTTCTGCTGGGGGAGATGAAAATAGAATTCCAGATATAATGTTACTAGATTTAAATATGCCCAAGATGGGTGGGTTTGAAGTTTTAGATAAAATAAGGAATAATCATAAATTCAGATCCATGGTAGTTTTTATTTTATCAACTTCCAATAACCCAGATGAAATCAAAAGGGCATATTGCAAAAATGTTGCAGGGTACCTTGTGAAAGGTGAAATGGGCAATATGTACGAAAAATTAAGGGAACTCTTGGAAACGTATTCTGACACAGTAGCCCTCCCACCAAATTAACTTCTTAAGATGGGTTCATTTCCTGGAACCCCGTATTGGAGCTGATAATTTCAGGTGGGATTGAAATCGCTTAAATAGTGTTGGAACATTTTTATTATATTATTGGAACTTTGAATGTTCTCTTGAAAAAGTTCTGAACTAAAGCCTTTTTCTAAGTACCCTGAAAATCCGTCCAATTTGCTGTTTTCGACTGAATCCAGATCAGCAAATGCCATTCCCCAATTATTAAAACTTCGTTCTTTGATTTCTTCATCATAAACTAAATCCACAGATAAATTTCTTTCGTCGTTTTCTATGTTCTCCAGTAGTCTGAAAATCGCTTCTTTTTCCCCTTCTAGAATCTGGAAAAACTCTCTACTTTTTTTACTATAAACCAATATTCCCGTTATAAGATTATAGGGATTATTTTCTCTCGATACTTTTAAAATATCTAGGATGTCTGAATCCTGCATTATTCTTGATGCTACGCTGCAGTAAAATAAGGTGTGCATAGAATTGGCCCTCCAACTTCAAAGATGAAATTAAGTGCTAGCCAATATTAGTGTAACACTCTGACGTATCTAAAAGTTTATTTGTAGGTGCCAATAAATAGTTACTGTTGAATTGTTTGGTTATCTTGCAATTATAAACAAATAAGGTTGCTCTGATTATTTCTTGTTCGTTTTTGAAAGGAGTTTTATGCAAACAGTATCCTTTATTAAAACCCCATTGCCAAAATCCCAGTGTGTAATTCTTATTTTGGTATTGCTACTGTTTTCTGCACTTCCCGTATGGGCAGAAAAGGATTTAATGGATGAAGGTAAATCGGACAGTGCTATTAAGATGCTGGTGTTTCCAAAATCTCTCAGAGTGATTGAAAGCCAAAGGGATGAGGTGAGATCCATTTTTTTCGATTCCAAACGAATTCGGAAAACGCTTCTGAAGCTTGACCCGGCCAGAATTGCTCCAGCCAAAGCTGGGGAAACTCTCAGCGACCCCGTGACTAGAGATAGCCTGCGGCAACTGGCCAAACAATATAGCGAAGATATTCTCTTCATTTTTCGACGAAAATTAGACGACACAAAAAATGCAATCCGTCATCAGGGGCTACTCTATTTAACTAGGCAGAATAAGTTGCTAGCCCTAAAAGAAAGTATGAGCTCAGGTTCGGGGAGCTTGCAAGAAATCGACTTGATAGGACTCAAAAACCTGGCTCGGGAAGCCAAGAAAGTTCTACAAGCAAACAAATTTGAAAAACGACAATCGGCTTACTAACGAATCATGTATTGGAGAAATCATTGAATTTTCAATTTTAATCCCATAATACAAGTAGGTATATCTTAATAGTTCACTTTTTGCCTTCATATAATACAAACGAAACAACGATTTTGGCCCATAACAGGTCTAAGTAATTTTGGTCTCATCTTGTTCAATGTTATTAGGTTTTAACATATCAACATTCTTTGTTATCCTTAGGTGTAAATCAAATTGTACTTCTTCGTGAAATTCAGGTCTTATAAACTTGGTCTCATTGCGCAGCATTAAATGGTGTTAGAAGAAAATACAGGACAAGAAAAATGAAAATAAATTTAAATATAAAAGCAAAAATTATAATGAGTAGTTGTCTGGGGCTGGCTATGGTTGTTGTTCTGGCTTTTGCGTCTCGCGCAAGTATTAACGCAGTAAGCAATACTAATAAACAGGTTGAGTACACTCATCAGGTTTTGGAACATGCTTCGAAAATTGAGAAATTAATTGTGGACATGGAAACCGGAGAACGGGGGTTTTTGATTTCCGGGAAGGAGGAATTTTTAGAACCTTATGAGACTGGAAAGAGGCAGTTGGTAGATGAGGTAAAGAAAACCAAAAACCTAGTATCAGAAAACCCAGAACAAATAAAAAAATTAAATGAAATAGAAAAATTGATAGACCTTTGGCAAGCGAAGGCGGGTACACCGGAAATAAATAAACGGAAAGAGGTAGAACAAAATTCCGATGCCCTTAAAAACTTTGAAAAATTAAAAATTCGAACAGTGGGACAGGATATTTTCGAAAATATTCGCCATGAGTTTAATACGATTTTCTCAGAATTTAAATTTGGAAAACAACAAAAGGAATTAATCATTTCTTTAGAAACTTTCAATTCTCTTTTGGATATGGAGACAGGCCAGCGAGGATTTTTATTAACAGGTCAAGAAAAATCCCTGGAACCTTTTAATAAAGGCCTGAAGGTTTTTCAGCTAAGACTAAACCAATTAAAAACTCTTTCTAAAAAAAACAAGAATAGCCGGGTTATTAATCGAAGCATTGACCGAATAGAGCTTTTGGTAAAGCAGTGGCTTGAAAAAGCTGTGGACCCTGAAATTGAAGCACGTTATTTAATTTCTGTGTCGTCCGCAAGTATATCTGATGTTACTTCTTTGATAGAACAGGGCACTGGTCAACGGATTATGGATGATCTGCGTACTAAGATAATGATTTTTAAACAGGTTGAACAGGGGTTAATAGCTACTCGAAAAACAAAAAGTGATCGCGAAATTCTCTTAACTAAATCTGTTATCGCTTTTGGAAGCCTGGTAATTATAATTTTAAGCTTGTTTGGGTCTTACTGGCTCGCAAGCAATATTGCCAGACCCATTAATTCATTGAAATTAGCCAGTGAAGATATTGGAAAAGGAATCTATCCCGGTAAAATTTATATCGAATCGAAGGATGAAGTTGCTGATTTGGGTATTGCCTTTGAAGGTATGGTTGAAAAGATAAAATCGAATGAAAAAGAAATTTTATTAGAAAAAGAAGAATCTGATAGAGCCAGACGGGCAGCCGAGTCTGCACGAACACAATCAGAAATAGCAAAAGAAGAAGCTGATAGAGCTAGGCAGGCAGCCGAATCTGCACGAACACAATCAGAGATAGCAAAAGAAGAAGCCGAAAAAGCTAAAAAAGATGCGGAAAAAGCCAATCAAGCTAAGTCTATATTTTTAGCTAACATGAGCCATGAAATACGAACGCCTTTGAACGCTGTTCTAGGTTACTCTCAAATTCTTAAGAGTGACGAGTCTTTAAATGAAGATCAATATGAAGCCGTTAACACCATCGATAGAAGTGGAAATCATTTATTACAACTTATCAATGACATCTTAGATATTTCAAAGATCGAAGCAGGAAAACAGGAATTGAATGAAGAGGATTTTGATCTGGGAACTTTAATGAATGAATTGAAATCTATTTTTTCTTCTCGGTGCAATGAAAAACAACTTGTGTTGGAAATGGATAAATACCCAAACGGTGAATACCTGGTAAGCGGAGATATGGGGAAACTTAGGCAGATTTTGATAAATTTATTAGGAAATGCAGTTAAATTCACAGATACAGGTTCTGTTGAATGCAGGTTTAGTAAACAAACTAATAACCAATTCCTTTTTGAGGTCGTCGATACAGGCGTCGGAATACCCAAGGATGCTCAGGAGCATATATTTGAGCCTTTTCAGCAGGATCAGGAAGGACTGAAAAAAGGGGGTACCGGACTTGGGCTTGCCATAAGCCGTAAGCAAGTAACTCAAATGGGCGGTGAATTAAAATTAATATCAGAACAAGGTAAAGGTTCACAATTTTATTTTTCTCTTGCCCTTGAACGAAGGATGGGAAGTAGGCCAGGCTTCATTAAAAACCAAGATTCTAAATATGAGAACGTGGTTGGCATCAAAGAGGAATATAAAATCAAGGCGCTGGTTGTAGACGATATAAAAGAAAACAGAGACGTTTTGAGCCTATTTTTAAAGAAACTAGGTGTCGATGTAGCACAAGCGGAAAATGGTAAAGTAGCTTTGGAGCAAATTGAAAAAGACCAACCTCATATCATATTTATGGATATACGTATGCCCATCATGGATGGAGTTGAGGCTTTAAAAGAGATTAAGAAAATATACCCAGACAAGGAAATAAAAGTAATTTGTATAACCGCATCGACATTACAACATCAACAAGATAAGTATCTTGAAATGGGGTTCGATTGTTATATCGGAAAACCGTTTCAGCATTCTCATATCCTTAAGTCCATGGAAACAATTTTAAAGATTGAATACAACTACAAAGAAAATACAAAAACTAGAACAATTCAGGAAATGCAAGAAGATATTGATTGGTCCAAAATAAATATTCCTCCAGAAATCAAAACCCAGATTTTGAATGATGCTGATTGTTACTCTATTTCTGGTTTGCAAAAATCTTTGGATCAATTGAAGGAGATGGAAAATGGTGGGAAAGAACTAGGGGGAATATTGAAAAAGCTTGTAAAAAGTTATGACATGGAAGAAATCGTAAATATCATGAAGAAAATCACATAACCAATCTTCAAATTTGGAAGGCAGACCATTGAATGAATTTTATGATGGCCAACTATCCGGAATGAAAATCTTGATTGTTGACGATACTCCCCGAAATTTAGACGTCCTAGGTCATATATTGACAAGGGGCAACTTGATTCTTTCTGTGTCTCCCAATGGTGAAAAAGCTCTTGAAGTAATCAATAAAAATAAACCCGATTTGATCTTGTTGGATGTCATGATGCCGGGCTTAAATGGATATCAGGTTTGTGAAAAATTAAAACAGGACGAGACCACTAAAGACATCCCCATAATTTTTATAACAGCTCTTTCAGAAATAGAGAATATTACGATGGGATTTAAGGTGGGTGGAGTTGACTTTATAGTCAAACCTTTCCGAGAAGAGGAGGTAATTTGTAGAATTACCAGTCAGTTAAAACTTAAAAAAGCTCAAGATGAACTAATTCAAAGTCGAAACGATTTCATTCAAAGCGAGAATTTATACCGTTCGATTGTAGAAAAAGTGCCCGAACTTATTTTTCAATTAGACCAGGATCGGAATATCATTTTTTCTAACCACGCTTTTTTCGGGTTGGGCTATGAGTCCGAAGAGTTGATGGATAAACCTCTAATAAACTTGATTGCATCTGAAAATAAAGAACAACTCATAGAACAAATTGCCACCCGTTACGTAGGCCCCTTAGCTCCAACAGATATTGATGTTGAATTGGAAGTCAATAGAGGTTCATCAATATATGAAGTAATGCAAATAAAAAAGGTTTCTATTAGCTCAGTAGGAATCTGGAATGTGCCAGATGCAGAAGTTTTTAAAAATAACACTGATAAAGAATTCTTGGGAACTCTTTGCGTCGGAAAATTTTGAATGACACCAGGAATCTCTTAATCAACTCCGTTGGTATCATGTGACGTGCCTATCAAATAAATTATTGAAGTTGTTAATCCTTCCATTTTGTCTTTTATTTCGATGCTAATATTTTCATAACGCGTTTTCTTTTTATTCAAACTTGAATTTAAAAAACCTTATTTAGATTTATTAATGAATAATAACCTTAAAAAAATGAAAATAATAATAAGAAATAAGCTTGGGCTGATTTGTTTGCAGGCAAGTTTAATATTGAAGTGGATCTAAAATTTTAGAGAAAAACCGGCATGGAAAATAAAGATTTTGATATGGCAGGTATGAAAGTTCTCATTGTGGATGATACGCCTACGAACCTTGATGTGTTGCAAAAAGTCCTTGCCAACAAGGGACTTAATATCTCAGTTGCTCCTAATGGTGAGGTGGCTCTGAAAATAGTTCCTAGTTTAATGCCGGATTTGATTTTATTAGATCTCATGATGCCGGGAATTGACGGTTTTGAAACTTGCGAAAAATTAAAAAGTGATCCGATTTCTAAAGATATTCCGGTAATTTTTCTTACGGCTAAAACTGATACTACTAATGTTGTCCAAGGGTTCTTAGTTGGAGGAATAGACTACATCACAAAACCATTTTTTTCTGAGGAAGTATTAGTCCGGATAAGAACTCAGCTGCAGCTTCGAAAAAAAAACAAAGAACTTGAAATGACTCAAAGTAAATTAGAGAGAAGTAATCAAGATTTACAAGAATTCGCATCAGTTGTGTCCCATGACCTTAAAGAGCCTCTTCGGAACCTATTCCATCTTGGAGATTTTTTAAAACAAGACTATGGAGACCAACTGGATGAAAAAGGTCAAGGTTATATAAATAAAATGTCAGTTGTAACCAATCGAATGTCCCAATTGATTGATAGCCTCCTTGAATTTTCCCAAATAACCGAAGATACAAAGCCCTTCGAAACTCTTGACCTCAAAGAAATTATCCAAAGGGTTATAGAAAATTTACAAGAGCAAATTAAGGAAACAAATGGAGTTATTCATATTGGTGATTTACCTGCGGTAAAGGGGGAACCGTCATTATTCCTTCAATTGTTTCAGAACCTGATAGCCAATGCACTAAAGTTTAAAAGAAATGAAGAGTCTCCAGTTATCAAAATTTATGGTCAATCCCCCAGTAATGAGTTTTGCAATATTTTTGTTGAGGATAACGGTATTGGTATTGATGAAAAATATGCTGAAAAAATATTTCTTCCTCTAAAGCGTTTAGTTTCTAAAGAGGAATACAAAGGTAGTGGTATTGGATTGGCCACTTGCAAAAAGATAATTGATTATCACGTAGGAACAATCTGCTTCAAAAGCCTTCCTGGAAAAGGAACAAAGTTTATCATATCTCTTCCAATCAATTTCTAAAATTGCGATCCTGTAACGGTCAGATTCTTGAATTTGGAAGTACCCGCTTGCAGTTAATAAACGACTTCGCAAATTCCCCTCCAAAAAATATGTACCCGAAAAACGGATAATTTTTTTGTGGTAAGAATGACGTATTATTTATAAACTGAAAAATTTGGGAGTAGGGTATTAATAGGTGTCAGAAGTTATCAATTTAATAAAAATATAAAGAAGTTTATATATGAAAAATAACGATTCTAATTATTACTGGTTACACATCCCCATTCTTTTGATAAAGATAGTGAGGATTCTGATAAAAATTCCCTCGGGGCAACCCAAAATGATTCAACTGGAGCGATGGGGGCGGTTGATAAAAGTTTCAACAGACCCAGAGCTTGGAAGGGTCCGGCTAGATATTGTCACCTTACCCCTATCGGGTATTGAAGGTAGTAAGCTTCCACCCTCAGAAGATTACCAACCGAAACTAGATTTAGGTATAGAAGATTGACCATCAATTAAAGGAGATTTTTTTAATGATAAAATTTGTTATGTGTATACGCCGTCACCCAGGTATGACTCGGGGACAGTTTCAAGATTATTGGAGTAATAAACATGGCCCTTTCTTTATGAAAAATGCTGGAGATATGAGGGCAAAAAAATATGTGCAATCTCTTACTGTAGATACCCCTTTAAATGAAGGGCTAAGGAATTCGAGAGGCATGTTGCCAGAATATGATGGCGTAGCAGAAGTGTGGTTTGACTCAGAAGAAGATCTAATGGCAGGAATGAGCACACCGGAGGGGCAAAAATTAGGTGCAGCACTGCAAGAAGATGAGGGGAACTTTATCGATCACTCTAATTCTTCGGCTTTCATTGTTAAGGAACATGAATTTTAAGCAATTCTGTAGGTGGGATCCCATATTACTGGAGGCTAAATCATGTAACGGGCTAATCTTTGAAGCTTAAAGGTTTTAGTGGATGAACGATTATGTGATTTACTCGAATATTTTCTATACTTCCTTGTTGTAGATCACTGGCATTTCCCCCTTCCATTTAATCCATAGCTCATCGTTACAAATTAGATCTGCCATGAAACACCCTACATTGATTCGGCTCGTTGTTTCCGTATTGAAAATTACGCTTCGAGTCGGAGAAGGGTGATTCGTGATTTCAGATATCGAAGTCTCATCAATTGAATTTTTGTCCCACTACAGACCTTTCTATGGGTACATCATTTTGACGCAACATGTGTGCGAAGATAATCTGCCGTCAATAGGGCACTTTATAGAGACCTTTTAAGTCCATACACAAATATTTATTGATTAATAAAGTTTTGACGGGAATACTAAAATTATTCGTAATTAGAATATATAACTAGTTTTTTGGAATTTGTATTTAATAGCTCAATAAGAAAGCCAATAAAAATGACAGATAAAAATATTGTTTTAATTATCGAAGATAACGAGATTGATCGAGAAGTCTTGCGCAAAATGCTTGAAAAAATCATGCCGAGTGTTGAAATTATTGAAGTCAGTGATAGTTCTAAAGGTTTGACGGAAATGAAAAATACGAACTTCTTTTGTATTTTGCTCGATTATAATCTTCCAGGATGTGATGGACTACAGTTTATGCAAAAGTTGATACTAGGGGATTATCTATATCCCCCAATAATATTTTTGACCGGTCAAGATGATGCATTATTAGCTGAGCAGGCCATAAAAGGCGGAGCTTCAAGTTTTATTCCCAAAAATCTTTTGACGGAAGAACTGTTAGCCCAAACTATTGATAAAGCTACCCAATTACATAAATCAAAGAATTCGTGATTATGGATCATCTAACGGGACCATCATTGTTTGTTTTTGAGGTGATTTGAGGTGGTCGAGGAGATCCTAAATTGAAAATAAATGATTCTTGATGTAATAGAGCCCATCTAATATAGATAACTCCTTGTATTATATTTTTTGCCTTTAAATTTTAAAGCAGTCGTTGAGATCATGTGTGGCTATCCAGCTAGATTAAACTGGAATTATTAAAATATTTTAACTGTGATTTATATATATGGGAGTTATACCTATTAAATATACAATTGCAGGTAACCTATTATGACTGTTCAAAAAAAACGAATAATATTTTTAGTTGTTTTTGTTTTCTTTCTTAGCATGCTGTCAGCGAATATTTCGGCAGCATCTATGCAACATATGGATGACTCCAATTGCATGATGCAAACGACTTGCAATAATTGCTTTATTTCTGCTGTTACAAATTCTTCAAATTTAAAATTCTTCTATTCTAAAACCTCTTCAATTTATAGCCCACTCACTTCTTTTAAATCTTTCTTGATAGCTCCCCCCTTTCCACCACCAAAAATTTAACCTCTTTTAAAAAACCTGTCAAGGGCAGAGTAAAAATGTACCAGTGTGGCGGAGTAAAAGTGTACCACTCGGGTTAAAAAATATAGGTTATTAGATCATTATCTTTTTAGCAGTAGAGCCTGTTGGCCCTGTGTGTAAACTGC
>JBLFWU010000066.1:0-15362 GCA_047610985.1 Nitrospinales bacterium | reverse complement strand
TCACACTTTGTTTAGTTTGCTAATTTGAAGGCCTCTCTTTTATTATCCGAGTCATTATTTCCCATAATTCAGGGTTTTCTTAATTTGTAAGATTAATTGGTTAAGTTCGTTTCAGGCTGGTCATTATCAGCCTATGACTTGATTCAAATTACTTATTAATTAACTGAATGAGATCGTGTACCTGTCTATGTTTTTCAATGCCATGTCGCAAAGGCTTACGAGGGAAAACTTTGTATACATTCCTTCTGCCATCACGAATGTGATCCATATATCCGTCAGCTTCCAGCTCAACGATAATGCGTTGAACTGCACGCTCCGTGATTCCCACTTCCACCGCAAGGTCTCGTATGCGTTCAGACGGATTTTTTGCCAAGCGCATCAAGACATGCGCATGATTGGTTAAAAAAGTCCACGATGAAGTGTTATTTTTTTCTGTGCTCATCTGCGTTCCTATAGGGGAAGATGAATTGTTTCTAAAGTTTTTCCCGCGCATCAATAAATAGAAGACGTAGAATACACGACATATTTTTCATATGTCAACGATTTATTTAATAGTCTCGAAAATTGTCTCAGGTCTGTTTTCAACAATGAAAGTATTGTTTAATGACCAAGGCTATGGCACGATGAGCAACCTATTGATCCATACCATGTCGAGTGACAAGCGTGATCGATAGATCAAAACTGCAAGACGATTAGAAAACACACCTCGCGATTATTTGCCGCAAGGTAGGGAGGAGATTAGTTTTATGAGTAGACCAGAAGAACTTACTGACCCGCAAAAGTTTAATGAAATAATGGAAAGAATAAATACAAAACTTGCAATAAGTGCCATTCCTTTGAGGGAAAGGGCGCTCATGGCGCAGGCTTTGTTAGGGGATGAATTAGACTACGATATAGTAGACGATGATAGCGTCTATCCACTGACTGTAGAGTGGTACCGAAAAACATTTCCAGACGAAAGAATTTAAATGTTCATATAGAAAATTTGTATAGATTCATGTTTTTTCGTTGACGACAAAAAAAGGGTTTACAGCAAGCGCTGTAAACCCTTTTTTAATGGTCGAGTCGAGAGGATTCGAACCTCCGACCCCCTGCTCTCAAATTTTAATATGTGTGTTTTTGCAAAACTTTGATTCCAGGTTGGTTTTTCATATAACCCCTATTTTAAAGGCTTTGCTTTCGTACCGTCAGGATTCTTTATAAATTTGTCTGAGAATGGGGTCGTTGTTTTTCTTCCAGTCGAAGCGTTTTCTTGCCATGTAAACGATGTGGTCGGTCGGCGCCAGGATCATTTTATTTTCTGGATTGAGAATCGGATTTTCGTCTTCTTGTCTTCGGAGGCCCAAAATCTCTATTGAGAGATTAAGTTGAATAATCGCGATCTTTAAACTTCCAAAACTGAACTCCTTATCATATCCCTCCCACGACCCGACTGACGATTGGCTGATATAAATTTGGTTGCCGCCAGAGTTTGTTGATAGTTCGCTATAAACTTTATATAGGCCGGGGTCTTCCAATTCCTGAACTAAGAGTCCCATTTGCAGGTCGGTGGTGCTGATGCCGCCATCAATACCGAAGGTGCTGAGGTTACCCAGTGTTTCTGCTCGACTGCAGGTCATGACGGTGGTGACTCTCGACCAGTTTTTTTCGATGAGACCGGCTGTCAGGGTGTTGGTATCATCCATCGCCGGGTCAGAGGCGGATGAGATGAGAACGCATGCTTTGGACTCGCTCGCGTTGGCGCGTTGTAATGTTTCCAAAGCTGAAGGCAGACCCATTATGAATGCGTCTATTTTTTTCGATAAAAAATGCGGGATCTCTTTATCCAAGTTGGGTAATTGCGCGGTTACGAGCACGCGCGGGATATCCTTAAAATCGGGACTGTGGTCCAACTCTTTCAATAATTCCGTTATCTCCGCATAGGAAGGAACGTTAACAATGATCAAGTGTCCTTTGCCTGTATATTTGCCTTCGCCTTTCATTTTTCTCATTCTCCTTTGCATGGCCCGTTCTAAAATGACCCCGGTCAAAATTCCGAAGCAACCGATACCCAGCATTGAGGTCAAAACCGTGACCCACCGTCCTTGCGGGGTGGCTGCTGAAACATCCCCATATCCGATTGTGGTTAAAGTGATATAAGCGGTCCACAGTCCGTCTGCAAATGTAATATTCTTTTCATAGGTCGAAAGAACGAACGCAAAAATCAGGATCATTAACAAAAAGATCAGTCCCAACCCGAAAAGCAGACGTAAGTCAGGTTGTCTGAGTTTTCTGATGACGCGTTTAATATAATAAAAATACATGCTTTAGGTTTCCGTCGACTATAAAGGTCTGATTATAGCGGTTTACTATATAGAATAAAAACTCTCTTCCTAAACAAACGTATGTATATTCTAGGGGAACTGATATGATGGTTTACTATTTATAAGGTATCAACTTGAAGGATTCTTAGATTGAATTTTTTACAATGAATCGGAACAACTCCAAATTATCGCTTAGAGAAAAATTTTCTCTTCTCCTTTTGCTGTCCGTCGCTCTTTTTTTTCAGGGTTGTGGGGTAGGGCAGAACCCGGTAGAAAAAATTCAGAAGGAGTTGCAAGGCGAAAAGGAGTACGCGATCATTCTTAATGATATGCGCGAGGAAGGCAACTTCTTTCCTTCCTACTACCATCAATACCGTGTCGATTTAGGTGAACACAAGACGATGCGTCCCTTCGTCGAAGTCGATGAATCTTATTTTAAAAAGAATGCAGCGTATCTCGGCATGGGCTTGGCCTCTAAAACTGCCGATGGCACCATATCGACCACACCCTTTCCAAACGGCTACCAATATGTTGGAAATTCTCAATATGGTCGTTGGCGGAATAACGATAGCGGCGGCAGTATGTGGGAGTTTTACGGGAAATACATGCTGATGTCTCAAGTGATGAACTGGGCTGGATATGGGCTCAGCCGAAACCACTATAACAATTATTCTTCTTATAACAGCACGGGTCGACCCTATTATGGGCCGAAACGGGAATATGGAACCGCCGGGACGGTAACAAAAAAACAAAAACCAGATTTTTTCAAAAGAAAAATGGCAAAAAAAGCAGGATCGCAATCCCGCTTCAAGAATAAAGTTAATCAACGCATGGGGCGAAGCAAAAACACCTTTAGAAGCCGCGGCTTTAGTTTCGGTAAATGAATATGAATTTAGATCACATCTTATCTTCATTAATATATTTGGGCTCTTGTTTTGCTGTCTTTGCAGTTGGGCATTTGGTGTTTATTTTTTTTCGTCGCGGTTATAACATCAAAGATGAACTGGTGGAAAAAGACAATATGGCGTTCGCCCTTGTCATGTGCGGTTATTATCTAGGGTTAACGTTCTCTATTGGTGGAGTGATCGCCGGGCCATCGGCAGGACTGGAAAATGACTTGATCGATATGCTGGTTTATGGGTCTTTGGCGATTGTTTTGCTCAATCTCTCGGCTTTAATCAATAACCGATTCATTCTTTCTGAATTCGATATTCGCAAAGAGATTTTGGAGGATCAAAACGCTGGCACCGGTGTAGTGGAGTTCGCTGTTTTTGTGGCCACAGGGCTCAATATCTACGGAGCCATTTTTGGAGAAGGCGGGTCTATTGTTACAGCCATTGCATTCTGGGCTTTGGGTCAAACCGTTCTTATTCTCGTCGGCAAATATTACAACCTCATAACGAATTACAATATTCACGAGCATATTGAAAAAGATAACGTTGCCGTGGGCATAGGCTTTGCCGGAGCGCTGATAGGCATCGGCAATTTACTTCGCGTAGCTTCTGCCGAGAATTTTATTTCCTGGGAAGAAAACTTAATGACCTTTGCCCTCTACATGTTAGTAGGCCTCATTCTTCTTCCCGTTGCACGTATTCTCACAGACCGCATTCTTTTACCCGGACGCAGCTTGGCTGATGAGCTGGTGAACCAGGTGAAACCCAACCAAGGCGCAGCATTTTTGGAAGCCTCCTCCTACATCGGTGCCTCGTTCCTCATCACTTGGTGCATCTGAGTTTCCTTTAGGCACCGTTAATTCATGCCAACAACCCCCATAGATAGCCTCGAAAACTCCAAGCTCCGTCGCTTGAGTTTTATATTGAAGGCCTGTGTGTTCGCTACCGGGTGCGCCGCGATAGTGACTGAATATACCCTGGCTACTTTGGCTAGTTATCTGTTGGGTGATTCAATTCTCCAATGGACAATAGTGATCTCCCTAATGCTGTTCTCCATGGGACTGGGAAGCCGCTATAGCAGGAAATATGAAGCCGGGCTTCTCGACCGCTTTGTGCTAATCGAATTTGGTCTGTCGTTTCTTTGCACCTTTTCTGCCATGTTCTGTTTTTGGATTTCGGCCTATACGAGTCATTTTGGTTTGGTGGTTTATGGCATCGCTTGCATGATCGGATTCATGACTGGCCTTGAGATTCCATTGATCACACGGATCAACCAAACCTATGAATCGTTACGGCAAAATATTTCTTCGGTCATGGAATATGATTATTATGGCGGCTTGTTGGGAGGGGCTTTGTTTGCCTTCGTCCTGCTTCCCTTTTGTGGATTGACTTATACCCCCGTTATTATCGGCAGTCTCAACCTGATTGTAGCCTCATTGATATTATGGCAATTCCCCGATCGCTTGGAACGGCCCCGAATTCTCAATATTCAATTTATTGTTCTTATTTTGGTTTCGGCTATGGCCTTCGCGGTCGCCAAACCCATTGTTCTATACGGTGAACAACATAAATATAAAGATAAAATTGTTTATCAGGAACAAACACGCTATCAAAAAATTGTCGTCACTCAATGGAAAGAAGATTTTTGGCTTTTCATAAACGGAAGCACACAATTTAGCACCTACGATGAGGAAAGATATCACGAACCTCTCGTACACCCTGTGATGAGTTTGATTGAGGAGCGCAAGGATGTTCTTTTGCTTGGTGGGGGAGATGGGTTAGCCGCCCGGGAAATTCTCAAATATTCTGGTGTGGAAAGTCTTACCGTGGTTGACTTGGACCCAGCTATGACTCGATTAGCTCAGCAGGATAAAATTTTTCTCAACATCAATCAAGGTTCGCTGAACGACCCTCGCGTTCGCGTTGTTAATGAAGATGGCTATCAATTTATAAAAGAGTCCGGCAATTTGTACGATGCCATTATCATCGATCTTCCAGATCCTAAATCGGTTTCTCTGTCTCTACTTTATTCGGTGGGGTTTTACAAGATGGTTGAAAAACATCTCAAACCATTCGGGGCCATAGTCACGCAAAGTACAAGCCCGTTGTATTCTCCCGAAGCATTTCTTTGCATAAAAAAAACCATGCAGGCGGCAGGATTTTCAATCTTGTCGTACCAGAATTCGGTGCCCAGTATGGGCCAGTGGGGGTGGCAGCTCGGTGTCAGGAAAAAAGCGATGTCCGCCAACCTTCTCAAACAAAAACTCATGATGAAGAAATTTTCGAATATTGAGACCCGATTTTTTAATCAGGATGCCATGATCTCAATGGTGCATTTTGGTAAGGGTTTGTTCGAAAAGGAGGGAGAGATTGAGCCCAACACTCAATTCGATCACAACATTTTAAAATATTACAAGCAGGGAAGTTGGGATTTGTATTAGGGAAGTTATTTTTATCCGGGACTAAATCATTCACCAGGTAGGATATTGGAGAATTGAAATTCTTCTACCTTGAAGCCGACTTGCATGTCAAATTTCGTCTCGCCCCATTGTTCGATGGTAAGAAACTCTTTTTCCTGCTCATCTTCAAAATCCCAAGAAACAAAGCTCAAGCCTTCATTTGATCCCTCACGAAAAAACTCGCCGATATCGTCTTCCTCAAAAGCAAATTTTTTACCTTGAAATACGACGGTTTCAGGCGGGTCTTCATTGCTTACGATTTCACCTGCAATATCGCCTTCCAACTGAGAGAGAGGTAGTTTCCTGCAAAAACTCCATTCAACTTCACCATCTTCCTGGGAGCGTTCTAAAAACCAGCTTTCATCATCGGCCTTTAGTTCCCATTCATCGGTGGTGCCGCCTTCTTCCCACTTGTATTTGTTGCAGGCGGTGACCTTATAGGTTCTCATGTCGTAGTCAACCAGAAAACCAGTTTTGAGTTTGCTGAGTACCAGATCTTCAATGCGAAACTCTTCTTGCTTCGCTTTTTTCTTTTTAAAAAAATCAAAGGCCATAATTATTTGAGTTTCATTTTAGCTTTAAGAGCAGCCAGGCTGTCGGAGACTCCCGGCATGGATGAACCTTCACCCAGCGCTTTATTGATTTCATCGTCAACGCTTTGTCCAGAATCGGCCATTTCGCCATAGGCCTGAGATAGAGACTCATCTTCTTCAACCTTGTCGCGCATTTTTTCAAGCATGGCGATGGTGCTGTCAGACCCGACTCTTGCGATTTGCGCATTCAGTTTTTTCGTAGCAGCGGCTGTTTTGGAACGGGCACGCAGGGTGACTAAATCATTTTCGTAACGCTGAACTGTCGTGCGTAATTTGTCGACATTTCTTTGTAGTTGCAGAACCATGTTTTCCTGAGAAGTAACCTCTTTGCTGAGACGTAAGGCTTCTGTTGCAGCATCTTCTTTACGCGAGAGGACTTCGGTTGCAAGCCTTTCCGCTTCAGACATTTCTAGTGAACCTTGCTCGGCTTTTTGTAGCAGAGCCATGGCCTTACTTTCGTAATCTGCCGCGAGTTTCTTTTTGTTATTTGCATCATTTCTCATTCGGATAACAATGCCTTTAACCTGCGCCAGGCTTTTCATAGATTCTTCTAAATCTTTTTTCAGGTCGCGAATGCCCTGCTCAGTCATTTTGATAGGGTCTTCGAGTTTGTCCACAGCAGAATGCGCCTCAGCTTTGCCCATTCGTAGTATTCTTGAAAATAAACCGGTCATTTTTTATTTCTCCATTACAAAAATTTTATTTATCCGCGTACAAAGGAAACCAGTTCGCTCGCATATTCTGCTAGCCCGAGACTCAAGGCATCAATGCTTCCTTCCAGTTCGTTGCGGTCCAGGTTCTCTAATTGCAGGGTATCCCGGAATAATAATGTTGTGCCTTCTTCATCGAGAACAAAAGCACCGTGAACCAAAGTGCGATTGATCTGTAGAATGCGTTTGCAGAAATCGGAAGATTCCTTAGGCATGGGTATGATGACCTGCTCAATAATCAGGATAGAGCCTTCGCAATCGATCACGAGATTTTTGATTCCTCGGTCATCATCATCGATAACCACCAATTCTTCCTGAGGCTCCTCATGGCTTATGGCGAATCCCATATCCATTATATAATCTTTCACTTTTTCAAAATCGGCCATTATTTTCTCCTCTTACTTTTTTAAAAATGCTGAATCCAAAGTACGGTACGCCTCATTCAATTGGCGGGTGAGTTCCTCGGCAATCTGTTTTTTTTTAGGATCAGAACCATGCAGGTCTGGGTGGTATTTTTTCATCTGCGTTTTCCATGCAGTTTTAATTGTTTCCCGATTCGAACCAACAGGTATTTCCAAATTGGCATAGTATTTTGCCAAGGGGTCAATCTTTTCCTGACGGGCCTCAAAAAATTCAGGCTCTGGAATGTCCGTCGATTTATTTTTCTGCACCAAATCGTTGAATTCGGAGCGGGCAATATTGAAAAGACGTTTGATCATGTTGCCGTCGATAAAACCGGTAAATCTATGGCGGTTCGGCTGGTAATGGAAATACCCCTTTCGGGATAGGTGTGTACAGTATAAAAGGTGTTTGTGTCGGAGTTCAAGGCCAAACCGGTAAAAGGCATGGGTGCCCCAGAATGCCCTGGAGCACTCTTGAACTCATGCGTCAATGTTTTAGAAATTTCACTTAGAGAATCGGTAAACTCTTCCATGGTATTAAAAAGCCGGGAGACATGCTCGACGTTCACCCGGTAAGCCAGATTGCCCGATCGATATTCCCGGTCATGAACGATACCCGGTTGTAGGCACACTCTCTCCAAGGCTTGCTCGGGCAAGTCCTGATCGAAGCAAGTGATAAATTCGCTAAGACAGTCTTCCCCTCGGCGGCTGATCACCCTATGGCTTTTCCCGATGATATTGACTTCAAGCTTCACTCCATTCCCAAGAACCCAGTGAGCACTTTGAAAGATGCGCACAGAATAATCAGGCACCTCTTGGTATAGGCTGAAGTAGATCTGTTCACTCATGGTTTAAATATATATTTTGGCTATTAAAATTCATTTCCCCTTAGACCTATAAAACAAGCGCAGCGGGGTAGGGGGCAACCCATGATGCCCTTAATTATTAACATATTAGATGATTGTTCATTCATTTGTTGGGAAATAATATCTGCATCATTTAAGTTTAATTTATAACAAATCTTCATATACCAATTATTAATAATATCATTCATGGTTCGCGCTATAATCTAAATTCTGTGGTTAGACGTTTGCAAGGAAGTACCCTGAAGTACTCTAAAACACTACTTAAAAAGGGAATGGCATTTGAATCTTAAAATTTTTCTCTGGTTATGCGGTCTTTTGACGGGGCTGTATTTTTTGTGGCCGTTCATGGTGTGGGCCGTAAAAAGCTTTATCTATCAACTGGTCATTGAATATGGATTCTATTTCCTCATTCTCATTGCAGGAACAGGTTTCTACCTTTGGAAACGACTCAAATCCTGATTCGTTGGATCAGGTGGGTGAATTGCACGCAGAGAGTAACCCGGCTGATTGCGAATCAGTTTTCCATCCAACCACATATAGATAGGAAATCAGATGACCAGTTATTCAGCGAGAGATTTAAATAACATGAAAATTTGTGGTTGAATGATTCATTGGAAGATGGCAACTATGCTATTTATGTGGGGAGATTGACGGAAGAATTAGCGCCGAAGAATGAAGAATAGTCGAAAAATATTGATATAGCAGGACGATTGCTAATTTGCTCTCACTCCCCAGCCTACAACTTTGTTCATGATTAAGTCTGTTGGTTAGGATAGGGTGAAAAACTTTATAATATTCAACTGGGGGAAGCGTGGAAGTTTGCTTCCTGAGATCTCGGGTATAAGGATGACAGATAGTTACTGGGAAGAGCTGGACATAGATGTTAAA
The DNA here is from genome assembly GCA_047610985.1 of Nitrospinales bacterium. Classification (GTDB taxonomy): domain Bacteria; phylum Nitrospinota; class Nitrospinia; order Nitrospinales; family VA-1; genus UBA8687. Next base: position 6,249 of record JBLFWU010000066.1, on the reverse strand, counting down.
AAGTTGAAATCATTCAAGACTAAAAAGTAATACTACAGGAAGGGTAAAACTGTAAAGTACAGCAGGCACTTTTTTTAATGATTTCCCCTCTCTTTTATGGATGAGGTTTAATATGGTAAAAGCTGGCAATGAAGTAGATGCGAATTGATAGAAGGAGCCTGTAAGATGACGCCATATGAGCCTGATGTTTTGCCGCTTAGAGAGCTGGACTATCAATTGTTATTTGGTCTGGTTGGCGATGCCAGCTCCGAGCTGGCCCGCTATGATGGGCTGTTGCAGGGAATACCTAATCCGGCGGTGATGTTATCGCCGCTCACCACGCGAGAGGCGGTGCTTTCTTCTAAAATTGAAGGCACGCAGGCCACGGTTGATGAAGTTTTGGAGCAGGAAGCGGGGCTTCTCAAGGAGGGCGAAAAATACAAAGACATCCAAGAAATCTCGAATTATCGTTCTGCTCTCTTTCAGGCGAGCGAATATCTGAAAGATTATCCGATCCGCTTGAATGTTATTCGAGAGCTACACAAGACTCTATTGAGCGGTTTACGGGGACAGGACAAAACGCCGGGAGAGTTCCGTCTTATTCAGAATTGGATTGGCAGGGAAGGGTGTTCGATTGAGGAGGCGACCTTTGTTCCGCCCAACCCTTTGCGGTTACAGGAGTTTCTGGAAGATTGGGAGCAGTATCTGGGCTATGTTGAAAACAACGTCCTTCTGCAGACGGCAATTATTCATGCACAGTTTGAACTGATCCACCCCTTCAAAGACGGTAATGGCCGGATTGGTCGTATACTGATTCCATTATTTTTGTATCAGAAAAAACAGTTATCGCAGCCAATGTTTTATTTGAGCGAATACTTGGAAGCCCATCGAGACGAATATTATCAACGACTGGGAAATATCTCAGAGCAACAGGACTGGAACGGATGGATAGCCTTTTTCCTGAGTGCCATTACTCATCAGGCTAAAGAGAATAGTCAACGGGTGAAAGAGATCATGGCGCTTTATGACGAGATGAAGGTTAAGGTGCATGAGGTGACCCGATCACAATATTCTGTTTACCTGTTGGATGCTATTTTCAGTAAACCCATCTTCAGTAGTTCCGATTTGATTAAACAGTTTAATCAAGAATACGAAATACATGAGAAAACGACACCGGGATTACTGCGACAATTAAGAGATGCAAATATTTTGAAGATTTTAAGGCAGGGCAGCGGTAGGCGACCTTCAGTGCTTTGCTTCCCGCGTCTAATAAATCTTACCGAAGGGAAAAATATCTTTTAATATGTTTGAGGAGCCTAGGGACTCCCCCTAACAACTTTGTGTAGCCCAGAGTTGGTTTTACGCTACTCAAAGTGCTTTGATACTATTGCAGACTCTACAAGAAAGATTGACTTTCCTGCACAAACCGAGAGGTTGGGTGCGGAATCTTTTAAAAACTGGACCTTTTGTGGGCCTAGAACCACATCCGAAAAAAATGGCCGGCAAGAAAAGCTCCATAAACTATTATATCTAAATGGTGCGCCTGGTTGGACTCGAACCAGCGACCTGCGGATTCGAAGTTCGCATCGCTTGTTGACTGAGGAGGTTATATTTGAGGCTCCTTTGTAAGCCTACAATCTCCTCAAATGCTAGCCCAACGCTAACGGAAAACCGTTAAGTCCTTGATGGTACTGGTCGGAACGAGAGGGCTCGAACCTCCTGCTCTCAAAGCTTAATTCGGGAGCTTTACTAACTTGCGAATTTCAAAGCGGTTTCCCGTATCTGTTGATTTTTAGGGTTGTAATAGGTGGTCTACTGTTTCGACTAATTCTAAGAATCCCATCCAATGCGCTTCAATCGGTCATGCTGAGGTCAAAGTGATCGGTTGAGAACACCGCCAAAAGCGAAAGTAATGTTTAAGATATCAAGAATTTAATGCAGGTCGTGAAATGCGACGCAATTTAATTTCTTCGATCATAGCTTTGTTAGCCTTGACCTTGAAGTCTTTTAATTTTTGTAAGGTTTTAGTTAGTTTATGCATTGGAATTAAATTAATATTATCAACTTCTAGAATATGCCGTTCGCGAAAAACTCTTGAATAAACATTTACAAATTCCTTTGATAATTGTTGTAGTTTAAATACCCTGACATCTGATTTGAGTTGTGAACAAAAATATTCATAGCACACTAGTGGACGGCCAAATGTAATCTGACATCCAGTCTTTTTGTCAAACCATCCGTTATCTTTGTGATAGTCCGTAGCCTTGCGGCCTAGAATAAAACGTAAAAAATCACTGTCGATACTTTCTCTGCATATATCTTCTTTACAGCAGACATTGACGCACATGGAACACGTAGCGGATGAACTTTGCGAGGAGATATATTGTAGAATTTTTTCTATGCCTATGTGTATAGACTTTATCTCCTCAAGTATATTGCTTAATTTTTCCTCGGGCATATTCAGAACTCTCTATTTGACTTGGATCTTTATCATGAAATGCAGAATATCCATTCATTTTGTCTATTTCAGATATTTATTTTAATTTAAAATACACCTTTGCCTTCTAATGAGCCAGGTTCAGTATATTTAATTTTTTAACAATATCCACTTTGGGTCGGATGCGGGTCTGCGAGCAGCGCGATTAAAAGGAAGAGCTACAGATTGTGAATCAGCTTGGGTTCCCCCTCCAAATGCTACCCAGAACGCTACCAAAACGCAAAAAGGACTTACAGCCTAAGCCGTAAGTCCTTGATGGTACTGGTCGGGGCGAGAGGATTCGAACCTCCGACCCCCTGCGCCCAAAGCTTAATTCGGGAGTTTTACTAACCTGCTAAATTCAAAGCGGTTTCCCGTATCTGTTGATTTTTAGGGTTGTAGCAGGTGATCCACTGTTTCCATTAATTCTAAGAATTCAATCCAAGGCGCTTCAATCGGTCACGCTGAGGTCAAAGTTATCGGCATCATCACTGTTGTGGTAATCACGCGCGACGTTAACGGCTTCAGGGTAAGATTGGCTCATTATTTACCATCCTCTTCATTTTCACAATCTGCGTAGTATTTTTTCTCGGCAACATGTACTAAAAAGTCCGGCTCATTGGCTTTGAATGTTTGTTTGAAATCACCATAGGTTTCTACATGCTGAAAACCTACTTCGCGCATTAAGCGACGGGTATATTCTTTCCTTAATGGGAACATATTCAAATGATATTCAGAACCGTCTGAAAACTGATAACGGAATCTTGCTAGGCCCTCGTCCATGTGCTCAGGTTCTGCTAAGACATCTTCACCACAATAATAGTATTTGTGTTTGGTCGAAAAGCCTTCGTCCAGGATGGAGTCGTAGTTGCGTTGATCAAGAATCAATATGCCATCTGAATTCAAGGTTGCATAAAATTCGGCAAGCGCCTTTCTACGATCATTCTCGCTAAAAATGTGCGTAAATGAATTACCAAGGCAGATTACTGCGTCAAACTGCTCGTGTACGGTTTTATTGAGCCAGCGCCAGTCAGCCTGGACGGTACGCAGAATATGGCCGCGCTTGCGCCCGTTCTCAAAAGCCATGGCAAGCATTTGCGGACTACCATCTGCGCTTGTCACTTCAAAACCTGCTTCGAGCAAGCGCACAGAATGAAACCCCGTGCCGGTCGCGACATCAAGGATTCTTTTTACGCCGCGGCTGCGTAATTGTTCGATGAAAAAATCGCCTTCACTTTTCCAACGGATTTCCCAGTCGATCAATTCGTCCCATTTTTCAACAAAACTTTTTACATACTCATCCTGATAGTGATCGGTGTCTCGAACCTTTGTGGGCTCATTTCCAAAAGATTGTTTCTCTATTTTGCTCATAAGGCACTGCTTTCTGTTTGCTCGCTAGAAGTAAGTTATGCGTTCGAATCGTAAAAAATGCTCGGCATTTGATAGCCCATCTTCAATTGTCTAAGTAATACAACCGGCTCTTCCATTGAAGGTCGCGCACAAGTCAAATCACAATAAAAATAACTTTAGAAATGCACAATGAGATGAGTCTACCGTTCAAAACACATAGATAATTGTAATGTAATAATAAGTATAACAAATAATGACTCCGGTTAAAAGTCGTTGGGCAAAACACCAAATACAGATAAGAATTATTGAGAACGTATTTTGTTACTGAAAACACTATCTATATCCGCAGATTATGATGCAGTTTTGTGGTGTTTTCTGCCTCTCACAATTAATCTCACGACAGACCGCTTCGGGTCGTTAAGCGCCCCTTCAAATAATATTAGCATGCATTTCATTTGGGAAAACTGAAAGGTCGCTATTCGGCTGTGACTTCAACCGGTCGACGCAACACATGTGTTAGAATCGGGTGTCTCAAATTTAATGTCTTAGAGGGTCGTTCATTGAACTATATGTGGGCTGACATACCGTCAATAGTGGACTTGCCCCCCTTACTTTATTTTGTGTGATTTTTTTATGCCCCCCCTCTTGACATTTTTAAAATCCCCTATTATTTTATTACACATGAAACATATCGCATTCACATTTTTATTCTGCATGATGATCGCCGCCCCCGCCTATTCCATGAGTGAGGCTGAATACCAAAAAGAATGGTGCGCCAAACATAAAGGGGAAATCGATTATAAAACTCAGGACAAAACCACAGTCGATTGCCTGACAAATAACTATTCCGTTGAGCTTGATTTTGCCGAAAAATGGGTACAAGCCATGAGAAAATCAAGGCGTCAATCGCTGGGCACAGGAAAAGCCCCTGGCGTTGTACTCATCCTCCAAAACTCCGCTGACGAAAAGCACCTGTTCAAGCTGCGAGAAGTTGTTGAAAAAAGACGTTTGGGAGTAAAGATCTGGACGGTGGGAAGAGATGTGGAATTGCCCTGTGACATTAAAGGCGACGTCGACAACGACGGAGATAAGATATATCACATAATAGGGCAACAGATGTATGACGCTACAGTGATAAACCCCAGACAGGGTGAAACCTGGTTTTGTTCCTATGAAGAAGCAGAAGAAGCTGGATGGAAACCCTTTCTAAAAGCAAAACCCATCAACATCCAAGAGTTGGGTGGCTGGGTAGATCGCTACTAGTAAACCCCACACAGTTCACATATATCTCAACCACCTGCTTCTTATCGGTTAGGCCAAAAGTGGGAATTGGTTTTGCACCTACGAAGAAGCCGGAGACCCTCCAAACTGCAGGCATTAGCTTTTGTCTTCCTATAAGATTGATTGAAATATCCCCTTTAAACAAACTGTAGCTTCCCTCCTGAGCATAACACTTGTTCATAATCTTTTTACTAGTACAAACCATGGTTAACGACATCTTAGACTTAAGCTCTTTAATAAATTGGCGTCCACAACGACAGAAACTTCGAACCAACTTTTCCAAATTTTGGCGGATTGAAACACCAGCTAAACGATTTAACGCATGTGTTGCGTTGACCGGTTGAGAACACCACCCAAAGCGGACATTTACCCAATATTACCCCTCCCATTTAAGGGATGGCCCTACACTTGAATATGCAGTACTATTGACCTAGCTAAAGTTTCCTGCCTTCCGAAATTCAATCTGCCATGGCAGGTTAAACACTTTCTATATAGAACTAACACAATTTAGTATTTCTGCCATTACTTTTTGGGTGTTAAGTTTCATGACTTCATTTTCAAGCTCAATTCTTATTGTAGAACAAGATTCTGGTATTCCTGGGATATTGGATGCGGCCGTAGGGAATGGTGAGATTGAAATGGTTCATGTAGATTCTCCTGTAAAAGGACTTGAACTTTTGTATGAAAAACGTGATCCATTTTCTATTATCTGGTCTGCTGAACAATTTCAGAAATCCAAGTTTAACGGTATGGATTTTCTAAAATTTTGCAACAAACATTCACCTACCTCATCAAGAATACTTAATTCAAACACTTTACCTAATACAGAACTGCTATCACTGGTTCAATCAGGCGAACTACACTCATATTTCAACCGTAACCCTGAGGTATCTTTTGTGGATGGTATGTTAAGCGCAATCGACATTGGGATTGAATATCACAAGGTAAACTTGTTGGGAGAGTTTATTGATGTCACCAATTTCACTTTAGAAGACCAGATAGCAGCAAATGCTTCGGCATTAAATAATATTGTTGAGAAATATAGAAATGGCTTAAGGGCACCTCTAAAAATGATGATGTGAGAGGTGATATAAGTCTTTCTTCGTTTTAACCCGTGAGGCTCATTGGTTTAGAATGTTAGTTCCTGATATTTTGAACTATTA
>JBLFWU010000065.1:0-15526 GCA_047610985.1 Nitrospinales bacterium | reverse complement strand
ATAACTTTATCCTTACTCATGGTGGTGCCTCCTTTGCTTTTATTGTTTTTCTCGAAGAAAACAATTTTACAACAAAGGGTGCGCCGCTTTTTCAAAACACCTCATACACCAGAAATCACCATAACTCCAATTATTTTATTTATCCCATTCGTAATAGGACTGGCAGGCAATGTAGGAATTCAGGGAGCAACTATTATTGTTAGAGGACTTGCAACTGGGGACATCCAAGAAGACAACATTGCACATATCGTGAAAAATGAAATACTAGTGGGAACACTCAATGGAGTTATTTTTGGAGTTCTTTGTGGAGCCTTAATCAGTCTTACAGCTGAAGTTTTATTGAGCGCAGATCCATTGCTAGGACTAGTCGTAGGAACTGGTATTGTTCTGGCTGTATCGGTAGCATCTCTGGTGGGATCTCTAACGCCCATTATTTTTATTAATCTGGATATTGACCCAGCCATAAGCACCGGACCTATAATAACTGTAGCCAACGATATACTCGGTCTTGCTATTTATCTTGTCACAGCGAAATTAATTCTGGCTGCATTCTAGTTACTTCCCTTCAGTATCCTTTAATTTAATCTCTATGATCGCAGTATCCACCTCCACATACTCCTGCTCCTGTACATAAAATTCTGCTACAACACCTTCAACTTCTGAAAGCAAAGTAAAATAACCCTCAGAAATTATCTCAGCAACGGCAGTTCCCGGTACTACTTTATCCCCTTTTCTAACTAGGAATTTATCCACCTTACCTGAAGTCATGGTGGGATACATCGCACACATGATAATATAATCCTCCATCGATTCTCCCTCTCTTACAAAACTGCTTTGATGATTCAAAAAAGTAATACATGGGTGTCTATCGCATTCAAAAATCCCAATAAAATTAAACTCAACCCACCGGATTTAAAATGCATTTCCAATTTAAAATGTATAAACTGAAAACCCTAATAGATTTTGGTTAGAAATAATGAAAATAAATACTGGCGATTCCCTTTACGAGCCCATGTCTCAAAATACTGGCGAAGTGATCGATGTTATTGAACACCCCAGCGGGAAAATTATTAAAGTCCGATGGAGGTTGGACGGGCAGCTTCCGCATGACACAGAACTTTTTTACAAAAAAGTCAAACGCTGCATTCGCGATGGCCTCTACGAGCATACCCCTGTAAGTTAGTGTTTGTAAACTTGATGTGAAGGGCGTCCCGCTAGTATATTCAATTTACCCCAATTCACTACACTCTTAAACTTTTCTGAAGCCATAAAAGTATCAAAAGCTTTTTCTTCGCTCCATTCTGAAACAATCAGATAGGACTGTGCATCACTCACATCTTTATATAAAAATGATTTAGAATGCCCCTCCATTTCCTCCATTACTTTTAATACAGCAGTAAAGGCATCTTCAAAAACCTTTTCTTTGCCCGGTATCATCTTGTAATTCATTCCTATAGTAACCATTAATCTCCCTTTCAAATGTTCAGGCAACCAGTTGTAAAACTTCCTGATCGCCTATTTGTTGAATTAATATATTGTTAATACCATACATATTTTGAATGGCCTGAATATTATCCTTTTTATGCCCAAGATACAAAGAAACTTGCCGCGAAGGCACTTTAAAGGTGAGCGTCTGTGGAACTTTCTGCAACTGATCTATAAGATTAAACATTTTATCTCTGGCGATCAAACTATCGACCAAGTACCTGAAAGCAGGATGATATGGACCATCCACAAGATTTTCAAGCATGGAAGGATCTGCATGCAGACCTACTCTAATTACAGGTATATTTACCCTTTGGAACGATATCAAGGCATCCTTAACCAGTCGAACCATTCTATTAAGGCTCCAGGGAAGATACTTCCCAAGTTTATACATTTCGTATAGTTCTGTGTTTTTAATAACCAGCGTTGGATAAATTCGCACGAAATCTGGCTTAAGTCCAATTACATCTTTCACGGATTTCATAAAAATAGTTTCATCATCTTCAGGAAGCCCAGGCATCAGCTGTAATCCAAGTCTCAATCCATTTTTCCGAATAGAATCGACAGCCGATTTTACAATCTCAAAATCACATGGCCTGCCAACCGCTTTCAATACTCTATCGTTCGTGGATTGAATACCCAACTCAATAGTCTTGACATTATGTTCTTTAAGCAAAGAAATCTTGTCAGGGCTGACCAACAGACTGTGGGTAGATACTCTTATTGAGTGAATTTCGCCTGATTGAATTGAAGGCTGTACAGCATGAAGAAGTCGTTTTTGTCTTTCCTCAGACAAACCGGTAAAACTACCACCATAAAAAGCTACTTCCCTCATTTCAGGTAAGCTTTCTGAATCGAAAACATCCAGATAAGATTTGATAGTTTGGCCAACTATAATCTCATCGCTTTGTTGAATCACACCGGTAATTTTAGATTGGTTACAAAAAGCACAACGGTAAGGACAACCTTCATGGGGTATAAAAACTGGGATAATTAATTGATTTCTTTTTTTCACTGGAAGACAAGATAAGTCGAATTAGAAAAGTCGTGACAAAAATACAACAAACTGGTTCAGCGATTGCCAAATGCCTATCACAACCAGGGAAAGAAAAAAAACCCCCAAACCGATACAGATACCAAAGGTTATTCTGGAGGCAATAGTTTCTGCCTCAAACTTTAGAGGCTTATTATCTTCAGGGATCGGGTTTCGCTCGTAAGGCAGCTTTTTGTTAGCCATAACCATCAACGATATTATAGACGTCGATACATCTTCTCAAATTCCTGTTTAAAAGCAGCCATGGCAATATTCATTTCATCCAGTCTACCTATCAATATTTTCAGAAGATGGTCTTTAAATTTGTTTAATATAGCAGGATCCAAAGTTTTGAGAAGGTAACTATCCATCTTTAATACAACTACTTTTTTCTTGGCAATTACATTCGTAGAACGAGTTTTTCCGGTGATTAAAGGTACCTCTCCAAACATTGCTCCAACATTTAATGTGTTTAATTCAGCATCGGGAACTTCATCCTTTGTTATTGCAAGGCTACCCTTAAGAAGTACAAAAATGGTAGAGTCCTTTTCGCCCTGCCGTATAACATGTTCTCCCTTTTTGAACTCAACGATATGGCTATCAATCGATGCCATTGTTTTCTTTTCATTGAGAGTGAAGGGTTTAAAGAAAGGGATTTCTTTCATCAATCCTAGTGTCTCTTTTTCTTTCATCGTCCCGCTTCCTGTAATTAATTATCTTCGTCACATTCACAAAAGCCATCTGCAGACCACTTAATTTTCATATAACTTGGAAAAACCGTGTCCTTATCATAGTTGGCCAATTCGATTTGTTCGCAAGTCAAATTGAGTACCCCTTTTAAATTCGCTCCATTTAAAAAGGTGTCCATCAATTCGGCTCCGTTCATATCTGCTCCTGACAGATTCGCTTCACTTAAAACGGCTTGAGTCAGGTCCGCACCCGAAAGATTGGCCCCACTAAGATCTGCGCGAATTAAATATGCGGCTGTCAAATCCGCTTCCTCCAAATGAGCACCGCTCAATTTGGCTTCCATAAGTTTAGCATTACAAAGATCTGCTCCCTGTAACGTGTCCTTGGAGTCCTCGATTTCTTTTTTTCTGAGATGCCAGTCTTCGAGCATATTGATTAAATTAATATGGGTAAAAAAGGGCTTTATTCTAGCTCATAATTTATCAAGAGTCGGTAATTTTATTACCACTATCATTTGGGGGAAATTTCCCCATAGCAATTTTTGCGGCGGCTTGCTCAGCTTCTTTCTTACTCCGCCCTAAGCCTTTTCCTTGTTCCTTATTTTTGATAAAAACGACCACTTCAAATTCTTTGGCATGGTCTGGGCCAATTTCTCTAACAACCTTATAAGAAGGGATACAGCTCAGTTTATTTTGGGTATATTCTTGCAAATCACTTTTATAATCCCTGAAAGACCAGGTTTCTGCTGTTTTTTCAACCTCCTCTACAAGTAGAGGTAGAAAAATTTTCGAAGCAGCATTCAATCCTCCATCACGGAACACGGCTCCTGCAAGAGCTTCAAATGCATCTGCAAGGATAGAGGGCTTCTGTCTTCCACCTGACTGGTCCTCCCCTCTTCCCAATAAAAGGTAACTCCCTAAATCGATTTTCTGAGCTAAATTTGCAAGGCAGGTTTCATTGACTACTGACGCCCGAATTTTTGACAATGCTCCTTCGGCAAAATCACTGAATTGCTTCACTAGATAATCGCTAACCAGAATGTCCAAAACGGAATCGCCCAAAAATTCCAAACGCTCATTATGTTTAAGGTTCTCACTTTTTTCGTTTGCGTAAGATTTATGGGTGAGAGCTTTATTAAGTAATTTTAAATCTAAAAATTTATACTTAGTTCGATCTTGAAGAGAGACCAATTCACCCATCCGTGTTTCTGAGAATTCCATTTTCAAATCTATCCTGAGAATTTTTTAAAAACCAGAACTCCATTGGTGCCGCCAAAACCAAAGGAATTGGAAAGACAGATATCCACGTTTGTTTCCCTGGCTTTATTTGGCACGTAATCAAGGTCGCATTCTGGGTCAGGTGTGGTGTAGTTGATTGTGGGGGGTAGGATTCCATTCTCAAGGGCCATGATAGAGTAAATCGCTTCAACCCCACCTGCTGCACCCAATAGGTGACCCGTCATGGATTTGGTTGAACTGACTGCGGGCACATTACCTTTAAAAACGGTTTTTATTGCTTGAGTTTCTGTTGCATCCGCACCGGTTGAAGTGCCGTGAGCATTGACATAATCCACATCCTCTTTATTGATCCTTGCATTTTTCAGCGCCAGATTCATACAACGAGCCGCACCCTCTCCTCCTGGAGCGGTTGCTGTTATATGATGAGCATCTGCGTTGAGAGCATAGCCAACAACTTCTCCTCGAATATTTGCTCCTCTTTTTTTAGCATGTTCAAGTTCTTCAAGAATCAACACGCCACAGCCTTCACCAATTACAAATCCGTCACGATTTTTATCAAATGGTCGACTGGCACCTTGAGGGTCATCATTTCGATGAGACAAAGCTTTCGCTGCATTGAAACCACCGACGCAAAGAGGTGTGATGACAGATTCTGTACCGCCAGCAATCATCACATCCGCATCGTCGTATTGAATGAGACGTGCTGCTTCACCTATTGAATGGGTTCCCGTTGCACATGCCGTAACGACACAGGAGTTAGGACCTTTAGCTCCTGTAAGAATAGAAACTTGACCGGATGCCAGATTTGCGATTAGCATAGGAATGAAAAAAGGAGAGATTTTCTTCACTCCTTTTTCTTTATAAATATTGTGATATCTCTCTATTGCAGGAAGACCACCAAGACCTACACCAACCATGACCCCGACTCTTTCAGCATTTGAGTCATTGATTTCTAATCCAGATTGGTCCATCGCCATTTTGCTACAAGCCATAGCATAATGAATAAACCTATCCATTTTCTTTATATCTTTATGATCGATATAATCTTTCGGATCAAAACCTTTAACTTCTCCTGCAATTTTTACGGGGAAATCATCATCTGGAGTAAAGGTCGTAATGATATCCACCCCGGATTGGCCATTAAATAAAGCCTCCTGGTTGGCTTTCTCCCCCAGACCTAAAGGGGAAACAATTCCCAGTCCAGTCACAACTACACGTCTTTTCATCAATTCACCTCAGGAATGAGGAAGGCTAACGAACGACCCCGCTACAAGTAGACGGGGGTATCCAAAAAATATTTTAATTTACCAGACTTGGTAACAGGCTACGTATTGAAGAAATTCGTGTAGACTGTGGTTAGGCCCACCTGTTTGCTTTTCTAGCATATAAGCTTTGGCCCCACACCAAGTGGAAAACAAACCCACTTGGTGGATTCAATTAGTGTGGCCTTTAATATAGTCAATTGCATTTTGGACCGTAGCGATCTTTTCAGCATCTTCATCGGGAATCTCAACATCAAATTCCTCTTCCAAAGCCATGACCAATTCTACTGTGTCCAAAGAGTCTGCACCTAGATCATCGATGAAAGACGCCTCTGGATTCACTTGCTTCTCATCTACTCCCAATTGATCTACAATAATATCTTTTACTTTTTCTTCAACAGACATGATTTTTCAAACTCCTAGTTGGAATTACATCAACATACCACCGTTTACATTTATTACCTGGCCTGTAATATAACTGGCCTTTTCTGAAACCAAAAAAGAAACACAACGCGCAACATCTTCCGGCTGCCCTAATCTTGCAAGCGGAATTTGCTCTACTAATTTTGCGCGAACCGATTCTTCTAAAACCCGAGTCATCTCTGTATCAATAAACCCGGGAGCAACTGCATTAGCGCGAATGCCCCGTGGTGCGACTTCGCGAGCTAAGGTTTTTGTGAAACCGATCAAGCCTGCTTTTGAAGCCGAGTAATTAGCCTGACCAAAATTTCCCATTATTCCTACAATCGATGCAATATTTACAATAGCACCGCTTTTTTGTTTCATCATTTGTTTGGCCGCTTGTTGACTGCATAAAAAGCTACCTTTCAAATTAATATTCATTACTAAGTCCCAGTCAGCCTCTTTCATTCGCACTAATAATCCATCGCGAGTAATACCGGCATTGTTAACAACAATATCGACTGGCTTGTATTCTTTGATAATCGAATCGAACACACTTTTTACATCAGCAGCACTTGAAACATCAATACGAACAGCAGAGGCTTTCGCACCACTTTCTTTTAATTCTGTGGCCGTTTTTTCTGCACCTTCAAGATTGACATCTCCCAAAATAACATGGGCACCTTGCTCCGCCAGCTCTTCACTAATGATTCGCCCTATTCCTTGAGCACCACCCGTTATCAGAGCAATTTTTCCGTCCAATTCCATTTTTGTATCCAAATTGTATTATTTTAAAGCCGCTAAAGTTTGCGACAAAGTTTCCCTATCACCCACCTGATAACAATTTATGCTTTTATCAAACCTTCTCATCAAACCACTCAAAACTTTTCCTGAGCCCAACTCCACAACCGTTTCGATTTCATGGTCAACGATACTTTGCATGGTCTCACACCAGCGAACGGGCGAGCACACCTGCTTAACCAGAGACTCTCTTGCTTCACGTCCATTAGTGATGGGTTTTGCTTCAATATTATTGATGATAGGAAAGGACAGGTCGTAAAACTCAGTATCTTCCAATTCCTTTTGCAATCTAATTTCTGCCGGTTTCATAAGGGCACTATGAAATGGAGCGCTAACCGGAAGCATAACCGCTTTTTTAGCTCCAGCCGATAAAGCATTCTTGGAAACCATTTCAACGGCTTGCTTGTGCCCGGCTATAACAGTTTGCACCGGACTATTTAAGTTTGCTGGTTGCACAAGGTTCGTCTCATTTGATACCTTGTCACATAATTCCTGAACTGACTCGACGGGCAAACCAATAATAGCGGCCATAGTACCAATTCCAACTGGAACTGCTTCTTGCATGAATTGCCCGCGCAAGCGCACCAGTCGGACAGCGTCTCGAAATTTCAGCGCACCTGCAGCTACCAAAGCCGAAAATTCTCCCAAGCTATGGCCCGCAGCAAGTACCGAATTAATACCATTTTCCCTTAGAATTTTCAAGGCCATTGTACTGTGGATCAACAGAGCAGGCTGTGTATTTTCAGTCAACTTGAGAGCCTCATCCGGCCCATTAAAACAAATATTTGTAAGATCATAGCCAAGCACGTCAACGGCCTCATCAAACAATTCTCTGGCATCTGGGACATGGTCATAAAAATCTTTTCCCATGCCGATGAATTGCGATCCTTGACCGGGAAATACAAACGCAATTTTTACCATTTGATCACCGCCGATCCCCAAGTCAAGCCTGCACCTACAACTCCCAAGACAGAAATATCCCCTGGCTTAATTTTTCCGGCACGTTTAGCATCTTCAAAACCAATAGGGATCGATGCGGCCGAGGTATTACCATATTTTTGAATTGTCATAATAATTTTCTCTTCAGGAAATTTCAGCTTTTCAGCAACTGCACTAACAATTCTTTGATTCGCTTGATGTGGAATCAGAAGGTCGACATCTTCTATTTTCAAGTTATTGTATTCAAGCGCTTCAAGAATCACATTGCTCATTCTTTTCACAGCTACTTTAAAAGTCGCATTGCCAGACATTTTTATATAATAGTTTTTATCGTCTATGTCCTTTTTATTTATCCCCGCCTTACCAATAGCTCCTGGCACGACTATCAGATCAGACAACGCACCGTCTGAATAAATATGTGAAGACAAAATACCTATAGATTCTTTTTGTTCTACCCTTTTGAGTAAAACAGCACCTGCACCATCTCCGAACAAAATACATGTAGAACGATCAGACCAATCTACAATCCTTGAGTTTGCCTCACTGCCGATTACCAAAATATGTTCATAACGCCCTACTTTAAGATATTGTTCGGCAATGGACAATCCAAAGACAAACCCAGAACAGACAGCTGAAATATCGTAGGCTGCAGAATTGAACGCCTGTAATTCTTTTTGAACAAAACATGCGGTAGAGGGAAATAAAACATCTGGAGTGGAAGTACACACAATGATCATATCCACTTCATCGGGACTCACTTTTGCCGATTCAAGAGCCTGTCGTGCCGCTGCCGCAGCCATAGTTGAAGCAGACTCATTTTCTGCGGCAATCCTGCGTTCCTTAATTCCGGTACGAGTGGTAATCCATTCATCCGAAGTATTAAGGGTTTTTTCTAAGTCCTTATTGGTGAGGATTTTATCCGGAACATAAGCCCCGGTTCCCGCCACAGCCGCTTTATAAATAGAGTTCATTCCAGGAATGTATTATGAGGTTTCTTTAGGTTCGGGGTCTATAGTTGGTGGGACACCAGAAGTAGCTTCTTTATTTTCTGGATTTTCACTACCAAAAGCAATACTTTTTATCTGTTTCCACAGGGTACCTTTGCCACCTTCAACATCTGAGAGGTTCAACTCAATATCCTGTTTGATATGTTCAATGATATTTTTTTCACTTAATTCATGGGCACGGTGGATAGCATTCTTAATTGCCTTTGGAGAAGAACTGCCATGAGCAATAATTACAACTCCATTCACGCCCAGTAAAGGAGCCCCTCCCGTTTCAGAGTGATCCACCTTCTTTTTAAATTGGACCAGTTGAGGTTTCAAAAGTAAGTAACCGAGCTTACTGAGCCAATTGCTCTGAAACATCAGCTTCAGATTAGTACCAATCATTTCGGCAAGGCTTTCACTGATTTTTAGCGCTACATTTCCAGTAAAACCATCACAGACAATAACGTCTGCATTACCTCGATACACTTCTTTACCTTCTATATTACCAATAAAGTTAATATGGCTTTTCTTCAGCATCTGAAAGGTTTCTTTGACAATTTCATTACCTTTGCCATCCTCTTCTCCGATACTTAAAAGTCCTACACTGGGGTTTTCTTTTTCAAGAATATGCTCCGCAAAGACATGCCCCATAATTCCGAACTGAAACAACTGCGTGGACTTGCAGTCGACATTTGCGCCAGCATCTAAAAGAATGGAAGTGCCTTTCAAAGTCGGCAACTGAATTGCTATTGCCGGTCTATCTACACCCTTCACGGGCCTGAGAATGACTGTGGAGTATGCCAGAACGGCGCCGGTATTTCCTGCGCTCACAAACGCCGCGCCTTCCCCCTGCTTCAACAAATCCAAACCGATCTTCATTGAAGATTTTCGTTTTGATCGAAGAACTTTACCTGGACTATCATGCATTTCCACAACTTCATCTGCATGAACTATTTCTATAGGTAAAGCATGATCAGGGTCGTGCTTGTCGAGTTCCGTTTGGATTTTTTCAGATAAACCGGTAAGGATGATCGGCGTTTCATATTCCCGGGCTGCCAGAACAGCACCTTCTACGATGGCTTCCGGGGCATGGTCACCTCCCATGGCATCAACCACGATTTTCATCCCAGACTCCTTTCAGCAGGACGGAAATTTTGAGTTGGGATTTTGAAGCAATGCAGGAAAATAGAAATTAAACAGCTTCTACTTCCATTATTTCTTTACCCTTATAGTAACCACAATGAGCGCAAATATGGTGAGGTCGGGCCATTTCATGACACTGGGGGCACTCCATATAGGCAGGAGCCTTAAGGGCCATGTGAGATCTTCTCATTCCTTGCTTGGACTTCGATGTCTTTTTCTTTGGGACTGCCATTTTTTCTCCCTATTTCAACTTTTCTTTTAATTTTTGTAATATCGCAAAACGTGGATCAACTTGCCCATCATTTTTACATTCGCAAGGATCAGAATTACGGTCGTTCCCACATTCAGGACAAATGCCTTTGCAATTTTCCTGACATAAAAGTATCAAGGGCACATCTAGCAAAATCTGATCACGAATGGGGCCGTGTAAATCAACCCTTTCATCCTCGTAAAGCTCTTTCTCAATATCCGTTTCAGTTAACTCAACTTCACTTCCTGGCGAAGACTCCTTTGCCCGCGGAATAAAGTGAACCTGAATTATGCTCTTAACTTGCAAGGGAAACGGTTTTAAGCACCGGGTGCAAGTTACCAAAAGAGATGCCTCTAAATCACCGTAAAAACAAACTTCCCGCTCTATCTTTGTCAGCTTTCCCCAGACTTTCACGTCATCCGTTAAAGCACAATCAGGCTGATCAATTCCAAAAAGCTCCTTACCCTCAAGCAAATCAAAATTTAAACCCCCTTCAGGGATTTTCTCAATTTCAAAAATCATCGTTGACCTTTGATTTCAAACCCTTTAAAAATCCGGAAATCAAGATCAGAAGGAAGGATATTAAAAGGGGAATGTTAGCTTTATTGGCAACACCCGTCAAGAAAATAATTGTATCTAAAGAGAACAACATATTCAACAAACAAAAATACCCAAACCCCTCCTTTTCTAAGACGAATAAATAGAGATAGAGGTTTTACAGCTATACTTCTTAGCAATTGCTCAAGGCCGCGGGTGAAATTGCTGATGAATTTCAAGCATTCGTTTTCCTAGAATATGGGTGTAGATTTGTGTTGTCGATATATCCGAATGCCCCAGCATTTGCTGAACCGAACGCAGATCAGCTCCTCTTTCCAAAAGATGTGTGGCAAAAGCGTGCCTCAATGTATGCGGAGAAACACTGGCTCTTATGTTTGCCTGAGTAACATAACCCTTTAATAGCTTCCAAAAACCCTGTCGGGTCATGCCACGCCCTCTTCTAGTTATAAATAATTCTTGGGATTTTCCTCCGTCTTTTCGACTAGAATCAAGAGCTGGGCGCGAATTCAATACATAGTTCTCCACCGCTCTTTTAGCCATGGCACCTATTGGCACGATACGCTCCTTACTTCCCTTGCCTAGAGTGCGCAGATAACCAACTTCCAAATCCAACTGACTGATCTGGAGGTTGATCAATTCTGAAACCCGCAAACCGCTTGCATAAAGAATTTCCAACATAGCTTTATCACGGAGGCCTAAAACAGAATTTATATCTGGACTTTTTAATAAACTATCAACATCTTCGAAGGATAAAACATCCGGTAGCTTCCGCCAACGTTTCGGGGTCTCCAGAATTTCTGCAGGATTATCCTGAAATTGTTTATCCTGACACAAGAATTTAAAAAACGACTTGATTGATGACAAACTGCGAGCCACAGATGCAGATGACAAGCCCTGCTCTCTTAGAGAAATCAGAAAGCCACGTATATCTGCCGTTTTCACAGACTCCACTGTCTGGCCAGCAAGTTCAGTCGAAAAACGAAACAAGTCACGGCGATAAGCAGATACTGTATGCGGCGAATTTCTTTTCTCAATTCGCAAATAATCAGAAAATTCCTGTATGAGATCTTTCATATTAAAACTATGATATAATAATCAACTAGTTATAAACAAATATTTTTATTTAGGTTTCTTATAGCCAATCTGTTATTCTAGCATTTGGAAAAATTTTAAATAAAAATTATGTTACCTAATTGGTTCATCCCATCCCAAAAACTACGTAGCAATTAATCTCCGGTAACCCGTAGAACCCGTAGACACCACTTCACAGAAAAACATCAGTGTAAATTAGCGGCCTAGAGGTCTTAATTTATTTTTTAATTATTCAAGCGTAAACTATCGATAATAAAGGAAAAAATGCAAGACCCAAAACTCATCAGGAACATCGGAATCATTGCTCATGTAGATCATGGAAAAACCACTTTAGTTGATTGTCTGTTACGGCAAAGCGGTATGTTCCGCGACAGCGAACTATCTGGCACTTGTATTATGGACAGTAACGAGCTGGAAAAAGAACGCGGCATCACTATATTTTCTAAAAATGCAGCCATTAATTACAAGAACCATAAAATCAATATTGTTGATACACCGGGGCATGCCGATTTCGGCGGCGAGGTCGAACGCATATTAAAAATGGTCAATGGAGTATTGTTACTTGCAGATGCTGTAGAGGGTCCGATGCCACAAACCCGATTTGTCCTAAAAAAATCTTTGGAACTTGGGTTAAAGCCGATCGTGGTCGTCAATAAAATAGATCGCCCTGCAGCGCGCACCGAAAAAGTGGTTGATGAAGTTTTTGACCTGTTTGTTGAGCTCGATGCTAATGATGAACAATTGGACTTTTCTATTATCTATACGTCAGCCAAGCAAGGTATATCAAGGAACACTCCTTTAGGGCCGAATAATGATATCACCCCTCTTCTCGATTTGATCATTGACAAGGTACCAGCCCACAAAGGCGATCCAGAAGGCGGATTTCAGATGTTGGTTTCATCCATGGACTATGACGATTATGTGGGTCGAATCGCCGTGGGAAAAATCAATCGTGGTAGAGTCAAAGCCAAAACGAATTATACCCAAATTGACCGAGATGGTAAGCCCAAGCCTTTTTCGTTAGCTAAG
This sequence comes from Nitrospinales bacterium, assembly GCA_047610985.1. Taxonomy (GTDB): domain Bacteria; phylum Nitrospinota; class Nitrospinia; order Nitrospinales; family VA-1; genus UBA8687. The sequence goes on along the minus strand of JBLFWU010000065.1, from coordinate 2,615 downwards.
CTCTATACCTATGAGGGATTACGGAAAGTCGAATCGGAAGATGCTGTTACAGGAGATATCGTAGGCATTGCCGGCATGAAAGAAGTTGAAATTGGAGAAACGCTTACGGATACAGATTTTCCCGATGCCTTGCCCGTAATTGAAATCGATGAGCCGACTCTGGCCATTCACTTTTCATCAAACTCGTCTCCCTTTGCCGGTCGAGAAGGAGAGTTTGTAACAACCCGACAGATCCGCGATCGTTTATTCAGGGAAACTCGCTCTAACGTATCACTTCGTGTTGAAGAGACCGATACGAAAGACACCTTCAAAGTCTCGGGTAGAGGCGAACTTCACCTTACCATTCTCATCGAAACAATGCGCCGCGAGGGTTTTGAGTTTAGCATTTCTCGCCCTGAAGTTCTGGTGAAGGTAGTGGATGGGGTCCTCCACGAACCTGAAGAATTTGTCATCCTAGACATTCAAGAAGCCTATCTCGGAAATGTTATGGAAGCCATGGGGAAACGTAAAGCCACCTTGCAAGATATGGCCCAGAACGAGGGTGCGACCCGGCTTGAGTTTGTTATTCCAACCCGAGGGCTCTTTGGGTTTCGGTCCGAATTCCTCACCCTGACAAAAGGCACAGGTGTTATAAATCGAAATTTTCACCAATTCATTCCTCATTGTGGAGACATTGCCCAAAGGATCAATGGTGTTTTAATTTCCCTCGAAAATGGCTCCACTACTGGTTTCTCATTATTCAATCTACAAGAACGAGGCACCTTGTTTTGGGGGGCCGGTGAAGAGGTTTATACTGGAATGATCGTAGGTGAGAATAATAAAGATAATGACCTTGTTGTAAATGTTTGCAAAGAAAAAAAGCTGACCAATATGCGCACTTCAGGGCATGATGTACATATCACCCTTACACCACCGACAAAAATGAGCCTAGAGCAGATTCTTAGCTTTTTGAACGAAGACGAACTGGCAGAAATAACCCCGAAAAGCATTCGTCTGCGGAAAAAAGTTCTCAATGAAAATGATAGAAAGCGGTATGGAAAAAATCGAAATACGGCTGCATCATCAGTTTAATAGCTTATGTAAGTGTGTTGTCTATTAACAATGGAATGGGTCAGAATATCCTATTTAATTAGCTTAAAGAATATGCGGAGCGCAAATGAATAAGAATTCGACAGGGCTACTATTGTTTATCATTGCGATGATTTCGACTCCAATGGTCTGGGCGGAGGAAAGAATGGTGAAAATTATTCAGCCCGTCAACAACTCGCAGTTGAGTAGTCCCGTAAAAGTCTGCATGAAAGTTAGTGGACTTATTGTCGAAAAATCTAAAAAAGGTGTTAATGAAGGTAGAGGACATCATCATTTATTACTTAACTCTTTACCAGTTGATTTAAGCCAACCCATTGGCAAGCAGGAAATTCATATGGGCGATGGTTCTGATTGTATGGAATTGAAATTTGTACCTGGTCGACATGTCATTTATACCGTCTTTGCATACGGCAATCACGTTCCTTATGACCCTGCTATTACTGACCGCATTATTATTACTATCAAGGACTAATTAGAAATCAATGGCGTACTATAGAGCTGATTTAACCAAGGCAAGTATCAAAGTAATTTTCTCCATCATTTTGTAGCTGCATTATCTTCTTGTGCTGCCGTAGATACAAGTTCAACTAGAGATGCCTTGTCATATGTAAAGCCTTTAATAAAGAATGGCTCTTGCGGAAATGGAAAAGGACTCAACAATATAATCAAAAATTCGCATGACTCTAAAAATGTAGTTGCTACAATTGAAACCGATATGTCCCCTGACCCCAATAACTGGTATCCAAGCCAAAGAGATTTCAATTTAAAACCCGGCCAGATACGCATTTTGGGTTGTTCAATTGTGGATGAGGGTGCAGGTAAAGAAGACAGTCGCATTTCTCACGTGATTGTTAATGCCAGATTCCAATAATCTTATTGTCATCCAATCCTAAACTCGTAAAACGAGGACATTCTTAATTACTTCAGAAGTTGAAGGTCATAGTGCCTCTTATGAGAATCCCCATCCGATTAAAACTGGTCCTTTTATTTTCGTTTATTATTTTATTGATCTCTGTTTTTAACTACAACTACTACCCTCAAGCACATAAAAAACAGGTTTTAAAAAGTATTCAAAACCATGTTCACAACATGGCAGAGGTTGTTGCTCTATCCACAGGAATCAGCCTCAAGCTCTTGGACTTTGAAAGCATTGGCGTGGCCATAGAGTGGGCCAAACAAGACTCCAGACTTGCATACCTCGGAATTTTTGACATAAACAAACAAAAAATTGCTGTATTTGATCCAAAGAATCTGGATATCGATGTTGATACATTGTTAAATCGCAAAGGACATTTTGAGCAAGATCATAATTTATTGATCGCCGTCGAGTTATAGTCAAATGTGGTGTATGGGAACATGATCAAGCGGCGTTCCTTTGTCGTTCGAATGTTTCCTCATATACGCCATCAATAAATTTTACGCCATTTATAACATCTGCTAATCGCCTAAACCCTCTCAGTTTTCGCCAACCTTTTTCTGCACTCAATCCAAGTTTATAAACCATGGTCAGTATGGTTGTTCTACTG
>JBLFWU010000064.1:0-15741 GCA_047610985.1 Nitrospinales bacterium | reverse complement strand
CGTGAAGAAGATCCTGTGATGTCTGGAAAATACGATCGGTTGGCGAAAGACCTTATGAAGGTCAGTCTGACTGCGTATTCATGGACTGCTATTCTCGGCGGTATTCTTCTCTTTACATTTATCACTCTGTTTCCTGGATTCTTTAAGTATATGGCAGGAATTTTTCGTCCTGTTATGCACGTTTATGCGCTTATGTTCTTGGCGGAATCCGGTGTTCTTTATGTCTACTACTATGGTTGGGACAAGATGAACGATGATCCATTTCTGAAATGGGTTCATTGTAGTCTTTCAGTTCTTCTCAACCTCATTGGTACGGTTTTGATGTATCTGGCCAATTCCTGGGCGACCTTTATGCAGGCTCCTGGTGGAATTGATTCGGAAGGCCGTTTCCTTGGTAATATCTGGCATGTCATTCATTCCACGCTTTGGAATCCGGTTGGGGTTCACCGTATTCTTGGTAACATCGTTTTCGGTGGCGGAATCGTTGGTGCATATGCCGCATATCATTACCTAACAGCTAAAAACGATGAAGAACGTGCGCATTATGACTGGGTTTGTTATGTCGCCATGTTCATTTGTATCTTCGGTTTGATTCCGCTTCCCTTCGCTGGTTACTGGTTGATGAAGGAAGTGTATGCGTTCCGTCAGCAGATGGGTATCACCCTGATGGGTGGCATCATGGCTTGGTTGTTCATCATCCAGGCTGTAATGATCGGCTTGCTGTTCTTCGCGGCTAATTCCTATTTACATAATGGGATGGCCAGGGTCAAGGGATCGCACCGATATATGAAGTATTGTAAATATATGGTTCTTCTCTTGATCTGTTGTTTTACGATGTGGATGACACCTCATACGATTGTGATGACCCCCGCCGAATTGAAGGCAATGGGTGGGGCTCAACATCCGATCGTAGGTCACTTTGGTGTAATGTCGGCGAAAAACACAGCGGTTAACCTGATGATCACGACCACGATTCTCTGTTTCCTTCTCTATCAGAGGGCAAATAAGAAAATCACTGTTCCGTGGGCAACTGTAGGGAACTGCTGGATTGCGGCTATCTTTGTTGGCGCCGCTGCTAACATCATCTTCTTGGGCGTATATGGTTATGCTCTTCCTGCTAATCAGCGGGTTGGACTTTCTGTGCCTCAGGTGACAACAACACTTACGACTCTGTTTGCGGGTACCGCGATCAATATCTCCATGTTTAAGAACTCTGAGTCTTATGGCGATATTCAGTGGGGCACGCAGTCTAAGGTTGGAACTTACGCTATTTTCTTATTGGCGATTTCCTTCACTTGGTTGATGGGTCTTATGGGTTATATCCGTTCAGCCGTTCGATTGTTCTGGCATGTAACGGAAGTTGTTCGCGATAACTCTGTTGATGCGTACACTTTGACGATTGGTGAGGCAGGTAAAATGCTTACCTTTAACACTCTGTTTGTTTGGACTCAGTTTGTTGTCGTCTTTTGGGTGGGTAGTTTGACGGGTAAATCGCCTGTTAAGACTCCGGCAGCAGTTCCGGTTCCTGCGCAGCAACAACAGTAACCATTATCTGTTTGGGTTGCGCTTCTGGTCTATTAAGAAGCGCAGCCCGGATTTAATCTGAGGGTATAGGAGAGAGGGAAAAAATGTTACCAGAGCAGCATGATATTTTATTTTCGTTTCTTGCGATCGTATTTGCCGTTTTTGGAGTGTTTGTTTTCGGCAATGTAGTGTTAAATTGCCGGGAAAGAGAACTGTCCGGCGGCAAAATGTGGGGTGGAATTTTTGGCATATTTGCGATCGCATCTTTTATGATGACGGTCCATATGTTCAGTTTGAATCAGGGGGATCAGTTGAGTTTCTTCTTTGGAACCTACCTCTGGGTCATAATTCTGATGTTGCTCGCTTGGGGAATATTCTTCAAGAGCAATAACATTGAAAGTCAATCGCCTCCAATCATTAGAGGTTTCTTTTTCTGGACTACGGTTTCTGTATTGCTTGCGGGTTACACCAATTGGTTGCCGCAGCAGCGCAGTGATCCGCCGCCAAAAGAGGCAGCGGTTATTGGTGACGTTACCATGGAAGAATTTGCTGAAATGGGTCGCGTAATTATTTTTGGCGCTAAACAACAGGCAGGTCAAAAATCTATTGGTAAAGGGCAGTGTCCTTTGTGTCACACCTTTGATCCTGGCGACAATATGGGTCGATGTCCAAACTTGTTTGGAGTTGAAAAAAGAAGTCATGATCGTATTAAAGAAGATAGGTATCTGAATCTGCCTATGAAGATTGGCGAACCGGAGCCTGCTTCTGGTATTGTTAAAGGTATGCCTGCTGATATTCCAGAGGAGTATCGACGGCAAAATGGTCCAGAAGAGTTGATTGGTGAAGATTATCTTCGCGAATCCCTCATGTGTCCGACCTGTTATGTTGTGACAGGATTTGGTAAAGCGGGAGATACCAAAAGCCCAATGCCTGTAATTGTCAAGCCGCCGATAAGTTTGAGCCGGGTTGAGTTGAATGCAGTTATTGCTTATCTGCAATCCAAAGACACGCCGGGTGAGTTTGCGTCGGTAACCGTTCCGTTGCCGCAGGATGATGCGGGTAACACGGGTGGTGCAGTAGTTGAAGAGGATAGTGGAGGTGATGAAGATGCACCAACATTTGTGACCGGTCAAGAAGATATTCAGGCCATGATCAATACGCTGGGTTGTCCGCTTTGTCATACCATTCCTGGCGTTGAAGGTGCTATGGGTGAGTTGGGGCCAGTTCTTCATGAGAAGACAAACGCTCCGAATAGGATCAAAGATCCTAACTACAAAGGTAAAGCAAAGAACACCAAAGAATACGTTAGGGAGTCAATATTGAAGCCTAGCGCATATGTGGTGTTTAACGAAGAAGCCGGAGAATCTTTTCCGGATGGTTTAATGCCTACAACTTTCGGACAGATGCTTTCAGTTGAAGCACTCGATAAGCTTGTGGATTTTATTAGTCAGACCGAAGCTCCGGCTGGCAGTTAATAGGAGACAGCAATGAACAAGACTTTAGTTAGCTTTTTGGTATTTGTTGTCGGCCTGGCGGTGTTTCATAACGCGATATTTCCTATATTTACACCGAAGGAGGTCGGCTGGTTTTTAAATAGATACGTTTACTTTTTGCTATTTGTATTCTATTTGATAATCACGCATTTTATACTCAGGCTCAAGCCACCCATTTCTATGATGGGCTTGTTTGTGTGGGGTATAGGTTTTTATTTCTACAAGTTCGTTTTGTATCCACCGATTCCATGGACTCTGTTCATTACCTATATGGTGATGTGGTCAATCGGAACCTTTCTGTATATCAGTCAGGATCCGGAAACCTTTCGTGAGTTCAGAAAACCGATTGTTAAAGCAATCGTAGGTGAGTATAAATTGGCGCAGATGGTTTTAATGGTAGCTTTGCCAGTTTTGGTAGGGTGGGCAACTTATCAGTCCATTTATCCAAGTTTCCAGGAACCGGTTGAGTTAAGGACGGTGCATCCAGCTCCGCCTGCCACCACCAAGGTGCATGGTAAGACTTATCCGCTGGAATCCACAAATAACCCGTTTCGTGTAGATGAGCAGGATAACTACAAAGATAGTTTCCCGTTTCTAGATGCGGACAAGCATGAGTACATGAAGTATGTGACGGAAGGCGGTACGATTTTCTTTCAGAACTGCCATTTTTGTCATGGTGATCAGTTGAACGGATTGGGAATGTTCTCACATGTGTTCAACCCCACTCCAGCAAACTTCATTGATCCGGGCACCATCGCCATGTTGCAAGAGGCGTTTATTTTCTGGCGGGTTTCCAAGGGAGGACCGGGTCTACCGAACGAGTCCACCCCATGGTCGTCAGCAATGCCACCTTGGGAAGAGCATTTGAAAACCGAGGAGATTTGGAAGGTCATCCTGTTTGAATATTGGTATACAGGCTGGCATCCAAGAACATTTGGTACAGAAGGCTCTGAAGGTTAAGAATGAACTTTCGGTTACTAAAACCTAAACATATGGAAATGACCATGATAAACAACAATTATATCAAACGCCTGATTTCATCTTTTCTAGCAGTGGCGTTGATCGTGGTATCGGGAGCGGCTTTTGCCGCTACACCGGACCCGGTCAAGAAGGAACTGTTGGAGAAAGGGAAGAAGGTTTATTTTAAGCGATGTGTTTGGTGTCACGGCGTGGAAGGTGGCGGTGATGGCCCTTCTGCAGATCGACTGTTCACTCGACCTCGAAACTTCATCCAGGGAACTTTCAAAATCCGTACAACGGATTCAGGTGAGCTCCCAATGGAAGCGGATTTGATCAAAACCGTTAAAAATGGACTTCCAGGCTCGGCAATGCCGGCTTGGGGTGAATTTTTATCAGAAGATGAGATTATTGCCGCGGTTAATTTTGTTAAAACTCTGGTTCAAGATCGAGATTTTAATGATACCGAGGATGAAGAAGTAACTGTGCAAGATTTTGGTACCAACCCTTGGGGAACAACAGGTCCTTATCATTTGGGCGTGCCACAAGCTGATATTGATGCCGGTAAAGAGATATTTATGAAAAATAAGTGTTTCGAGTGTCATGGCGGTGAAGGCCGTGGTGATGGTAACCCAACGATGAAAGACGACTGGGGTTTTCCAATCGTTGCGGCAGATTGGTCGCAATGCTGGAACTTTCGTGGATCACGTCGGAACCATTACGACCCATTCAATGTTGTGCGTACTATATCTACAGGGTTGAATGGCACTCCAATGCCTAATTTCAAGGACCAGATTAAAGTTGAAGATCGTTGGAAAATTGCAGCGTTCGTTAACTCTCTTTGTCCTCGAAAGAATATCGACAGGCTGACAAACAAGCCTGTTCCTGATTTTCTGATCCAATCTGTTTATACAGAAGGAAATGTAGTCGGGAAGATCAATGATCCTAGTTGGGTTTCTCCAGACACCGATTATAGAATAGTTGATCTGTCTGAAGAACTAGCTGAGAACCCATTGAAGCATTACATCGCAATGGCGGGTCAGATCACTCGTGGTAAGCGTAACTTCGATCCTAAAACGGACAACCTTTGGGTTAGTTCGCGCTGGAGCTCAGATGAAGGTGCCGTTTACTACTTAGTCGAATATCATCAACGGTTTATGTCAGATGATCCGGAATTCCCGGATGCAGTGGCTATGCAATGGCCTGCGAAGTTGCAGGATCTATTTGGTGCAGAAAAACCGTATTTCATCTTTGGAGATTCCAAGAAACCGGTTGATGTTTGGAAAGCCAGTTTTATGGCCAAAGATTATAGTGCGACCGCAGCTCCGAATGATAAAGGCTATCAGTTGGATGTGAGTGTTAAAGAAACCGTAGGTAATGGTTTCGATGCGATCGCGGACAAAGAATCTGAAGGTAAAGTGGAAGTTGTAGATTCCATTTTTCATCAGGGACGTGTCAAAGTTATGTTCAAACGAGCATTGACGACGGAAGGTGAGTTTGATGTTCAGATTCCATCTGAGCAATTCATTCCAGTTAGTTTCTTTCAATGGTCGGGTCGAGATAAAGAGCACGATGAGCATATGGCTATCTCTACCTGGTATTACACTATTCTGAAACCAGCATTGCCGGACTCTTTGTATTACATGCCTCCTATCATTGCAGCGATTTTTATCTGCTTCCAAGGTTGGGTTGTATGGATGACCAAGCGTACACGTAAAATGTATGACGAAGGGAAAATGCGTCGGGACGAGCTTCCTAAGTAGTCATTAGATGTTTTATAAGAAAGCCCGTCGGATTCCCGGCGGGTTTTTTTTTGTCTTTTTTGGGTTAAGAGATGAGAGTTGTGGTGCTGCTGGCATTCTGAATTGCATATGGAAAAGAACATCCCAAATGGGAGAGTTTCATTATTTTATGTAATACGTTAATTAGCTAACTATAAAGGAATTTTTAAGCGTAGGAGTGTCGTCTTATAGAACAGCTAGTTTTTAATCCAGAAGGTGGTAGCCCTCTCGGGCAAAGCAAATCTAACGTTATAAAAAGTAGTGTTGTGATTGAAATCTTGGGGAGATTGACCAACTTCCGCCGGGCGAGGCCGCCCGGGAATTATTCTTCTTCGGTAACCTGTTCCATATCCATATTGCCTTCGATAATTTCTCTTAAGGCTAATTCAAAAAATATTTTAGGATTGGTAAGGTCTTCGGGATCGACTGGGATGGTGGGTTGTGCTCCGCTTTCCAGCTGATGAATTCTTTGGGTGACTAAAATGCATAAAAGATATCGGCTTTTAACGACATCTTGCGCCTGTTTCACCAGTTCCATTCTGTCCTGCATTTCCAGTTCTATCATGATTTTCCTGTTGGTTAAAATATCTTCTTCATTATAGAGCAATCTGCAAAACTGTCAATTGTCATTGTTTACTTAATATGGATTGGAAGGTCTCTACAACCGTTGTAACTTGTTTTTTGGAAACTTCACGGTGTAAGACTGCACGAAAAATGCCTGCACCGGTCATTAAAATTTTGATTTGGTTATTTTCCAACTGATTCACAAAGGTCTCGCCGTCTATTGCCGTCATTTTGAAGAAAATGATATTGGTTTTTATTCGGGCTATGTCCACTTCAATTTCATCCAGTGCTGAAAGTTGGCTTGCGAGTAATTTTGCGTTATCGTGATCTTCTTGAAGTCGGTCAACCAGTTCGGTGATAGCAATCAGTCCGGCAGCAGCAATGTGCCCGGCCTGTCTCATTCCTCCACCTACCATTTTTCTGGCTTTTCTTGCTTTATCAATAAACTCGGATGATCCACAAACCAGAGAACCTACTGGTGCAGAAAGTCCTTTCGAAAGACAAAACATTACCGAGTCTACTTTTTCTGTTAGTTTTGCAACAGGAATTCCAAGAGCAACGGCGGCATTAAAGATTCTTGCTCCATCGAGATGAATTTTTAGTCCAAATTTGTTTGCGATTTCTCCAACCTCGGTCATGTACTCTGGAGTGATGGGTGACCCTTGGCAAAAGTTGTGTGTGTTTTCTAAACAAATTAGACGGGTAGGGGGACAGTGTATGTCAGCATGCCGGATGCCTTTTTCCAGTAGATCGATAGAGATCGTTCCATCATCATTGTTGGGAAGGGGGCGCGGATGAACGCCTCCCAATGCGGCGACTCCCCCCACTTCATAAAGGGAGATATGGCTTCTATCACCCAGTAAAATTTCATCGCCTCTGCCACAGTGACTGAGTACGCTTATGAGGTTACCCATGCTGCCACTGGGAACAAAAAGAGCAGCTTCTTTACCCATTTTTTTTGCCGACAGGATTTCAAGTTCTTGAACAGTGGGATCCTCTTGAAATACATCATCGCCAACTTCGGCAGTTGCCATGGCGTCGCGCATGGATTGGGTTGGGTGAGTGAGTGTATCACTTCTTAAATCAATCATTGTTTTCCTCAATTTTTGATTCCTGTTTTTTTTCTATTCGGTTGCGTTTAATTCGATAATAAAACAGAGATACGAAAAAAATGGGTATCACAAAACCACTTAAAATTAGTCCGCTTACCTTTTCTTGTGGGTAATCGAGAGCGATCATACCCTGGTGGAGTTGCTGCACTAGATATGCGAGCAGACCGCAGGTGATAAACATATAACCCAAACGTTTGGAGCCTTTTGGGCCGGGAAAAACTATTGAATATGCAACAAAGTTGAGTCCCAAAAAAAGAAGACCATTCAAAAACATAAGATAGATAATCTGATTCTGCGCTTGTGTGAACAAATTTTCCCCGTTTAAAGTGATGTTCTTATTTTAGCGGGTATACAAGGCGATATAAACTGAAATTTAGGGTAAAGGAAAAACCCACATAGGGAAACATCCACTAATCTTCTTGCCTTCACGATACGTCGGTTTGCTGTAGGAATATTCCTAAAGATAAATCAAATTATATTGAGGAATAAATCGATTATATCTGGATTTTTATCCCCGGAAGCGTGAGCTATGCTTCCACCCGATTCACAAAATTGGGTGCAGCATTAATCGAAGGTAAATCCTAGGAGGGTGTCCCGAGTATTATGAAAGAATCGAATTCAGAAAATAAGAGTGAACTGAGTGAAACGCTCACATTTATTAGCAGTACGCTGAAGACCTCTTTAAAAGAAATCAATCCCTGGGAAAATATCAAAATCATGCATACCAATATAGGGCAAGATATCTTAGCGGGTATGGTTGTCGCTATCATTGCACTGCCTCTAGCTCTTGCATTTGGAGTAGGCTCTGGTCTTGGAGCGATAACGGGTCTCTGGGGTGCTATTGCAGGAGGTATCATTGGCGGGCTGTTTGGCGGTTGTAGAGTAGGTGTAAGTGGTCCAACCGGTCCCAAAATGGCTCAACTCGCTCTGATAATGGTTGGTTTTCGCCTGGCATCAGGTGAGCCTGACCTGACAGCGGCATTTGCAATTATATTTTTTAGCGGGATCATACTTATTGGAATTTCTCTTATGGGAATTTCTAAATTAATCTATTTTGTACCTTACTCCGTTGTTGCTGGTTTCATGTGTGGCATTGGCGTAATTGTTATGATTCTTGAATTCGATTCGTTTTTTGGATACCCGGCTCCACATTCTGTCATGGAAGGTATTTACGACATTCCTAATGCGTTGATGCACTTTAAGTCTGAGGCACTCATGGTCTCTGTACCAACTTTGGTGATTTTGTTTGTTTGGCCCCGGGCAGTAAAAATGGTTCCCAAGCTGGAAATATTACCCGCACCCCTTTTGGCATTATTGACTGGAACTGCGATTGCAAACATGAACAGTTTTAATATCGAATATATTGGAACCATTCCAACAGGTTTTCCTGAACTCTATTGGCCTGATTGGTCGAAGTTTGGTGATTATTTTGGGCCTGCCGCAGGGTTAGCGGGTTTGGCTGTTTTTGATTCTTTGTTAACCTGTATCGTTGCCGACAACATGACAGGGGTCAAGCACAGCAGTGATCGTGAATCATTTGGCCAGGGTCTGGCCAATTGCGCCGCCGGCTTGGTAGGGGGGCTGACCACAGCTACTGCAACCATGCGAACCGTAGCCAATATACAGTCTGGAGGCAAAACTCCCTTGTCCTCCATTGTTCATGGTCTCGTGCTGTTAGCTCTGGTTTTGGGCTTGGGGCCTTATGCGGAAAAAATTCCCATGGCCTGTCTTGCCGCCATTTTATTTAAGGTCGGCATCGATATTCTGGACTATCGTATTTTACCTGTTTTGCACCACCTGCCCTTGACAGATATGATCGTTTTCTGGACCGTTTTAATAATAACTATTGTCGAAGATTTATTAGTAGCCATGGCTGTCGGCATCGTTTTGGCATTCTTCCGGTTTATTCTGGAAATAAGTCGAATTTATAAAACGAACCTGAACTACCTTGAAAATGACGTTACTAAGGATTTATTGGATGAGGATTTGAAACAGCAGGTAAAAATTCTTCGTCCACGCGGGCCTATGTTTTTTGGAGCGGTTAAGCAGTTGGAAGACATCTACGCCGAGGCAGAGGAACACAGTACATTAATTATAAAATTAAAAGATGTCAGTATGATAGACCTTTCTGGTGCTTATGCTCTAGAGGACTTGATTGCCAAGGCAAAAAAAAATGGAAAAAATGTGCTGATCTGCAGTGCTCCTCCTCATATTATGAAAGTCTTAAAAAGTGTGAAGGTTCTGGATCACTTAGAACAGAAACATTATTTTGAGGTTATTAATGATGCCATTAATATGGCAAAAGAATTGACCACGAATAAGACAGTCTGTTTAAAATAGTTCCGGTAGCATCAGTGCCGAAGCTATTTACCACGCTCATAGAGCGTGAGTAGGGAGTAGCTCTTTTTTGTCTACTCAGGCTTTATTGTTACCGTCTACTTTTTTTCAATAAACCCCCACATGAACTACTTGAATAAATTCTATAGCAGAGAAGAAGGGAATAACTTACTCTAGAAAAAGTCACCTTTTTATTTTATTGGGAAATGGATATGTCTACGGCGGAAATTCAAGTTTCAAAGGACCCCAATAAAAAATTGGCGATCATACCCCGTTATATACCCGTCTCCCTATTTTTTTTATTACTTATGGTAATTGGGGTAGTGGGTTTTAGTTTTCAAAAAGGACTAGAAATGATCACGGTTTATGCACCACTCCTCAATGCTGATACCGAAATAAAACTCAACGTATCTGTAGCGCATATGTTGGTTGAAGAAATATTGGCCGGCGACACTACAAAAAGTATGGAAGATGTTAAAGAGGCCTTGGATAGAGCAGGAAAAAATGCACAAGCCATGCTTGACGGCGGAGAATATGTAGAACAAATTATTGTTCCTCTGGAAGACATAGAAATTCGAGGGATGATGAAAAAAGTTATTCAGGAGCTAAATGAGTTCAGGGCCATTGCCGAACATAGGTTGTCTCACCGTGAGAGTTCGCTGACAGGGTCGCCTATAGATTACCGCTATGACAAGGTCTATCTCACATTTACAGGAAATGCGGACCAAATTAAGTTCCGTTTGATGGAACTCATTGCCATCGATTTAAAATATTTCAAGGCCACTCAATACATTTTAATGATTGTCTGCTTTGTCATTTTTGTAAGTATTTATATTGCCTTATATCGGTTTGAATATTTTCGTAATCGTGTGGTTCTTGCTCTCCATCAAAGCAACGAAAACCTAGAAATGGAAATCGAAGAACGTATTGCAACCGAAGGCCGATTGATCAAATCAAAAGAACAGTTACGTGGCTTGAGCAACCAGTTGCAAACAATTCGGGAAGAAGAAAAAGCCCATATAGCGCGAGAAGTTCATGATGAACTGGGGCAGACTCTTACGGCATTGAAGATGGAATTAAATTGTTTAAACCACGACTTAGATTCTGTTCCCGCTATCGCCCAGCAACGCATTGGTGGCATGAATAAACTGATTGATGATACCATCGAGTCAGTCCAGAGAATAGCAACAGAGCTACGCCCTCAAATTCTGGATGTGCTGGGTTTGGGTGAAGCCATGCGATGGGAAATCTTGGAGTTTGAGAAAAGAACTGGGATTCAATGCCAGGTGCAATGGTCTCCTTCTAGTACAGAGCTGAACCGGGAAATCAAGATCACCGTATTCCGTATTTTTCAGGAAGCGATGACCAATATCTCTCGCCACTCTGCGGCTAAAAATGTTACGGTCAACTTACAGGTCGATGCCTTGCAGGTAGTTCTGGAAATCCATGATAATGGTAAAGGCATTGCTACCGATGAAATATTTAATGAAGATTCGCTAGGTCTTCTTGGAATTCGCGAGCGAGTATATTTTCTAAATGGCCGGTTTGATATAACCGGAAACGAAGGTACTCTCGTACGAGTGACTATTCCTCTGGAGCAACATGGCTCAATCAAATAGTAAAATTCGCGTGTTTATTGCAGACGACCATTTTGTCGTGCGTCAAGGTCTGAAGCATGTCCTCAATCAAAATCCTGACATGGAGGTGGTTGGTGAAGCTGAAGACGGTAGTCAGGTGCTAGAGCGTATCAAAGACTTGGAAGTAGATGTGGTTTTACTGGACATTGAAATGCCAGAGAAAAATGGCTGGGAAGTGATGATCCAGTTAAAAGCCCTGTATCCGAAACTAAATGTTCTGATGTTAAGTATTTTCTCTGAGGACCATTATGGCTTACGCTTGATCAAGGCAGGAGCCTCAGGATATATGACGAAGGCTAACGCCTCAAATCAATTGCATCAAGCTGTCCGCACTGTAGCTTCAGGAGGTAAATTTATTAGCCCTTCACTCACAGAAAAATTAATTGAAGAGCTTCATAATGACACAACCAAACCCCTACATGAGCATCTTTCCAAACGCGAGTTTCAAGTGTTTTGCCTGATCGCCGCAGGGAAAAAGACCAAGGAAATTGCACAGGAATTGTCGGTAAGTATGGCAACCATCAGCACGCACCGAGCTAATATTCTAGTAAAAATGGGGCTTAAAAACAGTTCAGATCTTCTTCACTATGCATTTAAAAATGGTTTTTTACAAGAAGGTCCCATTCCTAACACCAAGTCATAATCTAGCAAGAGTCACTTCACTATTAATTTGGAAAGTTTTTTGTACGAAAAAAATACTCCTGGATCTTAAAGGAATTTTTGTTTTTTTTCGCGCTGGTAAAATCCTCAAATACCTGGGTTCCATGATCACCTTTTGTTACTAAAACCTCGCGCAATATTATTTAAGAAATTTTAAAAAAGATATAGACCATCATGGGTTTTGGCTGTATGTGGCGAGAACTCTCCGGAGCATGTTGCTCCGGAGAGATAAAGAAGATAGTCGCTTGTAGAACTACCTACGCTAAAAATAAAACAAGGCGTTAAACGCAAGGGTATCTTGCGTGGACGACTGCCCAGCTCCATCTTCATTTGCAAAGACAAAGTGATCCGATTCATCATGACGATACTCTGCCCGGACAACCATGTTGCTATTGATTCTAACTTCGGGTGTGAGCGACATCGCCCATAACTTCTGTCTTGATCCGGAACGAGATCCATCTTGATCATGAAAAACCTGAGCACGATAATTTAGAGAGAGCCAGTTATTGACATCATAACGAGCGATTCCGGAAACACCCCACCAAGTGTGATCCCCGGTATTAATTCCTGTCGCATTATCTTCAGTGCCGTAAACAGCATTCAAGTTTAATAACAATTTTTTACTGAGACTGACCTCGATAACCGTATCAAAATAATTTCTGAAGTCGTCTGAGTTGGTCAGGTTGTTTTGAGGTTCAGCAGTACCAAAATAATTTAAGTAAACAACTGCCGACTCACATACTGCCCAGGAAATTTGACCGCCAATCCCTTTTGCATCGTTCGTATCGGTTGTGGTGTCATGGCCGTTGGAGAGTATGCCTAAAAGACCCACGGTGTCACTCAATTGATATTGCACGCGTACTCCGTTATGAGTGAATGGTCCAAGGAAAAATAGGAAAGATCTGGAAAAAGTATAATTGTATCCATCATATCCGTCCATGACTTCTGAGCCGATATTCGTGCCGAATTTTCCGACATCGATCAACAAACCATTTCCAATGGGAGCGTTGTATTGAACGTACGCAATCTGCAAATCAAAATCATCATCGCTGACATCGACTCCACCAACATTAGGCCCACCGACTTTATTCGCTTGAGGCCCACTGAAACCGTAAGTTATGTCCGTACGGAATCCGACATCACCTTTTTCGGTAGCATCTTTTTTAAGAACAAGTTCCGCAACGTCAAACTTGAAAGTGTTTGCGTCAAAGTCATAAACGCGCAGGGCGTTTTGCCTTGTTCCAGTCGGATTTGCAAAGTTTTGAGAGTAGGATGAAGATGCAAAACCATGCACTTCAATATCCTTTATCAACTCCAAAGCTGAATCTGCATAAGCTGTGCTTACTAGTCCAAACATAATGGTAATGGTAATAAGACCATTAATTAAAATCCTTTTCATTTTATACATATTTGTCCCTTTCAAAAGACGAATGGCCCTTTAAATCAAAAGCTCGTTTGAATGATAATAGATGTGCATATTTTACTTAAAACCATCTTGAAAGCAATAGCTTACTTCTTAATCAGAAAATATAACCTCGCTCACCATGTTGCGAGAGATCTAGGCCTTCGCTTTCTTCGTCATCGGTGACTCTGAGGCCCATAATTCCATCGAGGACTTTCAGGATAATAAAGCTGACGATCCCTGTATAGACCATGGTTGCGCCAACGCCGAGGGTTTGCACTGAAACCTGGTCACCGATGCTGGTGATATCCCCGCCGAAACCGGCACCCCCCAGAAACTCTGCGCAGAACACACCGGTTAAAATGGCGCCGATGATTCCGCCCACTGCGTGGATTCCGAAAACATCGAGAGAGTCGTCATAACCCATGACACGTTTGAGTGACGTGGATGTGATGAAACATCCCGCACCCGATGCAAGACCAATTGCGATAGCTCCCATTGGGCCAACCGCTCCAGAGGCAGGGGTGATCGCGACCAGACCCGCCACCGCACCGGAGGCAATTCCCAGCACGCTTGGTTTGCCGTGTTTTGCCCATTCGATGAACATCCAACTTAATGCGGCAGCTGCGGTGGCAATCTGTGTCACGGCCATGGCCATTCCTGCGACTCCATCTGCTGCCAGCTCACTCCCGGCATTGAATCCGAACCATCCGACCCATAGCATGGAAGCTCCCATGAGCGTGTAACCGAGGTTGTGTGGCGGCATGGCGGTGGTTGGATAGCCTTTACGTTTACCTAAAACGATAGCGGCGACCAGACCTGCTACACCAGCATTAATGTGTACAACCGTACCCCCAGCAAAATCGAGGATTCCTTTATTTCCGAGCCAGCCACCGCTGCCCCAGACCCAATGACAAATCGGGGCGTAAACGAGGGTCATCCATATTGTCATGAAGATCAGCATCGCCGAGAATTTCATGCGCTCGGCAAAGGCCCCTACCATTAATGCAGGGGTGATAATGGCGAATGTCATCTGGAAGGTCATAAACACGGTTTCCGGGATGGTGCCACTGAGTGAATCAACACCCACGCCAGCGAGAAACATTTTGCTCAAGCCTCCCCAGAAGGGGCCGTCACCACCAAATGCTATACTGTAGGCGTATAAAACCCATAAAATAGTCATGAGTGAGGTGATAGCGAAACACTGCATGAGCACAGACAGTATGTTTTTGCTGCGCACCATGCCCCCGTAAAATAATGAAAGTCCGGGTATGGTCATAAATAGAACCAAGGCTGTGGCTGTCAGCATCCAGGCCGTATCACCTGAGTTTAAAACAGGTGCTTCTTCCGCCAATGCCATAGAAGGCAATATAACGAATCCAAAGAATATTAAAGCCATGATTGCCCAAGGTTTTTTAGGCCTATGGTCCGGAATCTTGATTTTCATAAAACCCATGCTCCAAGTGAAGTAAGTGGAATGTACATGTTAGGAATTTTAACCAGGCCAAAGGCCTTTTACTTTGGAGTAGATTTCAATTCCTGTACCAAGTTAAAGGTTTAACGAAAAAATCCTTCGCGATATATGTAATTTCCTAAAAAACAATAAGTTAAGTGAAAAATTTTTCTCAATAAGGTAGAATGGTTAACCGATAAGGTGTCTAGGATTGCTTGGTTTAAAAGCAATCCCTCTCGATTTTTGCAACAAAATGCATCAAATTATTTGAAATCCGGATGTTGGTTTTGTTGTAGTGGCGATGGGGAGTTTTAGACTGTTTTATCGTCAAAATTATGACTAGAGGGAAGAACCTTTCAATTTATATTGCTTGTTGAAAGCTCAGATTGAGATACTAGAAAGCTTTTACATATATACAGTTATCCATTTTTCTGTTGCGAGAAGGTGGATTTGGCATACAGATTGCTAAGAGATAATGAAAAAGATAAATTAAGTCCCTGATTTTTAAGTGTAGTTTTTCATTTATGGAAACAGGGCGGGAGAAAGATTTATGGCTGAAGAAGAGGATATACTAGAAGAACTGGAGGCCGCTGAGGCATCTGGGGGTAAAAAGTCAATGGGAATGATCATTGGCATTATTGTTGGTCTGCTAGTACTGGGAGGAGGCGGATATTATGCTTATATTACCTTTTTCCAGGAAAAACCAGCTGAAGAGATCCCTGTTGAAGGTGAGGAAGGCGCAGCAGAAGAGGTAGAGGAAGACGTTAATTTGGGTGTCATGTTTCCTCTCGACCCTTTCATCGTGAACCTTGCCGGTAGTG
>JBLFWU010000063.1:0-16385 GCA_047610985.1 Nitrospinales bacterium | reverse complement strand
ACCGAAGTGGATTCCTTCCATTTTGTGTGTGCATACTTTCTATATTATTTCTTTTTTCTTGTAACAAAAATATTCCTGGAGCAATGTCGAAGAAAGATTCCGACAAGCCGGAAATGATGGCTAAATCCGGAGAGGGTAAAGCCTCTAAGTCTTCTTCCGGGATGAAGGGGGAAATGGAGGGCGATGCTGCAGAGACTAAGGAAGATAAGGATGTTGCAGCTATGGCCGCAACCGAACACGCTAATTTATTTGTTGAAAATGATTACCCCTCAGCAACAACCTGTGCGACCTGTCACCCAAAACATTATAAAGAATGGTCAGTGTCTCAACACTCTTATGCGCAGTTGAGTCCGGTTTATCTCTCTTTCAGTAGCTTTACAAATGAGATCACCAGCGGGACAAATGGTGACTTTTGTTTTCGCTGTCATACTCCCATTGGTGCAAACCTAAATGAAGACCCATTTATGAGTAATCTGGATCGCCATCCTTCTTCGCGCGAGGGGATCACATGTATTGTTTGTCATCGAATGAACAAAACTTACAACAAGCGCAGTGGTCGTTTGGCAATTCAGAAAGGCGATTTGCTCGCTCCGGTTTATGGACCCAAAGGCGGCGAAGAGTTAGAGCGTGTTTTGGATAATACGGATGAGTACCGAGTGGTGACTGAGAAAGGCAAGCCAGGTCGAAAAATTCATACCAAGGCAGTGAAGTTTGAGTCGCTTTCCAGTTCAACATTTTGTGGCCAATGTCACGATGTGACTCTACTGAATGGTTTCCGTCTGGAAGAGGCTTTTAGTGAATATAAAATGTCGCCGGCAGCTGCAAAGGGAACCACATGTCAGGATTGCCATATGGGAAAAGAGCAGGGCGTTCCTTCGGGCTATGAAGAAGGTCCCGCTGCAGTGGTGGGAGGAAAAAAAACCAAGTCGAGAAAATTAACGAGTCATATCTTTGCGGGTCCAGATTACTCCGTGATACACCCCGGTCTTTTTCCGCATAATGTGGAAGCTCAGGAATTGGCGACGATGAGAGAGTGGTTAGCGTTTGACCATGAAGCGGGATGGGGGACAGATAAATTCGAGGACACTGTTCCTGAGGACATGAAGTTTCCATCAAGATGGGAGTCAGTGGATGATCGTTATGATGCGCGTGAAATTTTAAATGTGCAGTTCGAACGTTTGGAGTGGGTGCGTCAGAAACGGCTGGAAGTCCTGAATAATGGTTATAAGCTTGGAGAGACTGTTGTCACTCGGAGCGATAAAGGAGGTCTTGCATTTAAAGTTAAGGTCGAAAACCTTACGGACGGTCACAATGTGCCAACGGGTTTTGCAGCCGAAAGACTTGTCTTTATGCAGGTAACCGTCACGGATAGCACCGGGAAGGCTGTATTTAAATCTGGTGACTATGACCCGAATGGAGATGTCCGGGATCATGAATCTGCCTACGTTATTAATGGAGACCTTCCTCTCGATGACCAGTTGTTCGACCTTCGTGGTCGTGTCTTGGTTACGAATAGTCGCGGTGGGGAGAGAGAGCGAGTTATTCCAGTTCCATATCCGATCACCACAATACCTTTTTTGAGGCCGACTACACGTTCCTTAATTTTGACCGGAGAAAGTCCTGTCGAAAGAATCCAGAGGAGAAGTTTGGCTCCTTTAGATTATAAGTGGGCGAAATATAAGGTGGATGGTGACTTGTTGACTGGTAAAGGTCCTTATAAGGCGAAGGTGGACTTTATTGCTGGCATGGCACCTGCAAACTTGATTGGAGCTATTAAGAACCGAGGTTTTGATTATGCGATGAGCGCTCGAGAGGTAGCTGAAAACGTTGCCGCTGGATACGAGGTTCTTGCTAGTAAAGAGATTGTTTTTGATGTCGAGGGCGGGAAGAATGTTATGGAGACTTCTTTTCTTGACTCTATCTTTGATGTTTTTAGGTAATTTTATTTAGTTAAAAAATGTAGCGAGTTGTCCATTGCTTTGGAGGAGGGTAGTGTTGATGGAGAAGTGTCTTAAACAGTGTCTGGTTTATTCCGGCGTTTTCATTGTAAGCTTGTTCTTTACATTTGTGCGCCCGGCCTCTGCAGATCTGTTTCCCTTGGGGGAAACCTTTGAGGTCAGTCGGTTTTCTGACGAGCATATTCAACTTTTAGAGCCCTCGGATACCGGTAATCGTCCTTCCTTGATTTATGAGGGTGGCGACCTTTTTCTTGGTACAGGCAATTTGCAGGATGGGTTTGAAACTCCTTGGGGTGCTGTCTGGCAGCCGCAGTTATGGGTTTTCGGGACTCTTCGCACAGCTTTGCATTACTTCGATAATGGTGTTCGAGCCCCTTCGTCGGAATGGGCTACTCGATTGAGCCTCTTTGCTAATCTGCAATTAACACATACCGAAAAACTGATCATTGGTATTCGTCCCTTGGACCGAAATGCGTTCAATCGTTTTACGCGTGTTCAGCTCAACGACGAATTTGGCTCCAGTAAGTTTGAGGCCAATGCGGATATTCGAACTTTCTTTTTTGAAGGCGACTTTGGCAGCCTTTTCCCTGGGCTCGATAAGAAGGGAACCGAACCCATTGATTACGGGTTCTCTGTGGGAAGGCAGGCACTCACGTTCCAGAATGCCATTATGATCAACGAGACCGTGGATTCTGTGGGTGTCGTGCGTAATAACATTCGGTTCGCCGGAATTTCAGGTTTAAGAAGTACTGCTCTCTACGGTTGGGGTGAACTGAATCGTGCTGATGCCCGCCTGAACAGATCATCTGATATGTTCGGTTTTTTTAACTCGATTGATACTCCCAAGCACACCTTCAATATAGACATGATTTTCATCAATGATGATCAACCAACGGGGGACAGTGTAAATTTTGGTGTTGCAGCCATTCAAAGGCTTGGCCATTTTAATACTGCGTTCAGGATAAATAGCTCCTTCGAGCCCGGGGCCAACAGCCCGAAAGCTGGAACCGGGACGATTTTCAGCTCCGAGGTTTCTTGGACGCCTTACAGGTCGGATGATATTGCCTATGTAAACGCCTTTATTGTTGATGGAAATTATACGCAGGCAGGACGGGAACCTATCGTGGGGGGAGCACTGGGGGGGTTGGGAGTTTTATTTGCATCCCCGGGTGTCGGTAATTTCTTATCCGAGTTAAACAATTTTACTACGGATGTTGCCGGTTTGGTCGTGGGTTATGAAGCCTTCTGGGAAAACCATCGTCGGAGTTTAACGTTGGAAGTAGCCACTCGGAAAGATATAAGTGATAGGGGTACTGGTTTCGATGATATTGCCTTTGGTTTTGAGTTTCGACAGAGACTGGCACACAGAGTCCAATTTCAGCTAGATGCTTCTTATTCGGTGCTTGAAAAACGCAACGATGGTTCTACCATTCGTACGGAAATTCGTTACCAGTTTTAATTTTATTTAATAGGCCGATATCAAACGGGCTTATATGCAAAGATATTTTTATACAAGAGAGGGTGTTATGAAATCAGAGAAGAATTGTTTGAGTTCAACGTTTCTTTTTCTTTTGGGATGGGTAATTGCAGCGGGTTTTGTATTGCCTTCAATAGTGAGTGCTGAACCTTTTGTAAGGGGTGCAAAGCTTTGTGAGGAATGTCATGAAGAAGAATTTAAGGTATGGGAAAAGACAAAACATTTTAAGTCTTTTCGTTCTGTCCATCGGGAACCCAAGGATGCGAGCAAGCCTTCCCCTAAAAAAATATTAAAAGCAGTGGGAGGACAAAAGCGCATGAAGCGTAATGAGACTTGCTACCTCTGTCATTATACTCTTGAGAAAAAAGATGCGAGTGCGAAGCCTCAAGCTAAGTCAGGGACCTCTTGTGAAAGTTGTCACGGGGCTTCCTCAGACTGGTTGCCTTTGCATGATAACTACGGTGGTAAAGACGTGAAGAGGGAAGCGGAAGCTGCCGAACACAAAGCGAAACGAATTTCAGGTTCAACAGCCGCGGGTTTGATTTGGCCGACTATGAAATATGAAGTCGCGGAAAACTGTATGACCTGTCATGGTCTTGCCAACCCGAATCTGAAGGCAGATGATTTGGCTAAAATGCTGGGAGCAGGGCACCCGATTAATCCTGATTTTGAACTGGTGAAATATTCTCAAGGATCTGTCAGGCATAGGCATTATCCGCCGGATATGAAAGTCAATGCGGAAATGACAGCCAAGCAACAGGCCGAGTTTTATGCGATTGGGCAGGCAGCGGCATTGGTTTCTGCGACAGGTGTTATGGCTAAATCCAGTGAGCCAAAGTATATCGATGCGCAGAAAAAACGTGTTGAAAATGCCAAGGCAGCTCTTTCTGGTGTTTCTGAGGCGGCAGAGTTATTGGCTTCTCCTAGCCGGGAAAATGCTTTGAAGTTTTCAGCAGCCATTGCGGGTAAAGACTTGACGAGTGCTTTGGGAAGTAAGCTTCCTGCCAAGGGAGATTATAAATAAATATGATCCAAAACATTAGTGTTTTGGGTGTTCCTCAGAGGGTTCATTGCGTCTGCAAAAAAAATTAGCCTCTGAGTCGTTTTCATACTTTGAAGGAGTGGGTAGATGACTATAACTACCCAGTCATGTCCTCAGCGTTGGGATCAGCCTTTTGGTTCCGAGATGACGGATGCGGATGTTGAACGCCTATTAGGTGTTCCTGAAATTCAGGCGATAGAAGCGGATAAGTTCCCTTCTCGCATTTCGCTTACGGGGATTCTCCGAAACGATGCCCGGATCATGAGTTATAAAGCGGGTGACATTGTCATCCGTGAAGGTGATTATGGAAACTCGGCTTTTCTTGTTCTAAGCGGTTCTTTGCGTGTGGTGTTGGCACCTGGCCTTCCCGGCGAAATGCTGGGCCGCAGAAAAATTCAGAAAAAGAATTTCTGGCAGGCTCTAAAACAGCTCTGGACCCAAAAAACATCTCCCGAATTCAGGGACGTCCAACGATACGATCATAAATCAGGACTTCGAGAAAGTACTAATCCAGGTTCATCCCACGTTTTTCTACAAGATGTTCCCGCCGTTCTAGATTCCAATAAAACCGCTGTGCTTGAAGGGGGAGCCCTATTCGGAGAACTTGCCGCTTTGGGAAGAACTCCCAGAACCTCTACTATTTTTGCAGAAACTGACTCAGAACTTCTTGAAATAAGATGGCAGGGGCTTAGGGAACTCCGCAAATACGATCAAGGCTGGAGAAGGTTGATTGACCAGCGATATCGACAAAATGCCCTCAAGGCTCATTTGGGGGCGACCTCAATTTTCTCTCACCTTGACGACGACGATTTACAAGAAGTTGCTGATAACACGCTTTTCGAAACCTACGGAACATTCGACTGGCATCTTTCCTATAAAAAACTTCAAGAACAAGACAGAATTGATGGGGTGAAGGATGAGCCTGAAATTGCCCAGCAAGGGGCTTACCCAGATGGGATTTTGATGGTTCGAGCGGGATTCGCCAGAGTCTCTGTTGAGAGAGGCAACGGTCGGCAGACCATCACTTATTTGGGAGCTGGAGAGTTTTATGGGGCGGATGAAATATACCGTGCTTGGAAAGGAGAGCTGGAGGTAGGGTTAAAGGTAACTATCTCTGCACTGGGGTATGTCGAAGTTCTTCGCGTGCCGTCAAAGACTATTGAAAAACATTTGTTTGCATACTGGGAGTCAGGACGCGAAGGGGGAACCCGTGATGGGACAGCGGAACCTGGGAAAAGGAGTGGACGAATACAAGATTTTTTTGACCAGACGCTTGCCGAAGGTGCATTACAGGAGTGGGCTGTGCAAGAGCGTTTTGTTAACGGTACTCAGGCTATGTTGATCAATCTGGATAAATGCGTGCGATGCGATGACTGCGTCCGTGCTTGTGCATCAACCCATGACGGTAACCCGCGATTTGTCAGGCACGGGAAAACTTTTCAAAACTGGATGGTGGCCAATGCTTGTATGCACTGTGCTGATCCGGTATGCATGATTGGTTGTCCAACTGGAGCGATCCACCGATCTCTATCGGGTGGAATGGTGATAATTAATGATGACACCTGCATAGGGTGTGAGACCTGCGCGAATTCCTGCCCGTATTCGAATATTCAAATGGTGTCCATCAATGATGAGAATGGTAAGAATATATTAGATCCACAAAACCATAAACCTATTGTCAAAGCCACTAAATGCGATCTTTGTGCGGATCAGATTACAGGTCCTGCATGTGCTTTTGCCTGTCCTCATGAAGCCTTAAAGAGGGTTGATTTTCGGGACGTGACCTGGAGTGGTGAGGGTATCGGAGGGCAATGATGAAAAGAATGTGGGGATACATAGCCACTGCCATCCTTTTTTTTGTTTTGATTTGGGTTTGGACTTTACAGGTCGAAAGTTCCCTCAATTATCCTGAGTTTATTAGTGGCGGGGCATTGTTCTTCGTTATTTTTGTTTTGTGCATGTTTAATGTGCGCAAGCGTTTACCGTTCCTTCCATTATGGCCTGCTCATAAGTGGTTTCTTCTTCATTCAGTGGCAGGTTTTCTGGCTTTGTTTCTGTTTTGGTTGCACGCGGATGTTTTGTGGCCAAAAGGATTGTATGTCCAGATTCTCGCGGTTCTTTTTTATGGCACGACTTTGTCCGGAATTCTGGGGTTGATCATGGAAAAGATTTATCCGAAACTTTTAACCCGTGTTGGTCTTGAATGTATTTATGAGCGGATCCCACGGGATCTTGCGGAGATAAGAAACAAGGCTGAAAACCTAGTTTTGGAATGCACAGAAAAAACAGGAAGTGATACGCTCGCACAACATTATTTTGAAACACTGGGATGGTTTTTTCAGCGCCCCCGATTTGTTATTAATAATATTTTTGGCGGACAGAGCGCACAGACCTGGGTTATAAGGCAATGCTCTGTTCTGGAACGGTTTTTAAATGAAGCAGAACGGGTTTATTTGGATCAGATTTGTATTTTAGCAGAAACTAAAAGGAAAATAGATTTCCACTATTCTTTACAGACCATGCTGAAAAAATGGCTTCTTGTGCATGTGCCTTTAGCTGCGACTGTTATGGCAATGGTGATCTGGCATTTAATTGTTATTCAGGTGTTTTTTATTTAAATGAGTACAGATAAATTTAATCACGATCAAAGTCGCTATGAACGCCCAAATTTTCCTTTTCGGTGTGGACGAGGTGCTTTGTGGCGAACTCCCTGCAATAATGGACCAAAAACAGACGGGAGTTGCGGGGGGACCAGCGATTGTGAGCCGTTCTTTAAAAAAGATCGTTGGCTATGCCGCAGGGAAAAACGTTTTGGAGGTGCATGTGCAGAGGGCCCAGGTCCTCGAGGGGAATGCTCATGGCAGAGGCCGCCTTGTGCGCCAAGAAAAACTTTGCGTGTCATTAGAGGGCGAATTGCTTTTTTAGCGGTAGTCGCTATTGTAGCATTATTGGCTTCTTCGCAAGCTTTGAACCCTGATGATAGTAGCGGATTCATCAGTATTTCCGATGCGGGACCTTTATCCAAAGTGCATAAAAAGTTTACAGAAGGCTGTTCATCCTGTCATGCGGTATACGGGCAGGGGCCTGCGGCCTGGACAAAAGCCGTATTCACTCAATTAGATATTTCTGAACGTTGCGTTGACTGCCATTCTTTTGGTGGGCCAGATTCTATGGCGCATAATAATGATATGGCGAAAGACCGAGAAGTCAGAAAAACAGAGTGCATTATGTGTCACAGGGAACATAGTGGGGAGAAAATGAGTACCCGTCAATCTACCAGTGAGCAATGTAACACTTGTCATAAAAATAAGTTTGAAAGTTTTTCGCAGGGCCATCCTGAATTTCCTGATAGATATCCTTATTTTGACCGCAATGCGATTAAGTTTGATCATGGCTCGCATTTGAAAAAGCATTTTGAAAATCCAAAATTTACGGAGAAAGCACCAACGTCTTGCATTGGTTGTCATAAAGTAACTCTTTCAGACAGAGAAGTGCGACCTCAAGCTTATGAAACCATTTGTGTCGACTGCCATGGATCTCAGATTACAAAGAAAGACCTCGTCTTGGTTCGTCTTCCTGAACTTGTTAATGATTTGATTGACCGGGATGCGTTGGTCCAAGCTTGCAACTCTCTTACAGAAGAAAAGTCAGATGATGAATTTCTCAGTGTTTCTACGGAAATGCCAGCGTTGGTCAGTGCATTTTTATTGAATGTACCGGAAGATGACCCAGAGGTTTATAACCAACCTCTGCAGGAACTTATTTTTTCCATGGCAGAAGAAAGCCATTCATCTATAGAAGATATGGTCAACTCACAAACCAAAAAGCCCATGGCCGATCAACTTTTAGAAGGGTTAAACCCGGAAGTTCTTAAACGCGCTGCATGTTCTTGGGGTTTGAATTTGGAATATGAATCGCCAGTTGAGGCCAAATTTGGCGGCTGGTATGCAGATATGCTGGAGGTTCGCTATAAGCCGATGGGCCATCGGGACCCGGTAGCAAAAAGCTGGGTTGAGTTTGCTTTGGCTGTTTCAACAGTTCAGAAGGATGAAGATAAAATGGCTCGAGCCATTGCCATGCGGGATGAGGTAATTTCTCCCAAGGAAGGTGTTGGTGGGTGTGTTAAATGTCATGCTGTAAGTGAAACCACAACGATCGATGGTAAAAATAAGTTGAGCATTGAATGGAAGTATAAGATAGCTAACGATAGGCCACATTCTAACTATTCTCATTCCAGTCATATAGAAATTATGGGTAATAAAAGTTCTTGCTCTAATTGCCATATTTTAGATTCCAAGGCTGAGTATATGACTTCGTTTAAAGGTTTTGATGCATCGAAGTGGTCCAGTAATTTTTCATCAATTAAAAGGCAGACCTGCGTCCAATGTCATACGGAATCACAGATCAATCAGGATTGTCAAAGTTGCCACGTTTATCATCTCAATCCTGGTTTTAAAAAGAAAATGGTTTCTGTTAAAAGACAAATGCCGGAAATTAAAAAATGATATGTAAGACGGATCGAACTGTCTTAAAGGAGGGGTTTTGCTGAACATCGCTATTAGTTTTATTGCATTGGTATTCTTATTGAGCCTCGTGGCATATGTGCTGATTCTCATTGCAAATAGTTCTCGTGCTCTGGCTATAAACCAGAAGAGAGCCGATCTGGAAGGAGAGTTGTTAAAGGTTCGCGTTGATCAAATCATGGATGAAAAACGACTTGAGAGTGAAAAGGCAAAGTTGTCTTGGAATGGCTTTAGGAAATTCCGTATTGTATCGAAAGAAAAAGAGACAAAAGATATCACTTCGTTTTATCTGGCTCCTCATGACGGTAAACCTCTTCCTGGATTTTTACCTGGACAGTTTCTGACTTTCCAGTTTCACATTCCTGGACAAGGACAGCCTGTTATACGTTGCTATTCTTTATCCGACAGCCCTTATCATCCTGACCGCTATCGAGTTTCTATCAAGAGGGTTCCTGCTCCACGAGATGAGCCGAGTGCGCCTCCTGGGCTGGTGTCCAGTTATTTTCATGACTCCTTGAATGAACATGACATTGTCGATGTTAAGGCTCCAAGTGGCCATTTTTATTTAAAAATGAATGAAAAAAAACCTGTGGTATTGCTTTCTGGGGGTGTGGGTATCACGCCGGTTCTCAGTATGTTGAATGCTCTGGTTGAAATAGATTCACAAAGAGAGATATGGTTTTTTCTGGGAGTTCGAGATAAAACAGAGCATGTGATGAAGGAACATCTAGAAAAAGTTGCGAGAGAAAATCCTAATGTGAATTTGAAAATTTTTTACAGTCGTCCAGGTGAAATGGATCTTAAAGGCGATGACTACCACGTTGAAGGAAGGGTTACCGTTGAGAATTTGAAGCCAATGCTTCCCTCTACAAATTATGAGTTTTATATTTGTGCGCCACCCCCGATGGTTAAAGATTTGCGGGCGGGACTGGCGAGCTGGGGCGTGCCAAAAACCAGTATCCATTTTGAGGCCTTTGGACCCGCAACTGTTAAGAAATGCACAGTAGAGTCTAAAGAAGGTTCTAAAAAGGACGATGCTCCAAAAATTGATATACGTTTTACCAAGTCCGGAAAAACTCTTCCCTGGAATCCAAACTTAACCTCACTGCTGGAATTTGCTGAGAAAAATGGCATACCTCTGGACTCTGGATGCCGAGCGGGAAACTGTGGTACCTGTTTGACGGCGATAAAAAGTGGCGAGGTGACTTATGTAGGAGAACCGGGATCCCTCCCCGAAGCAGGATCATGCCTGGCTTGCATTGCAGTGCCCAAAGGCGATCTCACTCTGGATGCCTGATTTTTTCTAGGCGAGAAAACTCGGTCTAGTTACTGGATTTTTTATAGGACCCTTTAATCATGCGGTAGGCAAGGCGATTTCCTTCATGTTCCATGGGATACCCGACATGAAGGTCGCACTCTGGGCAGGCTAATACTGGAAGGCTGGATTTTCTGCCGTTTGATTTAAGAGCTGCCAAAGATTTCGGTTGCAGTACCTTATCCAGATAGAGTCGAATCAGTTGGCCAGACCCTTCCTTCCGATAGCGCACAATAAATGTGCCGCATTTCCCACAGGCAATATCCAGATGTCTGCTAGCCATTCTTTTTTTGTAGGATTTTGATTTGTTGAGCCGCTTGTTAGCTTACCTAAAAACTTTTGAGGAAATAATACCGCACCTACCTGTGCGAGTATAGAACCTGCCTATCACTCGCACAGAGGGGTCTTGCTAAAAAAAACTAACAGCAAGCCCCGTTTCCGTTAGCGGGAATACCTTCTTGCGCCGGTGCAACACTACAGTCAAATGGACCGTAATGAGTTGTGAAGTCTCCTGTCATTTTGAAATGGTCACCGAATCGGGATTCGCTCAACATTTTGTAGGTGTTTCCACATACAGGAACAGGAATGCCGGTCTGGAAATAATGATGATCGTCCAGAGTAAACCCATGAGGGAATTCGGGAATCGTTCCATTGTAGTAAGCGACATGACCAAAATTTTCGCAGATATCTTCAAAGTCGGATTTGAAGGTTCGTACGGTCATGGAATAGAAGTCAATCATACCTGCTTTGCGCTGGATATCTTCATTGTTCAAGGTGATGGGTGTTTTCGAGACGGCTCGGTAATCGAAACAACCTACTTTAGCAAGCATGCGTCGAAAGTCTTCTATATATAGAGCACCTCCAAGACATTCCCCCAGTAAAACGGGGTCTGTGGTGAGTGGTTCTGGAACGCGCCGACCGGTGAAGACATCTGATAAATAAAGTTCTCCGCCGGGTTTTAGTACTCTAAAAATTTCTCGGAAAACACTTTCCTTATCAGGCGAAAGATTCACAACGCAGTTGGAGATGATAACATCAACAGAGTTATCTTCAAGGTTGGCAGTAGCGAGATCTTCAATCCATCCTTTACGGAAATCCACATTAGGTTTTTCTAGGTTGAATTTACTAGTGTGATAGTCAACATGTTTTCTTGCTACCGCCAGTTGCTCGTCTGTCATATCTATGCCGATGACCAACCCATCTGGACCAACCACTTGCGCGAGAAGATAGCAATCACGTCCTGATCCACAACCCAGATCGACCACGGTTTTCCCATAAAGTGCGGATGGAAAAGTAGAGGCGCACCCGTAGAAACGGGATTGCACTTCTTCATGTATATTTTTTAAATAGGGCCTAAGGTATGCGGGCATTGAGTCTGCGGCACAACAGGCGCTGGTTTGTAGATCATTTTTAGTTTTAAGAATTTTGCCGTAGTATTCTTGAACGTCCTTACGAATTTCGGTACTGGTCTTCACATTAAATCTCCTGAGCGTTGAAAAGAGTGATAAAAATTTCTCCCCCACTCCTTATAAGTCGAGCTGGTTTCTTACTTTAATTTTAAACATATTACTCTATATAAAATATTCTATATATAGATAGTTATTTTTGTCGGGAGATTAAATACTTCCTTACAGAATTTCGGAAAAAATTAAAGGGGTTTGATGATTAAAAGCAGGCTATTAAATAATTGAGTTATAAGGTTTTGTTTGCTAGCTTGAGTTAATTTTTATTTTCTATTTTTTGGTGTTGAAATGGATACTGTCCTCTGGATTATCTCTAAAATTTTTTGGCGGCTGGCTTCACCAGATATTAGTTTGTTGTTGGTTCTATCGGTGGGAGTTTGTTTGTTATATTTTGGTCGGGAAAAGCTTGGAAGAAGACTGGTTGCAGTTTCAACTACTATTATTATACTTTTCTCCTTGCTCCCGATTTCCAGTATGTTGTTGATTCCCCTTGAGAACAGGTTTCCTATTCCTGAACCTCTTCCCGAAGATATAACCGGAGTGATTGTTTTGGGAGGAGCGGAAAGCCCTAAACTCACTCAAGTGAGAGGACAAGCTAGTCTTGCAGATTCTGCAGAACGTTTGACAACTTTTGTAAGTCTTGCCCGTAGGTTTTCTGATGCAAAATTTGTTTATGCAGGTGGGCAAGGTGCCATAGGTGCGCAGGAGTATAAAGCGGCTTTTACAGCCAGGTTATTCTTTGAACAGATGGGGCTTGATCCGGATCGGGTCATGTTTGATTCTCAATCTCGAAACACATTGGAGAATGCACAAAATGCTTTTAAACTTGTGAAACCTCAAAAAGGAGAAAAATGGGTGCTGATTACTTCAGCCTGGCATATGCCCAGGTCGGTGGGCATATTTAGAAAACTGGGTTGGGAGGTAATCCCTTATCCAGTTGATTTTAAAACAACTGGAAAGTTGGAACTGACCCTACGGATTCCCCCAAGGCTTTCATCAACATCTGCGGTTTCAAATGTGATCTATGAATGGATAGGGCTAACTTATTACAGGTTGTTAGGGAGAACCTCTGAGTTGTTTCCAGGACCAAAATAAAGTAGGGTAGTTTGAAGAATATTTCTAATCCGATATATGGTGGCATGTGGAAATTCAAGATATTTTAACTAATGAGGTGGCCTCTCCACCTGTTGTGTACCATAAACTTAAGGATGCGATTCAAGATCCTGAAAGCACATTCCAAGATTTTGCAGATATTATTCGGGCAGACCCAGGCTTGTCCAGCAGGCTTTTAAGAATAGTAAATAGTTCTTTTTACGGATTGTCCACATCTGTTGATTCTGTCACCCATGCTCTTAATATTTTTGGTGTTGACCAATTGGGAGACCTTGCTCTTGCTACGGTTGTTATGAGCAAGTTCAATGGCATTCCCAAAGACTTGGTCAATCTTGATATGTTCTGGAAGCACAATATAGCCTGTGGCTTGATGGTCAAAGAGATAGCTGTTTTATTTGGAGAAACCAATACAGAGAAGTTTTATTTGATGGGGCTACTTCATGATATCGGTAGTTTGGTCATGTATAAGGAGGCTCCGGCAATATCAAGGACTTGTTTGAGCCGAGCCGATTACGAAGGCAGACACCTTTATCAGATAGAGCAGGAGGAACTGGGGTTTTCTCATGCCCAAGTAGGTGGAGAATTATTAAAAAGATGGAGACTGTCTGATCCGCTGGTAGAAAGCGTGCATTACCATCATAATCCTTTAGAGGCTCCCAAGTTTCCTAAGTTTGTTTCCATAGTTCATGTTGCAGATATTCTTGTTTATGAAATGGGTTTGGGTGGAAGTGGCGAGCCTTTTACCCCTCCATTAGGCCGCAAAATCCTGGAATTCCTACAATTAGAAAAAAAACAACTTACTGCAATCAAGTCATCCGTTAAAGACTCTTTTGAAGAAGTTTTTCAGATGTTTTATGGCTGAAATCCCATTTTTGGCTACATTTTTTATTTTTAGCACTTCTGTTTATTGTTTTCCTCCCCCCTCCCGATTTAAGAAATACTGTATTTCTTGATTCCATTATCTTTTCCATGCTAGATTGATTTAGCCATATTTGGCTTATATACTGTTAATTCATTGCGTTGCCAAAGGTTGTAACTTCTAAGTCAGAAGAACCCCTACGGTATCTAATAAGGCTTGACTTTTTAAGTATTTAAGCTATATTTTTAAGACCGAAAATAAAATTTTTAATTGCATTAGTGGTCAAAAATCCAATGAGTAGAATGGTCTATGATAAATCGGATAAAAGATGAT
Organism: Nitrospinales bacterium; assembly: GCA_047610985.1. Lineage (GTDB taxonomy): Bacteria > Nitrospinota > Nitrospinia > Nitrospinales > VA-1 > UBA8687. The sequence goes on along the minus strand of JBLFWU010000063.1, from coordinate 2,302 downwards.
TCGAAACTGCTAATTTGGGTTGGATTTTTTTAGTAGTTTGTTTTAAAACAGTTTTTTACATTTTAAAATTGTACAAAACAGGCTAAATAATTTTTTAGTGCAAAATCGAGAGATCGGATTGTTTAAATCAAAAGAAAAATTTATGAGGGTTTTGGTCTTACCCCTTGTTTTGCTTTGGTGTTCTGCTCTTCAAGCGGAACCCGTTCTAAAGAGCGAGGACTTATCTCTTGAAGTTGTAGAAAAAGAGATTCCAGAATTTCCAAAAATTCAAGTCGCTCAAGGATTTGGTGGAATCCGCGAAGTTCCATTTTCATCTCGAAAGAAAAAACCGGAGGGAGATATCCGGATAGGGCGTTTTGAAGTTCATCCTGGCGCAGGGGTTTCCTACAAATATGATGACAATATATTTCTTGAGGCAGATCAAACCTTTTCGAATGGAACCCTTCAGTCACCCACTTCAGATAGTATTTATACTCTAAAAGGAAACTTGGGAATTACCAAAGAACTTGAAGCTGGGGATACTTGGGGGTTAGATATATTTTATGAAGCTCGGGATGAAAACTTCATAAAAGTAAACGCACAAGACTTCCTGCATCATGATTTAGATACTAAATTGGTTTTGGCAGGGGAGGGAGGCAGAACCCGGCTGACTTTGTTTGGAAATTTTCTTCAAACGCAGGATCCCTCTTCAACAGAGTTTGCGGGCAATTTTAGCCCCAGGCAAAAACGTACGTCCACGGAGTTGGGGGAGAGGTTTCAGTGGGCCTTAACTCCCAGAACTTTATTGGGATTGAATGGGGAAATTGATTTTCAAAGGTTTGATGCCAGTACCCTTCAGGTGGGTGATAAAAATGATTTTACGACATCAACTTCCGCATTATGGGCGTGGACCACATTGACCAGTTTTGGAGTTGATCTGTTATATGAAAATACCTTTTATACGGCACCGCAGTCGGTCAATCTAGACTCGAACCTCTATGGCTTTTTTGTTCTAGCAAAGTTTGAGCCTTCAGCTCTTGTTTCTGGAAGCGTGGGGCTTGGTTATCAAAAGAGATTTGTTTCCGGGGGCAGTAATCGAGCAGGTCTCAGTTATAAAATGGATCTCAGTTACGATTTCTCAAGTCGAACTAAACTTATTCTGGCAGGTGAACGAAGTATTCAGGATTCCATTTTTGCGGCCGCATCGGTTCATATCAAGACAAATATAAACGTTGCCTGGGAGCAACAATGGCCTTTATTTCCAAAAATAGGAACTCGAGCTTTTATTGGATTTGAAAATCTGGATTTTACTAGACCACAAGCAGATACTGTTAATGGTGGAGGCGCTATTAAAGACAGGAGTGATGATATCAGCACCGTGGGTTTGGGCTTGATTTATAATGTCCAAAAGTGGTTAAAAGCCGAGGTAGAGTATATGCGTATCGAGAACAGTTCAGATTTTGATAGTAATGATTATTTAAGCAATATCTTGACTTTTTCCGTCACAACGGTTTTTTAAGTTTCCAAGAACCATTGTCAAAAACCTGTTTGAAATTCGAGAATTCCCCTAACCGTGATCCTAAATAAAAATACTGAAGACTTCCAGATATCTGAGTTCTTGAAAGTTTTGGCCAAAAGAAAATTTGCGATACTTGGCTGTGTAATAATTTTTGTTGTGTTGACGGCTCTGGTTTCTTATCGAATAAAACCTGTATATATGGCAACGGTCCAGATACTCATTGAACGAGAAGTTCCTAAAGCGCTCAAGCTGCAACCTAGTTTCGCGACTGGAGGCGCAGCTGACTTTGATTTCTATAAGACACAGTATGAGCTTTTAAAGAGTCGATCGTTGGTGAAAAATGTGATCCAAAGGCTTGGGTTGGAAGAAAGACTTGAGCCTAAAGTAGAGAATTCCGAAGAATTTAGCTTCTACCTTTTTCGTAAATGGATTGGGGAGAAGATGATGGAAATCGGAATTCGAGAAAAACCCGATGTAGAGGATGTTACCAGTGACCCTTATACATCCCTTGTGGACCGGTTTATTGGCAACTTGCAAGTCAACCCTATCCGTGGAAGCAGGTTAGTCAACATCAGTTATCGAGATCATTCCCCAAGCTGGGCTGCCGAAATTGCAAATAGTGTTGTGGAAATTTTTATTCTAAAAAAAATCGAGATGAAAAGCTCTATGGAGGCCGGTGTAGGGGACTGGTTGGATGCTAGAATCGGGGAAACTAAAAAACAGTTGTCCAGAACAGAAAAGATTCTGTCGGATTTTAAGGAAAGTAAAAAACTGACCTCTATCGATGAAAGACGTGTGATAGCG
>JBLFWU010000062.1:0-16596 GCA_047610985.1 Nitrospinales bacterium | reverse complement strand
TTGCTGGTTCTCACCTAAAATCTTAGCATGTGCCTGATTGCGGGTACGGTATCTTTATTTTGCACGATCTGTTAGGACGACTTATGGCTTGCGCTATTCCAAAGCTGGATAAAGCAGCTGTCCGGAAGATGATGAGCCGTCGCAGAAATGATCTGACACTGGATGAGGTTGTGGATCTTAGTAGGGAGATCGAAGAAAACCTGTTTTCCTGTGAAGATTTTTTAACACGTGACTCTGTTTTATATTACCTGTCGTTTGGAAAAGAGGTATATACGGATGCCATGGTCGCACGCTCATTGAAACTTGGAAAAAAAGTTTATGTCCCGCGGATAGTAGAAGCCGAAAATAAACTAGAAATCTGTGAGATTAAAAGTCTGGAAACAGGTCTAGATATCAATGGATTTGGAATTCGGGAGCCTTCTGGGGTTCCTGCCGCTTCACCGGCTAAAATAGATGCAATTGTAACACCAGGCTTGGCATTTGATTCTTCCGGCGGGCGAATAGGCTTCGGTGGCGGTTACTATGACAGATTGTTTATGGAGTTGCCGGGCAACTCTTTACGTTTAGGAGTCGCTTACGATTTCCAAATAGTGGGCTTGCTACATCAGGATGTTTGGGATAAAAAGGTGCAAAAGGTTTTTACTGAAAAAGACACGTTAAACTGCTGAGGTTTCCAGAAAACATTCAGTATGTTTACTTCAAGAGGTTTTTAAATGCATATATTCACTGCCATAAAAGTAAACTTCAGTACCTTGCTCGGGGGAATGTTATTAGCCTTGGCGATCGGGTATGGGATTGGTTATTTTTTGCGGAAGATGTTCACGGAATATCAGATTAAGGAAGCGGAAGCTCGCCGCCAGAAAGTTATCGCCGAAGCGGAGAAAGAGGTTGAAAGCCTCATGAAGTCCGCAGAAATCGAAGCCCGGGAAAAATCGCTGGTAGTAAAAGGTGAACTGGAAAGGGAAATGAAGAGCAAGCGGGATAGCCTTCGTGATCAGGAAAAAAACCTTGAGCAAAAAGGACGAGACTTGAGAAACGAGTCCACGAAATTTGAGTCCCGTGAAAAGGAAATCGAATCGCAGTTTGTAAAACTTAATAAAGATAATAAAGAAGTTGAGCAGCAAAAAATAGAATACAAGCGACTGGTTGAAGAGGAACTCAGAAACCTCGAAGTGATAGGTTCTTACACGGCTGAAAAGGCGCGAGAAGAGATAAAGAATAAAGTCATTAATGAAGCCAAGATGGATGCCGCACGTGAGGTAAGGAAAATTGAAGAAAAAGTAAAATCGCAAGCCGATGACCAAGCGCGAAAATTAATTACCATGGCGGTTCAAAGGCTGGCCTCGGACCACGTCGCTGAAACGACCGTAGCTGTAGTCGAATTGCCTAGTGACGATATCAAAGGTCGCATCATCGGCCGAGAAGGACGAAATATTCGAGCTCTTGAGCAGGCAACAGGAATCGATCTGATCATTGACGACACGCCGGGTGCGGTAGTGCTCTCCGGGTTTGATCCGATTCGGCGGGAAGTGGCGCGGCGGGCTCTTGAACATTTAACTCTTGATGGCCGCATTCACCCTGGACGAATAGAAGATGTCGTAACAAAATGCAAAAAGGAAGTGACTGAAGAGATTCAAAAAGCGGGAGAGCAGGCGGTCCTTAATGTTGGGATTGATAATGTACATCCTGAAATGGTCAAGTTGCTTGGTAGGCTCAAGTATCGAACCAGCTACACACAAAATGTTCTCGAACATGTTCAGGAGGTTGCCTTTGTTTGCGGAGCCATTGCAGTTGAACTCGGTTTAAACGAAAACATGGCGAAGCGTGCAGGGCTATTGCATGATATTGGTAAGGCCATCGATCATCAAACCGATGGTACTCATACTTCTTTAGGGGTAGATATTGCTAAACGCTATGGAGAACATCCTTTCGTATTAAATGCTATTGCGGCGCATCATGAAGATTGTGAAGCAGAATCTCCATACGCGGTTCTTGTTGCTGCAGGCGACACGATTTCTGCGTCCAGACCGGGTGCGAGACGTGAGATGTTGGAAACTTATGTTAAGCGTATGACGCAGCTGGAAGAAATTGGCGACTCGTTTAAAGGTGTACAGAAAACTTTTGCAATTCAATCTGGTCGAGAAGTTCGCATCATTGTTACACCCAGTGGTACCGATGATCAAAGTGCTAATATCCTCGCACGCGATATCGCGAAGAGAATTGAAAAAGAGGTAACTTATCCCGGTGAAATTAAGGTCACTGTGGTTCGTGAATCTCGATTTACCGAGTTTGCTAGATAATAATAGGCTTATCCAGCGTTCAAATAATAGCCAGTTTCCCCCATATAACTCAAAAAAGAACTGAATTAAGCTCATGGAAGAATTAGGACATTTGATCAAACTCAGGCATGAAAAGCTCGCAGACCTGAGAGAGAAGGGAATTGCTCCCTATATCAATCGGTTTAAAATAGACACCTCTATTCAATCGCTAGTGCAGGAATTTGATGATGGTATCAAGGAAGAACTCGATGAAAAGGATCATACTTGTATAGCTGCAGGTCGGATTATGACTCGGCGGAAACATGGCAAAACGACTTTTGTCAATATTCAGGATACCACCGGGCAAATTCAGGTCTTTATCAATAAAAACGCTTTAGGTGAAGTGGCGTACGAGATATTTGGAAAATTTGATATCGGCGATATTATTGGAGTCAATGGAAGAGTCTCCAAAACAAAAACGGGAGAGTTGACCCTGTTCGCAAGCGAGATCACTATGTTATCCAAATCTCTACAGCCCCTTCCTGAAAAATGGCATGGACTGAAAGATGTTGAGTTGCGTTATCGACAGCGTTATGTGGATTTGATCGTCAACCCAGATGTTAAAAAAGTTTTTGTTCTGCGCAGTAAGATTATTTCCGCGCTTCGTGATTACTTGAATGAGCGGGATTATCTCGAAGTCGAGACTCCAATGATGCAGTCTATCCCCGGGGGAGCCACAGCTCGGCCTTTCAAAACACATCACAATGCTTTGGATATGGATCTTTATCTCCGTGTCGCGCCGGAGCTTTATCTCAAGCGGCTTGTGGTCGGCGGAATGGAAAGAGTTTACGAGATCAACCGGAATTTTCGCAACGAGGGCATATCGACTGAACATAACCCTGAGTTCACCATGGTTGAGTTCTATACGGCTTATGCTGACTACAATGACCTGATGGATTTAACAGAAGACCTTTTTCGTTTCATTTCTGAAAAGGTATTTCCAGAAAACGATTTCAAGTTTCCCTATACGAGCGTTGTGAATGGTGAATCGGTGACAGAAACGATTGATTTCTCCCAGCCATTTCGGCGTTGCACCTTTCGGCAATCCTTGATTGATATTGGAGGCATTGCTGAGGAGCATCTGGGCGATCCAGAAAAGACAGCGGCATTTGCTCTGGAGAATAAAGTGGCGTTGGAAAAAAAGGACAGCCATGAAAAAATCCTCGCAAAACTGTTCGATCATTTTGTGGAACCAAAAATGTCTCAACCCACTTTTATTACGGACTATCCGTTAGCATTGTCACCCCTCTCCAAGAAAAAGGAAGACGACCCCGAGTTGGTTGAGCGGTTTGAACTTTTTATTGGTCGCAAGGAAATTGCCAATGCTTACACCGAGTTGAATGATCCGATAGACCAAAAGAAAAGATTTGAAGGGCAAGTAGCGGAACGTCAAGCCGGTGATGACGAAGCTCATTGGATGGACCATGATTTTATCCGCGCCCTGGAATACGGTATGCCACCAACGGCTGGCGAAGGCATTGGTGTTGACCGTTTGGTTATGTTGTTTACCGATAGCTCTTCAATTCGTGATGTGATCCTTTTCCCTCAATTGAAAAAGGAATCAGGGACTAGTCCTTGATTCACCCCTTATATGTCCTTTGAGCTTTTTGTCAGCCTGCGCCATCTAAAAGCCAAGCGTACGCAAAAGTTTATTTCCCTCAATACCTGGATATCCGTCGGTGGTGTCGCTCTCGGGGTGATGGCGTTGATCGTGGTCATTGCCGTTATGTCAGGTTTCGGAAAAGACCTTCGCGATAAAATCCTTGGAACCAATAGCCATATTGTTGTTACTAATATCACCCGCTCGGGAATGGATGATTATGAATCCGTTTTGAAAAAAGTGATGCAGGCCGAAGGGGTCAAGGCCGCAGCCCCATTTATTCTCAATCAGGTGATGCTGACATTTGGTGGCAGCTCTTCGGGCGTAGTTGTTCGTGGTATTGATCCTGATCGGGAAGCGATGGTTTCTGATCTTGAAAAAAATCTGATTCAAGGTGATCTTGCGATGTTGAAAAGAGGTGAGAACGCATCCAAAGGTCCTCGGCGTGACAAAATTATTCTTGGTAAGGAACTGGCGCATAAGCTAGGTGTGCAGATGGATGACGCAGTGGCGATGGTTTCCCCTGCTTCCCGATTGACTCCCATGGGCTTGGTGCCCAAAATCAAACTTTTTAAAGTAGTCGGATTTTTTGAGTCGGGGATGTTTGAATACGACTCCAGCCTGGCTTTCATTTCCGTCGAATCGGCACAAAAGTTTTTTTCAATGAAAGATACTGTGAGTGGCGTTGAAATTCGCGTGGATGATATAGACCGTGCAGATAAAATAGCAGAATCCTTGCAAGAAAGCCTTGGCTTCCCTTACTACGCAAGGGACTGGAAGAAGATGAATAAAAATCTTTTTTCTGCCTTGCGTCTTGAAAAAATTGTCATGTTCATTATTTTAATTTTAATTATCCTGGTGGCGGCTTTTAATATAGTGAGCACGCTTTTTATGGTGGTCATGGAAAAAACCAAGGAGATCGCTATTTTGAAATCGATGGGGGCATCGCGTTCCAGCATAATGAAAATTTTCAGCTTGCAAGGGCTGATCATCGGCGTAACGGGGACATTTATTGGCTGTGTCGGCGGATTCACCATTGTTCCTAACCTCAATGAAATAGTCGGTTTTATCGAAAGTATATTTGGTATAACTGCTTTCCCAAGCGATGTGTATTACCTCGATAAGCTACCTTCTGAAATTCAATATCTAGATTCATTTCTTATTATAATTTTTTCTATCTTAATTTGTTTTTTAGCTTCTTTGTATCCAGCGTGGCGTGCTTCCCGACTGAATCCTGTAGATGGCCTGCGTTATGAGTGATCCTGATAATGTAGATCAAAAATGCCTGATCGAAATGGTGGCTGTTGATAAAAGCTATGCTACCAAACGCGAGACGATCCATGTTCTGAAAGAGGCCCATCTGAAAGTGATTTCTGGAGAGGTGTTGGGGATCGTAGGTGCATCCGGTGTTGGTAAAAGTACTTTGTTACATGTTCTCGGGGGGTTAGATCAGCCAGCGAATGGGAAAGTGATATTCAAGGGGCAGGATATATATCGTCAAGGAAACTCTTTTCTGGAAAAATTCCGCAACGTTCATGTTGGGTTCGTTTTTCAATTTTTTAATCTATTGCCTGACTTCACGGCTTTGGAGAACACAATGTTCCCTGCTTTGATTCAAAATAAACAGAAATCGATTGCCAGAGAAAGAGCCGAATATCTTTTATGTGAAGTCGGTATGCAAGACCGGATGTTTCATAAACCAGGAGAATTATCTGGTGGAGAAAGCCAGCGTGTCGCTTTGGCAAGAGGGTTGATGAATCAGCCTGATTTGTTATTAGCAGATGAGCCTACCGGGAATTTGGACACCCATTCTAGCGATCAATTGATCGGATTGATTCGCAAACTGAATGAAGAATTCAACCAGACGTTTGTTCTCGTTACGCATAGCCAGAGAGTCGCAGGGCAATTGGATAGAGTGTTGGAACTGGTTGGCGGAGAACTCAATCCGATCAAACAAAATCTGGTGATTTAATTTTATTTGATTAATATTTTGTTGAAAACTGTTTTGAAAATCTGGAAGGGGGAAGCATGAAGCTGGAACAGGTTGCTTCATTAGTGTCCGGAACCTTGGCAGGGGAGGATGCTGTAGAAATCAGTGGCGCACGTGGCGTCGAGAATGCTAGAGAAGGAGATATTACCTTTCTCATGCAAAATAAATATCTTGAAGCATTAAAAAATACGCAAGCCTCGGCAGTATTGGTTATGGCACTTGTCGATGTGTCGATCCCGCAAATCGTTGTGGCAAAACCTGAGCTTGCTTTTGCGCGTTTGATTAAAGAATTTAATCCGGAACCCAGGCCGCAGCCGGGAGTCCACTCCAGTGCTGTTATGGGGAATAATGTGAAGCTGGGAGAGAATGTCACACTTTCTGCTGGAGTTTGCATTGGGAATGATGTTTCTATAGGCGATGATGTTGTTTTGCATGCGAATGTGGTAATTGGCAATACTTGTAAAGTGGGAGACCATTGCACGTTGCATCCGAATGTCACACTTTATCGTAATTCTAACCTGGGGAATCACGTCATCCTTCATGCCGGGGTGGTAATAGGTGCCGATGGGTTTGGTTACACTCTCGATGAAAAAGGTTGCCATTATAAGATTAACCAGTTTGGTTGTGTGGTGATCGAAGACCATGTGGAAATTGGAGCTAACAGTTGTGTAGACCGAGCGGCTATGGAAACCACCCTTATTAAGGCAGGAACAAAAATAGACAACCTTGTGCAAGTTGCGCATAATTGTACCGTGGGAGAACATTCCATTCTGGTAGCGCAGGTGGGGCTTGCAGGGAGCTGTACATTGGGGCACCATGTGGTATTGGCAGGGCAGGTAGGTTTGGCCGACCATGTGACGCTAGGAGATCAGGTGACTGTAACCGCAAAGTCGGGAACCTTTCGCGATATTGAAAGCAAAACTGTGGTCAGTGGTTGGCCAGCGGTTCCCACGGGGACATGGAAAAGATATATGGCTACTTTGCCGAAACTTCCCGATCTTGCAAAGAAAGTTCGAGAGTTGGAAGCGCGTCTAAGAGAAATTGAAAACAGCTCTAATGATCGGTAGAATAGTTATATAAACCAGTTCGTTCCTCTCTGAATATATTCATTTGAAATGAAACTATATAGATTGAAAATTTTATTACCCTTTCTCTGTTTCTTCGTATTGGGTTCTGCGTCTCCCAAGATGACGGGAGAAGAAATTGGAAAGTATATCCAAAAAAAACTGAAACGGAACGATCAGGTGCTCAGGATCAATACTAAAAACCTGGGAGATGAAGGCGTTGCCTATCTGGCGGGGTCTTCTTTGTTGAAAACGGTTTCGACCTTGATTATTTATAAGGGGAACTTTGGCGATGAGGGTGTACGCGCGTTGGCGCAATCAAAAAATCTCGATCAACTCACTGCTCTTTATCTGGAAAATAATAATATCACCGATCTTGGTGTCGAATATATTTCCCAATCAAAACCGTTATCAAACTTAAAGGTTTTAAACTTATATCATAATCATATCTCTGATAAAGGAGCGGGTTTGATTGCTGAGTCAGACACCTTAACCCAGTTGGAGGAGTTGAATCTGAACTACAATCAGATACATGGACCAGGAGCAATAAAGCTCACACACTCCACGAAACTGAAAAATCTAAAAAAAATTGAATTGACTTACAACCCCATTAGGAAATCTGCCAAGAATGCTTGGAAACGTTTCCAGTTAATCGAATGGATCAAAGACCTGAATCGCACCAACAGGCTTAATGAATTGGGTGCCGGACTGATTGGCGATTTGGGAGTGGAAGTTTTGTTGCAGACTTCATTCGCCAGCAAACTGGAAAGCTTGGACTTGAAAAATAATGACTTAACGGATGTCTCGATAATTGCTCTGTCACGATCTGGAAAATTGAAGAGATTAACTTCTCTGAATCTTTCTAAAAACAATATCACTGATGCAGGGGCTAAGGCTCTGGCTGGTTCCAGTAGCTTGGGGAATCTGAAAAAGCTGAATTTAAATTTTAATCGTATAGGTGATGAAGGTGCTCACGCAATTGCCGAATCGCCTAATTTTGCCAACCTTGAATCATTAAAGTTAGGTCAAAATAAGATTGGCACTGAAGGGGCTCAGGCGTTGAGTGAGTCGAAGAACTTGAAAAATTTAATTCATCCAATTTTCGGTTTTTACTAGTAAAATAATAACAACACATTCTAATCTTTATACTTAATTATGGTTCAGATACTCGATTTTGAAAGAGAAATTTTCGCATTGGAAACACAGATACACGATCTGGTTTCCCTTTCGCATATGTATGACAGTGTCGGAGATATTACCCACGAGATCGCAAAGCTCAAAAAGAAGCTCCGTAGAATGAAGCATGATGTTTATTCCAACTTGAAAGGTTGGGATAAAACAATGGTGGCTCGACATCCGGACCGGCCTCATATGATGGATTATATCAATCATATATTTACAGACTTTTTCGAGTTGCATGGTGACCGGCATGGGGGATATGGACCCTCTATTGTCGCTGGCCCTGCGCAGTTTGGCGATTCATCGGTGATGGTTGTAGGCCATCAAAAAGGAAGAGGCATGGAGGAAAAAATTGCCCGGAATTTTGGTATGTCGCAACCCTCGGGCTATCGTAAAGCACTTCGTTTGATGCGGATGGCAGAAAAATTTAATATGCCAATCATTACCTTTATTGATACTCCTGGAGCTTATCCAGGTGTTGATGCAGAAGAAAAAGGCCAGTCAGAAGCCATTGCCACAAATATGTTCAACATGATTCAATTACGAGTCCCTATAATTTGTGTGGTGATTGGCGAAGGAGGTTCAGGGGGAGCCTTAGCGATAGGAGTGGGTGATCGAATCGTTATGCTGGAGCATTCCGTGTATTCGGTGATTTCTCCTGAAGGCTGTGCTTCCATACTTTGGGAGGACAAGAAAAAAACCGCACAAGCCGCAGATGCCTTATGTTTGACCGCAAACCATTTGTTGAAGTTTCAAATTATTGATCAGATTGTACGGGAACCTTTAGGCGGAGCCCACAGGAACCATAAACAAGCTGCCATCCGTTTAAAAAAGACACTTAGAAGTATATTGTCTGACTTGAAAGAAATAGACACCGATAAACTGGTCGAGTTACGCGAAGAAAAATTCCGTCAAATGGGCAAAGTTGTTGAAGTTGGAGTTTAACTTGTTCTATAAATGAGTCTGATGCTGGAAAAGATTCGCGTACTCTGAATCGATGCTGATCAACGCATCGTGAACCCCTGTCTCAACTAACTCTCCATCCCGCATTACAAGAATCCGGTCTGCTCCTTCGAGTGTTGATAGCCGATGAGCTATGAACAGCGTCGTGCGTCCTGCCATTAGACTGTTCAATGCTTCCATTATATGATGTTCTGTTTTTGTGTCTACTGTAGAGGTCGCTTCATCCAATATGAGGATGGGCGGATCTTTTAGGAAAGTACGGGCAATAGCGATTCGGTGTTTTTCCCCTCCTGAAAGTTTGACACCTCGCTCTCCGACTTGCGTATCGTAACCCTCTGGTAAATTAACTATGAATGTGTCTGCATGCGAAGCGTTGGCGGCTTCAATGACCTGTTCTCTGCTGGCTTCAATATTGCCATAGAGAATATTTTCTGCGATTGTGCCGTTGAACAAAAATGGGTCTTGAGAAACCAAGCCGATTTGTTCTCTTAGGTAAGTAATTTTTAAATCTTTAATTGGGTGTTCATCCAGGTATATATTTCCTGAATTCACATCGTAAAAACGCATGAGTAATTTGACCAGCGTAGACTTTCCACTTCCTGTATGTCCAACCAATGCAATCTTTTCTCCCGCCGATATGGAAAATTCAACATTTTTGATCGTGGTTTTTTCTTTGATATATGAAAAATCTACCCGATCAAACCGAATCCTTCCTAGTACATTCGTTGATGGAAAAATGGCATTCGGGTTTTCTTTTACATCGGGAACGGTGTCAATGATTTCAAAAAGTCTGTCTCCAGAAGCCAGTGCATGTTGCAGCATGTGGTTGACCGAATGCAATTGGTTTATCGGAGTATAAAATAAGGCAAGGTACCCAACAAAGGCGACAAGAGAACCCACGGTTATTTCATTCGCCTGTACCAGACCCGTACCGAATAAAAGAATCAATACGGTACCAAGGGAACCCAGGAACATCATTGTGGGTGAATAGACAGCCCATATACGCATTACAGCAAGAGTGCCATCGCAATAATCGCGGCTACGTTCTTCAAATTGTTTGACTTCGTAACGCTGACGATTGAAGGAAAGAGTTTCCCGAATTCCAGAAATAGAATCCTGCAACTTTGCATTCATTGAGGCGGCTCGTTTTCGAACCACATGATATTGACTGTGTGCTTTTTCTGTATATATCCATGCACCATAAATAAGAAAAGGAATAGGTAACAAGGCTAGTAGAGCCAGTTTCCAGTGCATATAAAAAAGTATTATGGAAATGCCGACAAGAGTCAGAGTTGCGGTGACGACTTGCTCGACTCCATCGATGAAAATTCTCTCGACGTAATTCACGTCATCATTGGCACGCGACATAAGTTCGCCTGTCGAACGACTTTCAAAATAACTTAAAGACAGTTTTTGAAGTGAGCGGTAAACTTCTGAACGTAAGTCAAATACTACGTCTTGCTCCACTTTGTTGTTGATGATTATGCGTTTATGATTGGTAATATTGCGCGCCAAATAGACAGCAGCAAGTCCGATGACAGGCCAATAAACTCCCGGCATTTCTGTGGTCTCCACAAGGTTGTCGATAATTACTTTAATCAACCAAGGGGGAACTAGATCCAGTAAAGTTGTGGAAATTGCCAGGGCAAGGGTGAGCGCAACTTTTTTTTGATAGGGCTTTAAATAACTTAGAACTCTTAAAAGAGATTTCATAAACTCCAATTAAAAAAAAATTAAAAACTGAAGTTAAGATTATAATAGTATCTTCACTGCATTGGAAAAAGTTTTTAAATATACATTTTAATATCTTTATGGCGGTTACTATGGAATACAGGAAGTTAGGCGAATTAGAGGTTTCGGTCATTGGTTATGGGGCCTGGGGTATCGGTGGTGCACCTTTTTGGAGAACGGAAGGGGATAAAAAATCTATAGACTCTATTAAAAAATCCTTTGACCTGGGTATCAACTTTTTTGATACGGCACCGGTTTATGGGTTCGGCCACTCGGAAGAATTAATCGGTAAGGCCCTTAAGCCTGTCCGGGATAAGGTTATTCTGGCTACAAAATGCGGTCTGCGGTGGGGTAAGGAGTCGTTGAGTTCGTTACGAAAAGATGCAAGCCGAAAATCTATTTTGGAAGAGATTGACCTGAGTCTAAAGCGATTGGATACAGATCGGATTGACCTTTATCAAGTGCATTGGCCCGATGCAGAAACCCCACAGCAGGAAACTATGGAAACGCTGCTTGAAATACAGGAGCAAGGTAAAATCCGTTGCATTGGGGTGAGTAATTATTCGGCAGCGCAAATAAAGGAATGTCTTAAGTACGGGAAAATTGTTTCGTTGCAACCGGAGTATAGTTTGTTGGCCCGAGAAATCGAAAAAGAAACAGTTTCGCTTTGTATTGAGAATGCTATTGGAATAATCGCTTACAGTCCTCTCTCATCGGGAGTACTGACAGGCAAGTACGACAAAGACACTAAATTTAAAGATTGGCGTAGTAAAGGCATCATTGGAACTTTTACAGGCGAAGGGTTCGTTGAAAATATCAAGAAGGTGGATCAGCTAAAAGAGATAGCTCGTGAAGAAGGGAAGACCTGTGGGCAGACTGCAATCAACTGGGTGTTACGGCAACCCGGACTTGCGACAGCGCTTGTGGGGGTTAAAAACTCGGTGCAGGTGAAAGAAAACCTGAATGCGATAGGTTGGCAGCCTTCAATGGAGAACGATAAAAAGATAGAAGAAATTTTTGCTTTAGCTTGATAGGTAATAAATTGTCAAGGAACTGCTTGAGGAGCAAAGCTATCTTCATTTTGAAGGCTAAGAATCATATTACTTAATTCTTGCGAATCTCTTTGTACTTTTTTTATCAATGCGTTTGTAGTTTGAGTTTCAGGGCGTAGCGCGCTTAGTGCGCGATTCATATTTTTGATGGACTCATGCAGGTCAAGATCATTTGTCTTGATTTCAAGGGTTGTGATTTTATCATGTAGTTTTCTTTCCAGGGAAAGCAGATTATGATTGATGCTGTTTTGAAGAGTAACGATGTTGGTTTCTAGATTGCGAGATTGGGCGCGTTGTAGAGTTTGATTGGTATAGATGAACCCGAGTAGTAGCACGGCAAGCCCTGTGTAAAAAAGAATTTTAAGGGTTGTTGTTTCACTTTTCCGTTTTTCGATACTGGCTTTAATCGAATTGAGCTCGCCAGAAACTTGACTTAAAGTTGTCGTTAATTTTTCTAATTCGTTTTGCGGCCCGGGTTTGTTTGGCGAATCCTGTTTCATTTTGTCCTGATCCATATTCTATTTCCTTTGGTTAACTTGCCAGATTTTCTATATATAACTTTATCAGAAGATTTCCATAAAACAATGTGATCAAAGTGGCTGCCGCCAGAAACGGACCAAAAGGAATGAGGCTTTTTCTGGATTTTTTCTGCACTGCGATTTGAAATAATCCCACGAAAGACCCTAAAAAAGCACCAATAAAAATAATCAGTAATACTTTTTGCCAACCCACAAGGGCACCTGCAGCGGCAATGTATTTAATATCGCCTCCACCCATTCCGCCATTGCTCAAAACAGCGAGGAAATAGAATAGACCTCCTCCTAATAAAAATCCTGAAAATGAGTCAATGTACCCGATCGTGTAACTTCCTGCAGCAAGGCCTAGAACAATTCCAGGGAGTGTTATCACGTCTGGAATGATCTGATGCTCGATGTCAATTGCAGTGATGATGACCAATGCCGGTGCCACCACTGTATAGACCAGAAAATCAAAGGTCAGCCCGAACTTTAAAAATCCCGCAAGAAGGAGCAATGCGGTGATGGCCTCTATGACCGGATAAATAAAAGATATTCTTTCTTTGCAATCCCTGCATTTTCCGCCGAGGATTAAATAACTTATAACTGGGATGTTATCGAAAGGCCGGACGGGAGTGGAACAGGCGGTGCAATGCGATACTGGAAAAACAACGGATTCTTTTTGGGGTAATCGATAGATGCAAACGTTGGCAAAGCTACCTATCGCCAACCCAAATATAAATATGGCGACCACTAACAAAGGATATGGAATTGTGTTGATAAATTCCATTTTGAATTAATCCTGGCCCAGGGTTAGAAAGGACAATGGTCTTCTTGGGGTTCGGTTTCAGAAACATTTTTTAACGAATGGTAGATGATATCCGAAGAAAACCCTCTTCGTTTTAGATATTGAATCAGTCGCCGTTTCTTTTTTTCTTCTTCAACGCCTTTTAATGAATTCATTTTTTTTCGTGCACATTGTATTGCAAGCTCTGTCTCTGGGTTGTCTTCATAAAGGGTTTCTAGAGCGCTTTCAAGAATTTCCTTGTCGATTCCTTTATTTAACAATTCCACATACAACCGACTTTTGCCAAGTTTTTGGTTGTTAATTTTGTAGCGACCCCACTCCAAAGCAAATTTTAGGTCGTTGATGTAATTAAGTTTTATAAGGGCTTCCAGAGCCTGTTGAATAACGGGTTGAGGATGTTCCTTTTTCTCAAGATACTGGGTGACCTCCAATTCACTTCGGTCTCTATAAGAGAGATATCGCAGAGCATGGTTTTTTGCTCTTTTGACTGCTTCGGGATCTGGCATCGACTATTCGGTTTTTCCGGCTTTCTTGCTTTTGGGTGTAGCTTCTTCTTCAGCGGGGGCGGCTTCATCAGGTGCCTCATCTGATTTCGTCAGGCCAAGTTTCTCACGCAACTGTTTTTCGATATCGTTGGCCATATCGAGATTTTCAGAAAGGAACCGTTTTGAGTTTTCTCTTCCTTGTCCTATCCGGTCCTCTTTGTATGAAAACCATGTGCCACTTTTTGTGATGATTTCATTGGTGACACCAAGGTCGAGAAGGTCTCCATATTTTGATATGCCCTTACCATAGATAATATCAAATTCACAATTTCGGAAAGGTGGGGCGACTTTGTTTTTTATTACCTTCGCGCGTGTGCGGTTACCGATGACTTCATCGCCGTCTTTTAGGGCAGCAATTCGGCGGATGTCTATACGTACAGAGGAATAAAACTTGAGTGCGTTTCCACCTGTAGTGGTTTCCGGATTTCCAAACATGACACCAATTTTCATGCGAATCTGGTTGATGAAGATGAGGCAGGTATTCGATCTACTGATCACACCTGCGAGTTTCCGCATGGCTTGCGACATGAGTCGGGCTTGCAGTCCCATGTGTGAATCGCCCATATCCCCATCGAGTTCTGCTTTCGGGACCAGAGCGGCAACGGAATCGACAACGATGACGTCCACCGCGCCACTACGAATAAGCACTTCCACGATTTCAAGAGCTTGCTCCCCGGTATCAGGCTGGGAAAGAAGAAGATCATCTGTATTGACACCCAGGTTTCGTGCATAGTCCGGGTCGAGAGCATGTTCTGCGTCAATAAAAGCAGCAACGCCCCCCGCTTTTTGGGCTTCTGCAATGATATGTAAGGTGAGACTGGTTTTTCCCGAAGCTTCTGGACCATAAATTTCAACAATCCGTCCTTTTGGAACCCCACCTACACCCAAACAACTATCAAGTGAAATAGAACCGGTAGAAATGACATCCACTCCTTTCAGACTTCCGGATTGCCCCAGTTTCATAATGGAGCCTTTACCGAATTGTTTTTCTATTTGTGTGAGTGCCAACTCCAGCGCTTTATCCTTGTCGCCCATCATTCCTCCTTGCAGATTATTGTCTCCTGAACCCAATTTGGGTTGGAAAATTTATTCGATTATACATTGGATAGGTCGAACCACAAAACCCAAACAATCCTGTATTGTGAAAGAAAAATGGGTACTACGGGAAATATTTAAGGCAATAGAGGAAAGGAAGGAATAACTAGGCTTTAATTGTAAGCTTTGATTCCAGAGAACGTCCAAATCCTAAAATACTGGCACGGAAACTGCGGTTTTGAATGCGGTCATACTTTTGCAAAATCAACCTTTTCATTATTTCTTTGCACTCTTCCAAAGATATCTCTTCCTGCTCCAGTTTCTTTTTAAGGAATTGGACTTTTTGTGGATCTAAAAGAGATCGCAAACCGCTGTTCATGGGATGCCTTTCTGGCAAACAAACAATTTAATAGGATTTGAAAAGAGTACCACTTCCCATAAAAAATGTAAAGTATTGATTTTAATGTAATTAGCTGTTTTTCTCTTGTGTGGGGTTCTTTGCCCTAATTGGGATTAAATTTGTTATTCTTTAAGAAGTTATGGCTTTCTGACGATTATATTATATGGCCTTTTTTCATCGAAAACTAATTTTTGCCACAGAGCTTATTTTTCTGTCTCTGGCTCTTGGTTGTGGGGGAAGTGAGGAGGAGGAAGTGGTGGTCGCGATTCCTGATTCCCCACCTCAGATAACCATTACTCTACGCTCGGATATCACTCTTGAACAACCTCTCGAACCTGACCCGCAATTCGACAAATCAGCGGCAATAAAAAAAGGGGGAAAGAAAAGGGCAATATTAGGCCGAAAGGATGTGCCTTTGCCTGCTTTTAAAGCCGATGTAGAGTATCAATCCATTGACCGGTTTGAAAAGATGGCACCTGCTAGTTTCGAAATCAGTTTTGAAAAAAAACCGCCGAAAAAGCAGATTAGAAAAACCGTAAAGTTGCAGGATAAACCTTTGGTATTCGCCGGGCGTGGGTTCAATATTGAAGCTTTCGACCACGCCGTTAACCCTGCCGTAGAAGTGGACTATGTTTCGCATTTACGGGAACCGCCTAAAAGACCTTTAGCTATTGGTGTTGCGGATCATCTGGATTTGAACGGAGAATATTCTAAAGACACCAAAAATTTAATTTATAGTGCTACTCGGGCAGCCTTCGGGAAAATGCCACCTCCGTTGGTGGAACTCGAGCCTGTAGAGCCCAAAACACAATTTGCGGGCTTGGTAGAAAAAAATCCAGATTCGATATTGCGTTTCCCACCAGGCGAAGAAAGTATTGCTGTGGTTGCAAGAGATGAAAAACGATTGGACTTATTGATCGGAAACGAATCTCTCAATAAAAAACGTTTTCGTTCTGAATAAGTCATTCCCTGGCATGAGAATCCTGAAAATTGAAACCTTTTAAGAAATATAAGGGTTTTTCAAGATCCTTGAAACCAATAGAAGAAAACCCAAAACCCCAAAATAAAAGTTCCAATCAAAATTTTTCGTGTAAGGCTGATGCCGGAGCCGTTATCAACCTTAGGGGCAGGTGGCATTTTGGGTCTGGGCTTGTCTTCTGTGTCGGGTGTTTCCATTTAATACGTCTCCCTTTAATTTGCGTTTTTGGCGCAACGGAATCCGAAACTATTATTTTTTACTTCCGGGGTGAAAAAGCTTCTGTTAAAAGCAGGAGCGCTCAATCCACAACCGTATGAAAGGCAGTCGAACCAGGAGCCGCCTTTTAATACCCTTTTGTCTTTGCCATACTCTGCCCGTGTGACCGGGTTTCCCGGATGTGGAAGGTAGTAACTGTCC
>JBLFWU010000061.1:0-16681 GCA_047610985.1 Nitrospinales bacterium | reverse complement strand
TGACAATACCTGTTTTCCCACTTCCTACAACCGTTTTTTATCCAGGAACACCCTTGCCTCTGCATATCTTCGAGCCGCGTTATCGCGAGATGACCGCCGATGCACTGGAAGGAAAACGCCAAATAGGAATGGTTCTTTTAAAACCGGATTATGAAGAAGAATATTTTAACAAACCACAAATATATTCTGTGGGCTGTGTGGGAAATATTGAAGAAGAAATCAAACACCCCGACGGTAAATATAATTTCACCCTGATCGGGCTTCGACGGTTCCGCATCATTAACGAGAAAGAGGGCAAAGCCTATCGTCAGGCCGAAATCGAATTGCTTGAAGAAAAAAACGAGCAGGATATCATTGAATATCAGCCTAACGAATGCCGGGAAAAACTCATCGAAAATTTTCGCGAGTTTTTAGATTTCATCCCAGAAGACAATCCACAAAAAACCGAACCCGACTGGAACCTCGGCACAAAACTCAGTGAATTTATCGACCGGGTCGCTTACCAACTCGACCTTTCTCTCGATCAAAAACAAAGTTTTCTTGAAGAACAAGATGTTATAAAGCGCGCCGAATTCCTGCACTCTTTCCTGAAGATGAAGATCGATCTGATCCACCGCTCTAAAAAACGATCTACCCACGACCCCCGACTAAACTAACCCTCTAACGAGGGAGGCGATGGGTCGATTCCCGTAAAGCCGACAAAGTTGATAGAGCCTTTTACAGTAGGCCACTCACCCTTAAGGAAGGATAATACTCAAACAGGTGACGCCACCATTAGCTTTTTCGAATTCGCTCATTTCCAGTTCAATAATTTCAAATCCATGTTGAAGTATTTTTTCGCGAATCGTTGGAAACCCGGCAGGCATGATAACTCGGTTTCCCAACGCTAGACAATTTGCGGCGTAGGAATCTTTTTCTTCAACTTCAATCCATTGAAAATTTTTAAACGCTTCGCTCTCTACTCTTTCAGGATCAATGAGCAAAACATTATTTCCCAGATAGCTAACAGCACTTTTAAGGTGTAGTCCTTTAACCACGGGCACAGAAATGACTTCCTTGCCGATTTTTTGGGATAAAGATTGAATGGCTCTTTCATCACTGCGCTTAGAAAGACCAATATAGATAGCTTGCGGAGTATTCAGAATATCTCCACCATCCATATGGGGTTCGAGATTAACAGTTTTAAAATGGTCTTTAAGTCCTTGAGCGACAGACTCGACTTCATTTCGGCGGGTCTCTTCTTTCGCGGAACACAAGAAAGCAGTTTCGCCAAAGACAAAAGCGGCGTCTTCAACGAAAGTAGAATCGGGAAGAAGGTCTTCGGGAGGTAGGGATAGGATTTTACCCCCTACCTTTTTCAGCGCATCCACATAACTCTGGTGTTGGATCAATGCTCGGGGTTGGTCTATCCCCTTTTTCTGCGGGTGGTCGGAAATAGCTTGCGAAAAGCTGATTCCCGGCGGCCTCACCAATGCCATGAAGGATTGCATGACTATTTTTAAAGCAGACTCAATCGGCCGTGCGCGTGTTCATCAGTCGTGCAAAATAAAGCATGGGGAATGATTTTTTAGTTTTCCTGAATACCTTCATCATGGCTTTACTGGGTTTGAGTCCTTTTTTAATTTTTTCTAACTTAGCCACATAAGTAAACCCATTCATCATAATAAAATCGTGGCGATTAAACCGCATGACCTTTCGTTGATATTCAACGGGGTGATCATATAATTTGTCAATCTGTGGCAGGAATTTTTCATCCATTTCATAGATTTCCCCGTGCATCATGCCAGAATTGTCGATCGTGGGTTCGATATTAGCAAGACCGAGTCCTTCCACTCCTCCATTGTCTGTCGGGATTTTATTAAACACCATTTGCCAGCCAGACAAGCTAACAGAAGTCTTGGAAATATATTCCAAGCCTTTTTCTTTAAATACTTCGTCACTGATCATTTGGTCGTAAGCAAAAAAATTAACAACATCTACCATGGGTTTAGGACTCCAAGCCGTTTTTTCATTTAGTTTTAAATAGACACACCCAGCCACGTAAAGGTTAAAGCCTTGCCGCTGTTTGGGGATTATGATAATATCAGAAAACATCCCCTTTTTGCATTTTGTATGAATATATTTTTCTGGGATGGCAATTTCTACACCGCAATTGATTTAATTAATCATATAAAATTCCCTGCGGGTTAAATTAGGGTTTTTATTTCATTCATTTAAGGAGTTATCTATGTCAGCAGTGGTCGTTATTTCTGATGCCGAATTTGATCAAACAGTTCTAAAGTCAGATAAACCTGTCATGCTCGATTTCTGGGCCGAATGGTGTCAGCCCTGTAAAATGCTCACACCCACCGTTGAAGAACTTGCCGGAGAATTTGAAGGCCAGATTTTAGTTGGCAAACTGAACGTGGACGATAACCCGAACACAGCCACCACTTACGGAATACGCGGAATTCCAACCCTCCTATTCATCAAAGATGGACAGGTTGTGCAGCAATTGGTAGGCGTTAAGTCTAAAGCTGAGATTAAAAAGGTGATCGAAGAAAACCTGACTTAGACAACAAACAAAAACAACAATTAAAGCCCTTTCCCCCTACCGGGGAAAGGGCTTTTTTGTTTTCAATATTCAGTTCCCACTCCCGCAAGAGAAGGTTGGCAATACCTATCGATAATTGCCAGCCATTAGGCCATAGACCCAATGCCTCCCCCACTAGGGAGTTAGTCTAGGACTTTGTAGATGTAATACTGTTGCGAGATGGTCAGTATGTTGTTGACCGTCCAGTAGATGACCAGCCCTGCCGGAAACGAAATGAACAGGAATGTAAAAACGATGGGCAAAAACATCATTATTTTTTGCTGCATCGGGTCGCCAATTGAAGGGGTCATCCTTTGTTGCAAGAACATGGTGATGCCCATGATTACCGGCGTTACATAATAGGGGTCGGCTACAGACAGATCGGTGATCCACCCTATGAACGGCGCACCACGCAATTCAATCGAGAAAAATAGGGCGTGGTACAAAGCGATGAAAACCGGTATTTGCAAAAGCATGGGCAAACAGCCCCCCACTGGATTGACTTTATGTTTTTTATAAAGTTCCAGCAGCTCTTCATTCATTTGCTTGCGGTCATCTTTATTTCTTTCTTGAATCACTTTCACATAAGGCTGAATCTTTGTCATGCCCTTCATGGACTTGAAGCTTTTATGGGTCAGAGGAAAGAACAATAACTTGATGATAATGGTCAAAAAGATAATCGACCAACCGTAATTTTGAGTGACGCCATAGAAATAGGCCAGCACTTTCAAAAGAGGCTTAACAAGAAAGGCAAACTTGTTGCCAAACCATCCGTAGTCGATCATGCGAACTAGATGGTTGCCCTTCTCTTCCAAAATTTCGAGTTCTTTCGTGCCAGCATAAAAAATATGCGAAGCCGTGGCCGCCGATTGAACCGATTCGTATTCAAGCCCAACAAAAACCTGATCTTTTTCTTTATACACCACCCCTGCCTTGGTTCCTTGCACCGGAACAAGAGCCGATCCAAAATATTTATTCTGGAAAGCCACCCATTTCAAATCTCCTCGGTGATAAGCGGGTGCGGTCAAATCTTCCAGCGGATGCTCAAAGCGTTCATTATTGACGAAAACAGTCGCACCAGAAAAAACAATATAATCGGTTTGCGAAGATATTTTTCCGCCCATTTCTGGGCCCAGCACAATCTGGTATTGCAGGTTTTTGGAGGCTAGCGGTAAAGCTGTAATGCGTGTTTTTATTTCTAACGCATAATCATTGTAACGAAATTTATATTCCCGAAGCACTTCCAGTCCAGACTCATGCTTAAGCGTGAAGGTTAGAATAGCCTCGGGATTTGACTCTCCCAGAACAATGGAAGTGGTCGAAGGTTCGTAGTAAGCGTTTTGCAGAATGGAGGTGATTTCCGCATCGTCTGACTTCAGAGATAAAGCAGACGTCAAGTTATCCGGATTATTAATAAGGTTGATGGTATCGCCATCATCATTATTAAAGCGTGGCAGGAGGATTTGTTTTAACACACCGCCTCTATTGCTAAAAACGTAATGGGTTTTCCCCGCATCCACCTGAATTTCTTTTTCTTCTCCCGGAAACGGGTTAACGGCAACTGGCGCTGTCATCGATTGTGATGAACCGGCAGGTTGCGGACGCGAGCTTGCAACCCCTGAAGCAGATGGAGTTGCAGAACCTGGCATTGCAGGGTTTTGCGCTGTTACCTGTGCTTGATATTCCACATCTGTTTGCTCAACAGGTGGGGGCTGGAATTTTGCCATGAAAGCGCCCCAACCAACAAAAACCGCCAATGATAGAACAAAGGCGAGCAATAATCTTTTTTCCAAACCAAATCTCCACTTAACTGATAAAAATTAAATTAGATATTTATACTATGGCGCTTCAAAGAAATGTATCCGTAAAAAGCCAACAGCTTTATTTTAACGGGTCTGCCCCACCATCATGAAAAGGGTGGCATTTCAAAATTCGCAAGCTAACCAGTCCACCAGCTTTGATCAGGGAGTAACGTTGAAGTGCCTGCGCCGCATACTCTGAACAGCTGGGATAAAAACGACAGGTCGGCATATAAAGAGGCGATATCCACCGCTGATACCCACGGACAAATTTAAGAAAAAGCTGGTTCAACATTGAGGGCCTATTTCGGACTGGGAAAATTTGAAATTGGGGAATCACTTGATAGCCAGAAGGGCGTTCGAAAGCTTTTCATCTATAACCTTGTAAGACTCGGCAACCATTTCTTTTCCGGAAATCACAACAATGTCCACTGCCGGAGTCATGCGATGTTTCATCTGTCGAAATATTTCGCGAATGGCTCTTTTAACCCGGTTCCGTGCTACGGCATTGCCTACTTTTTTCGATGCAATGATCCCCAGCCTTTTTCTATTCAAGCCATTTGGAATTGAAAAAACAGTGCACAGTCTTCCTATGCGTTTCTTTTCCCCTTCGGCAAGAACTTTTTGGAACTCAGGTCTTTTGGTGAGTCTTTCGAGTTTAGTAAACGAGTAGTCACCCATTTTTCAGGCAGACAGACTTTTTCTTCCTTTTCGTCTGCGATTAGCCAAAATACGTCTGCCACCAACAGTAGCACTTCGTTTTCGGAAACCGTGTACGCGTTTTCTCTTGATATTGCTGGGTTGAAATGTTCTTTTCATGATTCTTTCTTTCTTGAAAATACGAAAAACCCGCGTCACTCAACCAAATCAGATGGTTAGTCATCCTTCATATGAGGGAAGTGCGGGAAGGTAAGCTGGATTATTTCATCGAGGGCCGCTATTGTCAAGGGCTAAGCGGCGACCTACACAGGTAATAGGGCAATACTTTTCAACCAAAAGGCACCTTTAAGCCAGTTATTGCAATTTTCCTCCTTCCCACAGGAGTTGGGCAGTAAAACGCTGAACTCTGCATAACCGATCCCCCCTCATAAATCCCAGTAACATCTTCAAAGCTTTTACTATAGGTTCGCTAACTTTGCTTTCCCCGCTAGGGGGGAAAATGGTATTATTGTAACACCATGAAAACATTATTGATTTTTCCAGCCCAGTGGTACCCGACTCAGCCTTATCTGAGCACTCCCTACTTAACTGCTTTCTTGCAGGAGAAGGGATGGCAGGTATCTCAAAGGGATTTCAACATTGAGTCGTACGACCATTTTTTATCCGCTCCATTGTTGCGTCAGACAGAAGAATTGCTGAAGGAACGGCAACAGTCTTTGAAAGCCCAGAGTTCGCTTTCTATTAAAGAAAAGTCGCATCTGGATGTTTTATCGATGGGACTCAAATTTTCAGACCGCATCATTAACGGAGTGGAAGAAGCTAAATCGGTAATGAGAACGCCGGAACGCTTTTTCGATTTCGGCGCATACCAGCAGGCTGATATGGTCATCAAGTCGGCTTTGAAATTAGTTTCTGATGCACATGCTCCTGCAATATTAAGCATGTCCACTTTTGAAAGCGGCACTCGCGCCGAAGAATCGACCCGCAAAGCACATAAAACGACTCGCGATACGGCCACCAATCCTTTCATCAATTTGTATGAAAACGTTCTACTATCTACAGAAAACTGGCAGGAATATGATGTCGTCGGTATTTCCATAGTTGGCATTTCGCAAATCATCCCCGGCCTCACGCTGGCGAGAATGATTAAAGAAAAATATCCTCATTTACACATAACATTGGGCGGCCCTATTTTCAGCGTCAACGCCGGTCAACTGATCGGTCATCCGGAGTTTTTTGACGATTTTTGCCACAGTGTTGTCACCTTCGAGGGGGAGGAGCCCATGCACCGTTTGCTTTCGGCATTGAAAGCAGGCGACTCTCTTTCAACGGTTCCCAACCTATTGCATCTCGATGGCAGAGAAGTAGTACACAACAAGGAAAGGGTTGAGCTCAGATTCGAAGAATTGCCCAATCCCGACTTTGACGGCCTGCCGATGGACAAATATCTTTCTCCTTATCCCATTCTACCTGTACTGCAAAGCCGAGGTTGCTATTGGGGCAAATGCACTTTTTGCACACATAGCTTTGTTTATGGTCATCGTTACGGAAAACAAAAAACCCATGCGATGGTGGATGAGTTGGAAAGATTAATGAAAAAATACAACACGAAATATTTTACTTTTTCTGATGAAGCGGTGTCACCGCATTCCTTAAATGACGTGTCGGAAGAAATGATTGAACGCGGAGTCGAAATCCGCTCACTGGCTTTATTGAAATTTGAAAAGGTGATGGACGAGGCGTTGTTCGGCAAAATGAAAAAGGCAGGATTCATCTTCCTCATGTTCGGATTGGAAAGCGCCAACGACAGGGTGTTGGCCCTCATCGACAAGGGCACAACCAAGGAAGTGGAACACGATGTTCTAATGAAAAGCCATAATGCCGGAATCTGGAATCACTCGTTTTTATTTTTTGGATTCCCAACCGAAACGCGACCGGAAGCTCAGGAGACCATCGATTTTTTAAGGGACAACCTGCAATCGATCCATTCTTTTGGTCCAGGCGTGTTTCTATTGAATCGCGATTCGAGTTGCTATCAGTTTCCAGAAAAGTTTTCCATCGAAAAAATAATTGAAGACCCTGAAAGAAATATCGCGATGAACCTGGACTTTGTAGCTACAGAAGGAATGTCACGAGAGGAAGCGGTAGAGATGAACGATACCTGCATCCGCATGGCGGAGGAATATTTCCAGTCGTTAAAAATCTGGGGCACGTTGCCACGCGAACATTTTCTGCTCTATATAGATAAATTTGGCAAAGAAG
Organism: Nitrospinales bacterium; assembly: GCA_047610985.1. GTDB lineage: Bacteria > Nitrospinota > Nitrospinia > Nitrospinales > VA-1 > UBA8687. The sequence goes on along the minus strand of JBLFWU010000061.1, from coordinate 9,388 downwards.
CATTGAACGGCAAACAACCGCCCGCCGAAGAAGAAGAGAAAGTCCTTTGCCGGGCTTAAGCACTCCCACAAGGTAGGAAAAATAACGACCTAATAAAAAATATGAAAAACTTACTTCTATTTCCACCCGACTGGTTACCCTCAGAACCTTATTTGAGCCTGCCTTCCTTGGCATCGGTGTTGCGCCCTGCAGGGCACGAAGTCGTGCAGATGGATGTCAATGTAGAAATGTATGATCTGTTTTTCAGTCGGCGTTTTCTAGAGCATGTTTCGGGTCGCATCGCCCATGAAGAGCAACACCTTCAAGAGGTCAAAGAAAAACGCGAGCTCGATGAAGAAGAACAAGAGTTATTGGGTAAATTGCAGACCTGCACGCCTGAACTATTTGAACAATTTTCAAACGATGTTGAACGCGCTAAGAAAATTTTGCGCAGTCAGGCTTTCTATGACATCGACCAGTTGGAGTGGGCTACAAACTGTCTGCACCAAACGATGACATTGATCTCTCTCGGTTATTATCCCGCGCAAATTTGTTTTCCTCCAATCGAAACCGACATCGTTTACAAACCGTTTATGTCGAGTGAGATCATTGAATCTCTCGATGACGACCAGATCAATATTTATCGCGATGTTTACACCATGCTGATTCGCCCGGTGATGGAATGCGACCAGCCACAAATGGTGGGCATCTCGGTTGTTCAGCAGAAACAGCTGATCCCGACATTCACCTTCTGTAAAATGATCAAAGAAGAGTTTCCCGAAACCCATATCACATTGGGGGGCAACATCATCACCCGTATCCGCGACATGCTTCCGGGGATGGAGAATTTGTGGGAATTGTTCGACAGCGCTATTGTTTATGAGGGGGAGTCTGCTTATCTCAAATTAACCGAAGCGGTTCAAAATGGTGACGACTTTTCATCTTTACCTAATTTGATTTATAAAGATGAAGGTGGAGTTCACGTTAACAAAGAAGTTTTCGCAGAATCTCTTGCAGAATTACCTCCACCCGATTTTGATGGCCTCCCACTCGAAAAATATTTTGTTCCTCAGCTTATTCTGCCTTATCTAGCAACCCGTGGTTGTTATTGGGGGAAATGCACCTTCTGTGACCATTTTCAGGGTTATGTCGAAGGGTTCCGCACCAAACAAGTCGACCATATTGTTGAAGAAATCAGTTTTCTCAAAGAAAAATACGGCACGCGGTTTTTTCATTTCACAGATGAATCTTATCCTCCCGCCCTATTCCAGAAACTTTCGCGTCGTCTGATTGACGACAAGCTCGATATCGCATGGACGACGCATATGCGGTTTGAGGAATCTTTGCTCGATGAACAGGTATGGAAAGATGTGGCGGAGTCTGGTTGCAAATATCTCCATTTCGGTTACGAGTCTGGCAACCAGCGCGTATTAAAACTAATGGATAAAGCAACCAAGCTCGATGCCATTGAAACTAACTTACGCATGTCTTCCGATGCGGGGATTTGGAACCACTTGATGGGCTTCTTTGGTTTTCCTGGTGAAACCAGCGAAGAAGCAGACGACAGCAAAGCCTTTGTTGAAAAAAACAGCGCCCATATTCATTCCCTTGGCTTCATGACTTTTGTTCTGGGAAAATACAGTCCCATAGCATTCGAGCCGGAAAAATACGGACTGACCTATCACAAAAATCCGGAATGGGATCTGGCGCTAGACTATTATTTCACTACCAAAGAAGGACTCACCATTCAAGAAGCTCTTGACGTTTTCGATGAGTTCGAGCAAAACCACAATACGAAATGGGACTTAAGAACCTGTGTCCGCGAATACATCTTCCTCTACATCGACAAATACGGATCGAACAACCTACCACAACTTGAAATGACCGAAGACCAACGCCGCAACATGCAACAACCCGCAATCGGCATGGTCTAGCCCACTACGTGGGCGGGTAATAGGTCGGGGCTCTTAAAGCGATACCATCAAGTTTAAGCATGTGAACAAGAAGGGGTTGCTGAAGGAGAAAAACTTTCCCCTTAGAAGGGGGATTGAGGGGGTTGGGTTGCATAGTATCTCCTCTAAAATTAAAAACCGAGGCTAACTTAATCCACCTTCTCGAATCTATTAATCTCCTCTTCGACTGTCTTCTTGACCTCAGCTTGTAATTTTTCTTCATCGAATCCAATTATCTTTCGAGTTACCCTTGAAAGTACAAGGGCAATCTCTCCCGCTTCTCGAAATTGTTCTCGCAATGAATTCAGTTCTTCAATCATCTGCAACTGTCCTCTACTTGTGGCAAATTTGATCGAATTTTTATAAAAAAATGGTGAGTGAGATAGTTTCTATTTTTAACGGCATCCTGTAATTTTTGTTCTAATTCTAGTTCTAGAGTAGATTTCTTTTTTAATTCGTTCAGTAGACGGCCTAACGTTTTTTGTGAGATATCGTTTATTATTGAATCCGCTTCTTCCTCAGCCAAAGGTCTTTTTTGCATTTGAATCACATGAAATAAGAACTGCCCCAATTCCACTTCAAATAATTGGGCAATATAAGAAGTCAGACCATATCTGGCGTATACCTCTTTAATCTCTTCCTCGGTTGGTTCAATTCTTTGGTTTTTATCAGTGTCCATCTGTGTTTATCCGTGGTTAAAATGATTTTTATTTTTCATCATACGAAATCACATTTTCGTGTTCGTTGGGGTCGTTGCGGGAAACGATAGCCAGCGCGGGTTCGGTTTGGCTCAGGTTAACCGGCTTATGGGGGACACCAGGTGGGATATAGATAAAATCGCCTTCCTCATTGATGGTGGATTCTTCCAGATTTTCTCCGAACTTTGTTTCCACCCTTCCTTTCAGAAGGTAAATCGCTGTTTCAAAATCTTTATGGTAATGCGCTTTCGGTGAGCTGCCAGGTGGGATCACCACCAGGTTCATGGATAATCCCTTTGCGCCTGCGGTCTCTTGTGAAATGCCAATATAATAAGGCAGGTTTTGTTTTGCAGTGATGGTTTCTTCGGGGCGGACGGTTACAACTATTCTTTTTAAATCCAGACTCATATTTCACCTCCTGTTGAGATGAAATTATACACCCAACCTCTGGGTGTTTCCTTAAGCCATTAAATTTCGATATAAAGACCGTCTTCTTCGCGGGCGACCTTATAAATGGGTGTGGTTTCAGATCGGTTCCATTTACAAAAACCTTTTCTAATATTCCAGGCGCATTCCTCTTTGGTGCAAAAGGCAAACATACCTCGGAGCACCCCTTTTGATAAGCTACCCTCACAACTCTTGCATAGGTCAGTTATGCAATAATATTTTCCCTCGACTTGGAACAAGCCCAATATATAGTCGATTTCGGTATAAGGGTGTCTGAGTTTAATTTGTCTGCCTTTCCCCTCTTCTGGCGCATCTGAAACTTCTGAAAGTTTGACTGTAGACATGTAAGATTATTCCTCAGGCAGGTAAGGACCATATCGGTCGCGATAATATTTTTCAAGGTCCCAGCGAAACTTGCCTTTCAGGTGAGGCAGTTCTTCGCCTACTTTATGGTCGAAGGCAACATATTCTTCTGACTTTTTTTGTACTTCTTCGTCTCTTTTGACATTGGAATCGAGGTAGGAGTCTCCCAAGCAGGAAGTGCCCACAATGAGCTTTTGTCCTCTTTTAATCCATCGACCCAACATGAGTCGTTCTTCTTCTGTTCCAGGTTCTATTACCATAATAATTTTCTATTTGCTCGAGTTGTAAAGGGCATTATTAAAAACCTCAACCAAGAAGGGCAATGGCCCTTTTTTTGCCAGTTAAAGCCTCAACCTATTTGATTCAAGTTTAGCCCGGTTGCAATGTTAGGGTTCAATAAGGTAGCATACATGCTTATCCATTTACAATTTTGTCGTGAACCCTATTTAATTAGAAGATTAGAGGAATATTATGTCATCGGAACAACAGGCAGAAAAAACTGCGGAAGAATATTTTAAGGATGGGCTGGCTTTTAGCAAGCTGGGCGATGACCGCAGAACATTTGAATCTTATAAAAAAGCCATTGAACTCGACCCAGATCATTTCCTGGCGCATTTCAACATTGCTATTCGCTATGGCAAGCTTCGCATGAACCTGGAAGCATCAAAGTCTTTTCGGGAAGCTCTTCGTTTGAAACCCGAGGCACCGATGGTGCATTACAGCTTGGCAGTGGTGAGCAACCTCATCGGCGAGATGGAAGAAGCTTTCAAACATTATAAGGAAGCCATTCGCATCAACCCAGATTTCGGGCGAGCGCACAGTAATATTGCCATGCTCTTTTATGGCCTTAAATACGGAAAAGAAACGATTCACCACCTTGCCAAAGCGGCAGATATTTTCAAGGAAACCGGCGAAGACTTCATGGAAAAAAATGCCCGTGACCTAATGCAAGAATGCGGCAATGAGTTTGACTTAACTCCCGAAGACTGCCAAACCCTCGAGGGGTAGGCCCCCTCGGGCCGATAGGTCTGGGCGGGTTCGGCAACATTATAATCTTTGTGCTTCTAGAAATAGTTATCAATTAGTTTAACAAAAGACCTTCTTTGGAATTTGATATCGCAATAATTGGTGGTGGTTCGGCGGGATACGCCGCCGCATCTTCTGCACAATCCCACGGTGCTCGGGTAGCTATTATAGATCCCGGCCCATTGGGTGGACTCTGCATTTTACGCGGGTGTATGCCTACGAAAACCATTCTCCGTTCATCCGACATAATCTCTTTGATGCGTCGCGCTAAAGAGTTCGGCCTGCTTCCTGTTGAAACGGGTGCCGATCTCGCCGCTATCAATGATCGCAAAAACCAGTTGATTGGGGAGTTTACCGATTACCGCGTTGAACAATTGAAGGACTCTCGCTTCACTCTCATACAAGAAAAAGCCGAGTTTATCTCCCCCAATGAAGTGCAGGTGGGAACATCTAAACTTAAAGCCAAATCATTTATTATTGCCACAGGTTCTGTGATTGCCGATTACCCCATACCTGGATTAAAAGAGACCGGATATATCACCAGTGATGATGCTTTGACAATGCGGGAGGCCCCTGAGTCGATCATCGTTTTAGGTGCTGGTGCTGTTGCGGTGGAGCTGGCGCAGTTTTTTCTTCGCATAGGAACAAAAGTTACTTTGCTACAAAGAAGCGGTTATATCTTATCGCAAGGCGATGAAGATCTGGCGCGTCCAGTAGAAGACCGTTTTCGCGAAGAGGGAATGAATCTTTTTACGGGAACAAAAATTATAAAAGCCACCAAAGAAAATGGACGTTCTGCGATCTATTTCGAACACGAGGGAAAAGAAAAACGTGTCGAAGCAGAAACTATTCTTCAGGCTTTGGGGCGAAGGCCGAACATTGATGGCCTCAATCTATCGGCCGCAGGGGTCGAAACAGATAAAGGCCGAGTCACGGTCGATGGTGAAATGCGCACCAACCAGAAAAATATTTTTGCTGTAGGCGATGTCAATGGAATCCACGAGGTAGTTCATATTGCTATTCAGCAAGGGGAAGCAGCCGGATTCAACGCTTGCAACCCTGAGACTCCAAATAAGGTAGATGACCGTTTAAAGGCATCGGTTGTTTTCACCGACCCGGCAGTAGCTAGTGTTGGTTTGAGCGAAAAAGAATGCAAGGCGGCAAACATTGATTACTTGGTAGCATCGCATCCTTTCAGCGATCACGGGAAATCTATGTGTCTTGGGGAAACCCACGGGCATGTGAAAATTTTATGCAATCCTGTAAGCGGTGAGGTCCTGGGGGGGCATATCGTAGGGCCTGAAGCGGGAGAGTTGATTCACGAGATCATCACCCTCATGCATTTTCGCGGCACGGTAAACGACCTAATGAACATCCCTCATTATCATCCCACTCTTGCAGAGATTCTGACTTATCCTGCTGAAGAACTAGCGGATAAAATAAAGTAATTACATTTCTTCCAGCTTGACTGCCAGCCGATCCATTTCTTCCTGACTGTTTAATTCTGTCGCGCAAAGCAAGAGGCTATTTTTTAACTCCGGATAATGTTGTTCCAAGGGATAGCCTCCGATGATGTAATCCTGTTTCAATTTCTGCAACACTTCTTCGACGGGTCTCGGACATTCGAGAACAAATTCGTTGAAAGTACTAGTGCCAAATTTAATTTTGAATCCAGGAATATGGGCCAATCGATTTTTCAGATAATGCGCTTTTCTAACGTTGAGCTCTGCCATTTCGCGCAAACCCTGTTTGCCGAGAGTCGACAGGAAAATGGTCGCGGCCAGCGCACAAAGCCCTTGGTTAGTGCAGATATTGGAGGTCGCTCGTTCGCGGCGGATATGTTGTTCACGGGTAGATAAGGTGAGCACATAAGCGCGTTTGCCATTTTGATCCTGAGTTTCTCCGGCGAGCCTTCCCGGCATTTGCCGGAGATATTTTTCGCGCGTGGCGAAAAACCCTACGTAGGGACCACCGAACGACATTGGCAGTCCAAAAGATTGCCCTTCACCCACCACAATATCGGCTCCGCGTAGTCCTGGTGGTTTTAAGATACCCAAAGACAACGCTTCCGCTACCGCTACTATTAGCAACGTTCCATTTTTGGAGAGCGTCTCAATGAGCGTGGCATATTCCTCAACGGTTCCAAAAAAGTTAGGCGATTGAAGAACGACTGCGGCCGTATTTTCTGTCAGATTTTTCAAGATGAATTCCAAGTCAGTGCCACCTGCCTCTGTGTATGGAACTTCCTTTAAGTCAAATTTGCTGCCCTTGGTATAAGTATTAACGACACTGCGGTATTCAGGATGGATAGCACGTGATACCAGGAATTCACTTCGGCGATTGATCCGGTTTGCCATAATCACTGCTTCGGCAAGTGCAGATGCGCCGTCATACATGGAGGCATTGGCGATTTCCATACCGGTCAAAAGGCAGATCATCGTTTGGAACTCATAAATAGCCTGCAAGGTCCCCTGACTTACTTCCGGCTGATAGGGAGTGTAACTGGTGGCAAATTCTCCACGCGAAATCAAATGATCTATCAATATCGGGGCGAAATGATGATAAGCTCCGGCACCCAGAAATATGGAACCATTTTCGGAAGTGGTGTTTCTTTTTTGCAGTCGTTTGAGGTATTCCGTTAACTCGCTTTCTGGAAGACTGCGAGGCAATTCCAGCAGCTTGTTTTGCAGCCGTAATGATTCCGGAATACTATCGAATAACTCATCAACATTTTCCACACCGATCTCGGCGAGCATTTGTTTGATGTCTTGTTCTGTGTGGGGGATATACCGCATTTTTAGGAGAGACCTGTTTAGTTAAGGGTGACTAGCCCTGTTCCTTATTGCATTGCTCAGTGTAGTCGTCAGGACTCATTAATTTTTCAAGTTCCTTTTCGTCGGAAATTTCGATCTCAATGATCCATCCTGTGCCATAGGGTTCGCTGTTCACCTGCTCGGGATGTGCTTCTAAATCTTTATTTGATGCCGTAACAGTACCGCTAACAGGAGCGTAAAGATCAGAAACGGTTTTAACAGATTCCACAACCCCAAAAGGGCTTTCCTGTTCTATCAAGGTACCGACTTCAGGTAATTCTACAAACACAATGTCTCCCAATTGATCTTGTGCGAATTGGGTGATACCGACCACTGCTTTTTTGCCATCCACACGCACCCATTCATGTTCTTGCGTGTAGAGAAGATTTTCAGGGACTTCCATGATGCCTCCAGGAAATTAATAATTAGCTTTTTTTAATGCGACTGGGCAGGAAAGGTGGCTTGACGACCTCAGCGGGTACATTTAGCTTCCTGATTTCCACATCCAGTTTTGTTCCAAGTTTTGCATATTCTGTAGATACATAACATAAACCGATTCCGGAGTTCAAGGAAGGAGAAAATGTTCCGCTAGTCAATTCCCCAACGGGTGACCCTTCGCTTAAAACCCGATAATGCGGACGCGGCACTCCGCGATCGAGAAGACGAATGCCAACGAGTTTGCGGGAAAGACCTGCATCTTTTTGTTTTTGAAGTGCAGCTTTGCCCAGAAAATCATCTTTCTGCAATTTAATAACCCACCCCAAACCAGCTTCAAGGGGATTACAATTTTCATTTAGCTCATTGCCATAAAGAGCATAACCCATCTCCATTCTAAGAGTATCCCTTGCACCGAGGCCGATGGGTTGTAGATTGAAAGATTTTCCTTCTTCAATCAGGGCTTTATAAGCCGACTCCGCATGCTTTGAATCGAGATATACTTCAAACCCGTCTTCTCCGGTATAACCCGTGCGGGCGAGAATGCACTCAAAATTATGGATTTTTCCTTTTCTAAAGTGGTAGTATTCAATCTCGCTCAATGGGATGTCACATAATTTTTGCAAGAGGGCCTCAGAATGTTTCCCTTGTACCGCCAGTTGAGCAGTCTCCTGGCTGGTATTTTTTACTACAGCATCAAAAGCGCCAGCATTTTTAAGAATCCATTGAAAATCTTTATCTGAGTTGGAAGCGTTTACGCACAAGAAATAGTGTTCATCAGAAAAACGGTGAACCAGCAGGTCATCCACAACACCGCCAGTTTCCAGACACATCAAGGTGTAGAGGGCTTGATTGTTTTGCATAGGTTCAATATCATTGGTTACCAGATATTGAATCAGCTTCTTTGCCTCGGGGCCGGTGATTTCAATTTCTCCCATATGACTTACATCAAAGATACCCACGCCGTCGCGAACACATTTATGTTCTTCCATAACTCCCTTGAACTGGATGGGCATATGCCAGCCAGCAAAAGGAACTAACTTGCCGCCAAGTTCCTTATGCATAGAGTGAAGAGGAGTTGTTTTTAGATCAGAATCATTTGGCATGGTTAAAATATCTGCTATTTTTGTTGTAGAATGCGATTCATTTGTATAACCAATTTTTAAGATGCACGCAAGAAATTATAATGAATAAAAAAGTGGTAAACTAACATTATGAGCTCATCAAACGACCATAAAAAACATGATGTGATCCTGGTAGCAGGTGAGGGAAAGTCCAGCAATAAGGTTTACCATCAAAATAAGGCGTTTTTAACCCTGCAGGGGAAATACGTCATCCTTTATGTTGTCGAAGCGTTGCAGCAGGTACAATCGATTCGAGATATCTATATTGTCGGATTAAAAGAGAAACTAGATCAAGTTCTACACTCCGGCAGGATTGATCGCCAACATCCGAAACGCATTCATGTTGTCGAGCAAAAGGCCAATTTGTATGAAAATGTCTGGCAAACATTTTTGCAGTCCCAACAAGTTGAGTTAGAGGACGTAGACACTACTCCGCACCGCGACAAGGCCGTATTGATTGTGCCTTGCGATGCGCCCTTGATCACGCCGCAGGAAGTCGAACATTTTATTTCCCACGCCGATATGGATCGTTACGACCATGTGCTCGGCCT
>JBLFWU010000060.1:0-17146 GCA_047610985.1 Nitrospinales bacterium | reverse complement strand
TGTAAATGCCTTGACGGAGGAGATCCACATATTTTTTGAAGGCCACTCTCCCTGGGTCTCAGTTGAGCTACGCATACAAACCGCGGGAACGTATGACATCCAAAATTTGAAACAAGGAAAAGATTTTATCGCTGACTTGGTCAACCTTTGCGATGACGTAGACAAAGACACACTTAATAGTAAAATTCGCGATTCCATTAAACCTGTTTTTGAGTCTTGGGCAGGAAGAAAGTATCTCGAAGAAATTTCAACAGAGGAAATGGGTGAACTCATTCATAAATCTCGCAACCTGGCTCTTGACCAACTGGTCGATAATTCTTAAATAATATGCAGCTTCGAGAAATACATATTGACGGGTTTGGCATCTTCTGTAACACACGTGTGACGGGATTAAAACCCGGCCTCAACATCCTTTATGGAAAGAACGAATTCGGGAAAACCACGTTATTGGAATTCATACGCAGGATTCTTTTCGGGTTTCCAACCAAAAAAGATAAAACAAATCTATACAACCCTGTGAACGGTGGATCGATGGGAGGCAGCCTGAAAGTCGAATTGCAAAACGGCGAAGGGCTCGTTATCTCTCGCACCCCAGGAACCCATGGCGGCGATGTAAGAATATCTACCCCCCAGGAGGTTCTACAAGGTCAGGATGTCCTGACCCATGTTCTAGGAAACGCATCCAAGGATATTTACCGCAATATTTATGCTTTCACGCTAGACGAGCTACACGACTTCAACAGCTTGACTGGTGACGAAGTAAAAAATCGTATTTACGGAGCAGGGTTAGGCCTGGGCACTTTATCTCTCAAAAACATAGAAAAAGAATTAGAAGGTTTATGCACACAAATTTTTCGTCCACGTGGCTCTTGTCGGCTCAGTGATTTACTTGAAAAAATTAAAGCCAATGAGCAAACAATACTTTCTATCCAAAAAAATCTGACCCTCTACGATGAGCTGCAAAATCAATATAAAAAAATGGGGGATACCAAAACGGCAGTGCAAAATTCGCTGCAAGACTTGGAATCCGAAAAAAGGATTCTCGAAAGCCAGATCCATCTATATGAAGATGCTGTTCAATATATGGAAGCGAAAGACAAACTCGAATCTCTGGAAGACCTGTCACAATTTCCTGATGGCGGATTGAATAATTTTAAGTCCTTCCAACAGGAAAAAGAAAGTCTAGCACGTCGAATAGAAGAGGAGCAGACAGCACTCACCGCCCTAAGTAGCTCGCTAGAAAAATTAGAAGTAAACCACGACCTCCTAAAGCATGAAGGGAGCATTCACCGCCTGCAACAGTCCACTCATTCGATTCATTCTGCCTTACAAGACTCAGGCAATATTCAGATCGAACGCGAGGATTTGGAAATACAAATCGCCGAAGAAATAAAATCTATCGATCGAAACTGGGACGAAGAAATATTATTGCAGTTTGACTTAACCGAAGCCGACAAAGACCAGATCGATCAGTTTGCTGAAGATTTTGAAATTCTAAGAAAAGAACAAGACCTGTTTCTAGACCGACTTGAAAGCCACCGCAGACTCAAAGCCGAAGAACAATCCAAGGGTTGGAACATTCCAGAGTGGTTGAAGCAGTTCCATTATGGTTTCACGGGAGCAGGGGTGATCGGCGTTATCCTGGGAGGATACATTGCAAACATTCCTCTTTTGATAGCTGCCATATTGATGGTGGGTGGTGGAATTTTTCTATTCAAAAAAATTCTTGCCGAGAAAAATAGCTTCGAAAAAGAAGACCTGACTGAAAAAAATCTTGCACAGCAACACGAAAAAAAGAAACAGGAGCTGAATGAAAATTTTGATGGGTGGCGGGAATGGCTAAAACAAAGGAAACTCGATCCTGGAATTGCTCCCAACACCACCAAGAACATCTGGAAAACCACACGGCAGATTAAATCTATGATTGCCCAACGAGGCAGACTGGATGAAAGAATCGAGCAAATGCAAAATACCATGAAAGAAGCACTCGACTGCATCTCTTCTCTGGCTCCCCTAGTAGACAACGTATCACTTAAAAATGAGATACTAGACAACATCGAAATTATCTGCCAAGCATTCGAGAGTAGCAAAGCCAATCGCGAACGCCGTGCCCTTGTGGAAAATCAGCATAAAGAACAGAACGAAAAAATTTCTCGCTTAGAACATCAACTAAAAAATAATTCCATCAAAATTGAAAAGTTTATCCGCTCCGTGGGTGCCATAGATACGGAAGATTTTCACCGTAAGCAATCTTCTTTCGAAACATATAAAGCATTGGAAAAAACAGTGGAACAGAAACGTGGAATTATCCATTCCAATGTTGGGCTGGGCCAGCACTTCGACCTGTTCTTGCAAGATATCCAATCCACTCCTTTAGAAGAGATAAAACAAAAACTCGGGAAACGGCTCGCAGAATATATAGAGTTACAGGAAACCCGCGAACAGTTGTTACAAGATATTGGTGAAACGCGCAACGAACTAGAAAAGCTCTCATCAGACAACGATCTCGTTGACCGACAAAATGAATTGGAATCCCAGAAGCATGAATTAAAAATGGTTGCCGAAACCTGGGCTTCTTATCGCAGCGCGCTTGTGCTTATTGACGTAGCAAAAAAAAGATACGAAAAAAACCGTCAACCGGGTGTTATCCGGGCAGCTGAAAATTTGTTTTCGAAAATAACGAATGGAACCTATAGCCATATTATCAAACCCATTGACAGCGAGGACATCCTCGTTGAGGACGCCCACCATAAACGAAAAGGCGTTCAGGAAATGAGTCGCGGGACACTCGAACAACTTTATCTCGCCATGCGCTTTGGGTTGATTGATGAATATGAAAGCCGTTCGGAACCTTTGCCCGCCGTATTAGATGATGTGTTCGTCAACTTCGATGATGAACGTGATGAAAGTCTGATAGAGGTATTGAACCAGTTTGGTCAACAAAGACAAGTCATTGTCCTCACCTGCCACCAACGCTCCCTTGAAGCTTATAAAAAAATTGGCGCAAACCACATCACCGTTTAACCCAACAAGATCAACGCTCTGATCTCTCTTTTTGGGTCCCAAACTGAAAATACCGTTTTACTTCCGCTTGACAAACAAGACTTATTTTGCAAATGTATAGTAAATATTTATTAATATATTTATTATTTACTCCATGAAATCAAAAGAAGAGACCACTGAGAAAATAAAAAACGACATCCTGGACAAGGCATTTTTGCGCTTTGGCCGTTACGGATTCGGCAAAACAACCATGGCTGAAATCGCTAAAGACTGTGATATGTCGGCAGGCAACCTTTACCGTTATTTCGACAATAAAAAGGAAATTGCCGCGGGTTGTGCCCAAAGGTGCATGCAGCAAAAGCTGGAGTTAGTGCGAGAAATTATACAAGACACTAATTTGAGTCCTGATAAAAAGTTGCAACGGTTTGCATTAGATATCCTTGAATACATGCATGAGCAATTCTCTAACCAGTCTGCACTAATGGAACTGGTCGATTTTGTTTCTCGCGAACGCTGGGATATCGTTTCTCATTACATGGAACAGGAAAAATCCTTACTTACAGAAATTCTTTCTGAAGGAAACCGCTCTGGCCAATACAATGTTTCAAATGTGCTGGGAACTGCCAAGTGGATTCAGGCCTCCTTAATAAAGTTTATCGCCCCAAGGTATATGGACGCATTCTCATTAGAAGAATTAAGAAAAGAGGCAAACGGTGTAACCACCTTGTTAACAGCAGGACTTAAAAACTAAAAAAATTTAACCCCTAATTAAATATTTTATAAAATATTCATTATTCAACCATGAAAAACAACTCGATAAATGACTTTGGCGTAATCCGCTTTCGATGGTGGATCATCTTTTCAACTTTGGTTCTCGTTATTGCAGCGGCATCCGGTGCACGGTTTCTCGGTTTTTCTACCGACTACCGGGTATTTTTCAGCGAAGACAATCCACAGCTTGTCGCATTTGAAACGCTGCAAAACACCTATACGAAAAATGACAATGTGATGTTTGCTGTAGAACCAAAAGATGGAAAAGTTTTTACACCTCAAACTCTAGCGGTTGTAGAAGAAATCACCCAGGCTTCCTGGAAAATTCCTTATTCCCTTCGGGTAGATTCCATCACAAACTTTCAATATACATGGTCTGAGGGCGATGACCTTGTTGTTCAGGATTTGATTGAAAATGCCAAATCGTTTACCGACGAACAACTAAAAAAAGTTCAAGCCGTGGCTCTTGCAGAACCTTTGCTCCGCAATCGGTTGATCACACAAAAATCAGATGTCACCGGAATCAACGTCACCATCAATCTTCCGCATAAATCCATCAGCGAAACACCCGAAGTAGTGGCGTTCGTCCGTGAGATGAAAGACAAGTTTGAGAAAAAGCACCCCTCGATAAAAATCTATCTTACCGGGGTTGTATTCATGGACAACGCTTTCAATGAAGCGGGAGAAGGTGACATGAAGTCTCTCGTGCCTGTCATGTACAGCATCGTTCTTATCATTATGGCATTAACCCTTCGAACCTTCTGGGGAACTCTAGTTACCGTACTGATCATGGCGTTTTCCATTCTTACAGGTATGGGCTTGGCGGGTTGGTCAGGAATACTTTTGACTCCCATCTCCGCCAATGCACCCACAATCATTCTCACCCTGGCAGTGGCAGACAGCATTCATATTCTGGTCACTTTTTTCTATGAAATGCGTCATGGCAAATCCAAATACGATGCGATTCAAGAATCATTGCGAGTGAACCACCTGCCGGTTTTTATAACCAGCGTCACAACAGCCATTGGATTTCTCAGCCTGAACTTCAGCGACTCACCGCCCTTTCGTGATTTAGGGAATATTGTTGCGATGGGGGTAATGGCAGCTTATGTTTATTCCGTGCTCTTTTTACCTGCGATGTTATCCATACTACCCGTGCGCGTGAAGACGGGCACTACTTCCCAAGATGGATTTATCGATTCTCTTGGCGATTGGGTGATCCTTAATCGTAAATCACTTTTTTGGGGCATGATGTCTCTCATCATTGTTCTTTCTTCCCAGATTCCTCGAATTGAAATTGATGAGAAGTTCAACGAATATTTCGACACCCGTTACCAGTTTCGAGTAGACAACGACTATGTGGAAAAACATCTGACCGGCTTTGAGTCTATCGAATATTCTTTAAAAGCGGGGGAGTCAGGCGGTATCAGTAACCCTGAATACCTTAAAAAAGTCGATGCGTTTGCCGAGTGGTATCGAGAACAACCGGGCGTCATGTATGTCAGCGCATTGACAGACACCATGAAGCGGCTAAACAAAAATATGCACGGTGATGACGAGTCTTACTACCGACTACCCAATGAGCGCGACCTTTCTGCGCAATATCTATTGCTCTACGAATTATCATTGCCCTTCGGGCTCGATCTAAATAATCAGATCAATATTGATAAATCTTCAACACGGTTCACTGCGATACTCGAAAGCGTGTCAACACAGGCCGCTTTAGACTTGGAAGATTCCGCTCAAGAGTGGTTAAAAAATAACGCGCCTCCTGAGATGAAATCGCATGGGGCGAGTCCTCTAATCATGTTTTCACATATTGCCATGCGCAATATAGACAGCATGATGACGGGAACCCTTTTGGCACTACTATTAATCTCGGCAATTTTAGCTGGGGTATTAAAAAGCTTTAAGTTAGGACTCATCAGTACCATTCCCAATCTGGTTCCCGTTTTTATGACGTTCGGGATTTGGGCGATATTTGTTGGGCATATTGGCATGGCAGTTTCGGTCGTCGCACCTGTAGCCCTTGGAATTATTGTTGATGACACAGTACACTTTCTAAGCAAATACAGAAGAGCCCGCTACGAGTTAGGTAAAACGCCAGAAGAAGCGGTCCGCTATTCCTTCCATACCGTTGGGACTGCGTTGTTCCTAACATCAGTAATACTCGTTTGTGGTTTTTTTGTACTGACCTTTTCCGGGTTTCAAATGAACGTACATCTCGGACTGATGACCACCATTGCGATTATATGTGCACTGGTTGCAGACTTTCTGTTCCTGCCAACTTTGTTAATGCGTTCCAGCAATCCGAGTCCTTTACGTGATGCTGAACTTAAAATTTAAACCCCTCAAGTGGGTTTTATTCTCCGTGGCTAGCCACGGTTTTTAAATAAAAATATTTGGTAGATACCTCGTCCATTTATGGCGGGGTTCTTCATTTCTTTTCGTCTAAAACGGGAGATGGTGTTATGAAATTTTTTATCACTTTATTTGCATCTATATTATTATTCGCCGGGCTGGCGTTTGCAGAAACACCAGAAGAGAAAGGGCTAGCCATAGCCAAAGAAGACGACAAACGGGATAACGGATTTCAGGATTTCACCGCCAATATGGTGATGCTTTTAAAAAACCGTCAAGGCGAAGAAAGTGTACGTAATATCCGAAATAAAACCCTGGAAGTGGAAGGCGATGGTGATAAATCAATTTCTATCTTCGATCGTCCCCGCGATGTAAAAGGCACAGCCCTACTCAACTTCACTCATAAGGTCGGCACCGATGACCAATGGCTGTATCTACCTGCATTGAAACGTGTCAAGCGAATCAGCTCCTCTAATAAATCTGGTTCCTTCATGGGCAGTGAATTTGCCTACGAAGATGTTACCAGTCAGGAAGTAGAAAAGTATTCCTACAAATGGGTCCGTGACGAAGACCACGATGGAGAGAAATGTTTCGTTTTTGAACGCTATCCAGTTTATAAGAATTCTGGATATACGAGACAGGTCGTGTGGCTCGATCAAAAAGAATATAAAATTCTTAAAATAGAATTTTATGATCGTAAAAATGCCCCATTAAAAACCTTGAACCAGTCCAAGTTCAAACAGTATCTAGATAAATACTGGTATCCCGAAGAAATGCACATGCAAAACCATCAAACAGGAAAAAGCACGTTGCTTACCTGGACAAACTATAAATTTAAAAATGGTCTTAAAGATAAAGACTTTAATAAAAATAGTCTCAAACGCGCACGATAAGCATGCTTTTTAAAAAGCCACATCGAGTAGCCTGGTTAGGCTTGTTCGTTTTGACGGTCCTCGCGCTTTTTTGTCCTCCGGGGAAAGTTTTTGCTCACGAAATTTCAGGTTTTATAGCAGGTGAGGCACGGCTCTTCCCAAACGAAGCCCTGTTTCCTGGTCAAAGCGATCAATCCGCCTCTTTTGCCCTGCAACCTGAGTATTACCATGAGTTCGAAAGCGGTAGCAGTTTCACCTTCGTTCCATTTTTACGTGTCGATAGCGGCGATCAGGAACGCACCCATTTCGACATACGCGAACTCACCTATCTTTGGTTACAAGAGGATTATGAGTTAAGAGTCGGTGTGAGAAAAGTTTTTTGGGGAACCACCGAGATACTTCATCTGGTAGATATTATCAATCAGAACGATCAGGTGGAAAACATAGATACCGAGGATAAGCTCGGTCAACCGATGGTAAACGTTTCATTTTTTCGCGACTGGGGCTCCATAGATATTTTCATGATGCCTTTTTTTCGTGAACGCACCTTCCAAGGAGTTGGAGGAAGATTACGCGGCGCAATCCCCATTGATGAAGACCGCGTTCAATATGAAAGTTCGGCCGAAGAATGGAATAGCGATTGGGCCATGCGTTACTCGCATACCTTTGGCGACCTCGATATCGGCCTCTCTCAATTTGTAGGAACTAATAGAGAACCGACCTTCCTCAATGGCACGGACTCCAGCGGCAACGCCATAATAATCCCCCGATACGATCAGATCAAACAGACTAGTGTTGATGCTTCCTATGTAGTCGGTGAGTGGCTGTGGAAACTGGAATCACTTTACCGCACCGGTCAGGGCAACGACGATTATTTTGCTTGGACAGGAGGATTCGAATACACCTTCACCGGAATCCTTGATTCCGCGATGGATTTTGGCGTGGTCGGCGAATGGATGTTCGACACAAGGGAAGAAAGAGCCACTACTGCCTTCGAAAATGATATTGCTACAGGACTGCGCCTGGCAGTCAACGATGCAGCCAGCACCGTAGCATTATTGGGATGGGTGCAAGATCTGGATACTTCTGCGCGTTTTCTATTCCTAGAAGCCAGCAGACGGTTCGGCGACAACTGGTTACTGACCGCCGAGTTACGCGCATTTATCAACCAGCCTATGGAAGACCTCTTGTTCGGCCTGCGCGATGACGAAATCATGCAAATTGAACTCGCCTATTACTTCTAGCAACCCTACCCTCGACTCAATGGAGTCATTGCCTTAGCGAACAGACAACTTTATTAATAAATATTAATAATTGTCACACTTCTAAAGAAGTTGGGGTCTGGTATAATGGTTGTATGCAAACTCAAAAATTATTTCAGAGATTTCTTTTTTGTCTTTTGGGAATTATAATTTTTCCCAGCTTGTTATTCGCAAACTCCTTTAATCAACTGGTGCAGGAAAAACGAATTCTGGAAAACCAGTTTGGTATTGAAGCGTTGGAGTGTTTCCCCTTCATCAAGAACATCGGGTTTACCGATGACCAAATACCTTTAATAGAGCAATGTCTTAAAGGAACAACTACCCTAAAAGAAGCACTCAACAAGGTCAGCCATAGAGACTATAAAGAAGTGGGAATCAGTAACCGGTTCTTGAGAACTGCTGGTTTTCATACTGTGCTGATCGACTGGAAAGCCTCTCCCAATGAAATAGCGGAATTTTTAAACACTCGCCTTTCAAATGGGCAGCGAACGCAATTTCTGGATAAAATTCATGCATTAAAAAAAGAGATCTCCAGCCAAATTCAAGTCAAAGATTTGTATTGCTCAAAAGAAATTTCTAATAGCGATTGTTTGAAAGGTTATGAAAATCTCGCGGCTGTCGGTGCCGCCACGGCAACGAAAAAACTTGCCTGGCATGAAATTATGATCACCGACTCACCTTCGAACCCAGATGCACCGCGAAAACTTATTTTAGGTTTCAACAATTCCCCTGAAGAAATGCGCAATCGATTAAAAAAAGACCCCTATCAATCCTGGAGACCGCAAAAAAAACTGTACGATGCCATTCAGGAAAAATACGGTAAAGCCTTCAAAAAGAAACTGCAGCTGGAAAACTTTGTCTGTGCCTCTGACATTACGTTGCAGGAATGTGAGCAAGGAGCAACACATTTGTTTGAAGCCAGTAAATCGATCGATTTTCGTATGCGCTACTGGGGTCAGGTGGTTATCAACCGTTACAATACTCTAATACAGGATGACTTTCATGCGCAGATACGGTTTGACCTCCCCGCAGAACAAATTGTGCAATATTTTTCCCGCAAGGCATTAAAAACTCAGGCGGAAAAGGACACCACTTTGGCGGTAAAACTGGAAGGACGCACTAAAAATAATCCTTCAAAACTAAGAGCCGTTTGTGACCTCAGTGGGCTTCGTGCCGCACTTTGTGCCAATGCGTTCAAAACCTTCATCCGGTTTGTAAAGAGCAATCGTGACTATCAAGTGCTGAAACCCTGGGACACTTTGATGTTTATCGATGGCACACAACTGGCCCGCGTCAACTTCGCGCTCAACTCCAGCGCTAGAAGCACTTACCTTTATATCGATGCCAACAGCAATGATGAACAGTTTTCAAATTATCTGGGAAAGTTTCGATCGGGTAATTAGCAAGGCAGGAAAAACAGACTAAAGGTCGGGACCCATCAAGCCAATAAAACTATTGAGTAGCTTAGGATCAAAATCATTGCTCATTTGTTTTTTCATAATAATAAGCGTGTCAAAAGCACCCAATGCTTTTTTATAGGATCTTTTTGTAGTTAGCGCATCATAAACATCCATTATTTTGCAGATGCGAGCATAACGATGGATCTCCTCACCTTGAATGCCACTGGGGTAACCGCCTCCCTTAAATTTTTCATGGTGCTCTGCGGCCATCCGCACTACATTATGAGTATAGCATTTCATCCCTGTGAGGATTTCTCCACCCGCACTGGCATGAAATTTCATTTGTTCGAATTCTTCGTCAGTCAATTTTCCACTTTTATTTATCAGGGCGTGATCAATTTTTGACTTGCCCACATCGTGCAACATCCCCCCTAGCGAAAGTTGGCGCGTGTCATTCTTACTCATTTTACTTTTCACGCCAAATGTCATGCAATAAAGCCCAACATTAACGCTGTGGGTATAGGTATAATAATCTTTACTGGTGATGGCTGCGATACCATGAAACCCAGCCTCAGCCGTAGTCATACAGTCTTCCATCATATCCATCACCTCTTCCGAGGCTTCCAGAATCTTCTCTGAGGTGTTATTTTCAAAAAACTCTTTCATAACACCTTTAGATACTTCGTAAATTTTTTGTGTTTTTTCTTTGAGGGGGATATCAGGATTGGAAACCATCGCCTTTAACGACTTGGTCGCATACTTGTAATACTTAAAAAGGTCTTCTTCGTGAATGTAAAAATCCTGATCGGTTCCCTCTTCGAGAAGTCTTCTTACCCTATCTTGGTGTTTGGGGTCTGTGCTGGCAAAAAGGACATATTTAATGGTGCCAAAAGTCTCCGTCTGGTAAAAGATATCGAAAGACTCGTCACCACCTTTGTCAAGAAAGCCGATATCGATTTCTCTGAACTTCCCTTCTTCCGTTTCCGCGCCCACCGTAACCTCATTATTTCAAATAGAAAAACTTCCTCTCAACTAAGCTCCAAAACCTAAGGCAACTGCTAGTTGCGCTTGGGGGGGGGGAGGTTGAGCATCTCATCCTGACAGGATGAAAGGGATTATAAGCCTATTGCCGATCAAATGAAATTATGTTTTTCTGCCCGATGTAAATCTAATTGTAATTACAGGATTTTTCGAGATGGATACGCCTCATTAACCCTGGAAACCAAGTGGATTACGGATCGTGTGCAGCCCATCAAATCCGGCATCGACAAACTTTCACCGGGCTCGTGCATTTTCGCATCCGGGTCATAAGCGCCTAGACACAGAGGCTGCACGTCTCCCAAAGCTTGCATCAATTTTTCAACAAAAGGAATAGTGCCTCCACACCCATATAAACAGGACTTTTGACCGAATCCCTTTTCGAGCGATTCGAGGATCAAGGGAAAAACGGGATGTGAAATTCCGGTCATCCAGGGTGAGGCCCCTTTATCCTCCTTAATTTTCAGGCTAAAACCTGGAGCAATATTTTGCGAAAGAAATTTTCTGAGCTTTTCGATAGCAGAATGGTCTTTATTTCCCGGGGCCAGACGAATTTCGACAATTGCCTTTGCGGATGGGTCGTCATAGGGGCGGGGTTCTAATCCTTGATCTACAAAAAGTGATTGGATTTTTACCACATTACCCGTAGCGAACTTTTGCAAATCGGGATGCAGAATTCCATCGACAGAAATCAAATGATCGATCATTTGCGCTAACTGAATTTCTGCAATTGGAACGGGCCCTCCATTGACTCCTGAATGCGGGTCCTTTGATGCTGACTGCAAGACAAGATCAAGGGTATCCGGCGAGCCACTAACAACATCCACTTTCAAATTTAAGTTGAATGGATTTTTTTCACCAACAATAAGCGCCACCTGCTTAGCGAGATTGATTGAATCATCCGCCCCCGGAAAACTCAAACGAGCTCCAGCAGTCCCCAAAATAACGCTCCCTGATATGCGATGACCTGGGCGAGCGTTTGCAAAAGAGGTGCGTAACTGTGCAACCAGAATAGAGGCTACATCCTCAGGTACCGTAAGACGCGTTCCCGGTAATACTCCGGCGGTTTCCCTGAGCACAGCCACAGACGTTGGCACAAAAGAATATCCTTTTCTTTCATCCTCGGTGACAGGTTGGTCGGAGCCGGAAATTTCCCGAATGGCCAGTGAATGGTCATCCTGAATCAGCGTAGAAAGAAGTTTGTATAATGCGGTTTGCTCATCAATAGAGACATTCACAGATTGCTTCTCAACTGTGACTTCCATTTGGATAATTCCTCTCAAGGAAGTTGTCAGACCAGGCACTCCTTGGGCAGGGTTGACCAAGTCAGTAATAACAACGCAATCAATATTCGAAAAAAATGTTTTATTTTCATTGATCTGGTCGATCAAGCTATGAGAACCGCTCTCCTCCTCGGTTTCAAAAATTACTTTTATATTACAAGGGAGCTCAGAAGGTTCTACTGTTTGCATGAGCGCATCGATGGCCATTCCAATAGAAACAACACCACTCAAGTCATCCGCAGCTCCTCTTCCGTATGCTCGAGACTTGTCTTCATTCCACCTCAACTCCGTCGGTGGAGTTCCGCCCCATTTCTCAAATTTTTCGTTATCCATATAAGGTTGTTTGTCTAGGTGCGCATAAAAAAGAAGCGTCGGCTTCTCTTCCGCCACATGGATCTCTGCCATGAGAATAGGAAACGGGTATTTATCGCCAGAATTATTTATAGACACCTTGGGCAACCCTATCCGGGTTAAATAATTTTTCGCGCATTCAAGAATTTCTTTCATATCTGTGGGAACGACTCTGTCGCCTTTGAATTCGTTCACACCAAAACTTCGACTGTCAATTCCGACCAACTCTTCCAACACTTTTAAGTGTTTGAGAACAAGGCCAGCATTCTTATTAATTTTTTCACAAGCTATAGCGCTTAATTCTTCAGGTTTCATGTCTGGGGAAGTCATAGGTTGATGGGTTTTAAAGGAATACTAACATAATGGGACATTCTAACCGCTTCCTTTACTTCAATAAACTCTTGGTATAAAATTTGAGTACTGGATTTTATTTCAAATAACTATTCTCCCCATACGTTGATGTTACAAAAGCTCCAAAACCTGTTCGCTCTTTACAAAATAATCAAAGCCCGTGGAAACAGGGAACTTATTCTCCATTCGCGCAAACAATTGATCGGATTTATTTTTTGCAAAAATGATTTAAACCGAAAATCCTTTATCCAGGCCATACTCTACTGGTTTAACATGTTAAAAGGGCTGGATGTACTGGTCTGGCGACTGGAAACTTTCGGGTTTTTATACGGCCCCAACCTAAGCGATGAAGAGAAAAAAAAATTAAACCAGTATCTTTAAGTTCTGCATTTTAAATCTTTTTTGCAACTAAGATCTCACCTCGCGATTTAAACCGGATCAAATAAATTGAGCGCAATACTAAACAACAAAACTTTCCAAATATATTTTCTCGTTTTCCTCTCTCTCCTTATCATGCTCGGGCGGCAACTGGATACGGGTATTACTAATTTTGATGATGCCTTTTATGCCCAGAAAGCAAAGGAAATCTATGAATCTGGCAACCTGTGGATAGTCACTCATGGCGGGACACCTTCTTTTGAGAATCCTCCTCTTCCTTTCTGGTTCATGGCTCTGGCCTATGGCATATTTGGAGTATCGAGCTTTTCTGCAGTTTTTTTCTCCGGCTTATTTGGAACAGGAATTGTAGTTTTAACGTATCGATTAGCGGACTATCTATATAAAGATTCCTGGATAGCTTTCACCGCATCGCTCATATTACTTTTCCCAGGCATATTTATCGACTCATCTCGAAGGGCTATGGTCGACATTCCTTTGGCATTTTTTGTTACGCTTGCTCTATTCGCATTTATCAAAGCAAAAACTCACAAGCCGTGGTATCTGCTTTTTGGTCTCGCGACCGCAGGAGGAATTCTATCTAAAAGCGTTCTGGGAATCTTCCCGTTATCCATTGCATTTTTCTACCTGGTTTTTAGCCGCCAATGGAAGGAAATAGTTAATCCTCTATTAGTGACAGGAGTGTTACTTTCTTTAGGCTTGGGGTTCAGTTGGCACTTGATCAATTGGATGGAGTTCGGTCAGAGTTTCATCAATTCTCATTTTGGAGTTCTAATTTTCAACAGGGGCTTTGGCGAAAATGTACATCCCTATAATTTCCTAGGATATGCTGAAGATTTCTTAAGAAATTACTGGCCTTGGCTTCCTTTTGCTCTGATAGGACTGTACAAATTCGGGAAACGTGGATTTATCGAAAAAGACGAAAATTCGCTTTTGCTCTTTTTATGGCCCACTTTGGTATTTGCGGTCATGAGCACAAGTAAAAATCATACCATCCGCTATGTCTTAATGATTTTCCCTGCACTGGCAATCATTGTCGCGAAAACATTTTCTGACTGGCTTGATTCTCGCAGGAAAGACCAAGTGATCAGTGGCTTGGCGGGAATTGTTTGTCTGACAGCATTGTTTGTAAATGCCACTCCTTTTCAAGCCAAAGTAACTTTAGGGGAAAGCAGCAAAGAAGTTCGACAGCTGGCCTCGATAATCAAACTCAATATTCCAGAAAATATAAAACTCGGAAACTTCAGACTTTCTTTCTGGAACCCGAAACATGCCATGCTGTTTTACTCAGACAGAGGCTTAGAGAACCCTATCAAAGACACGGAAGAGCTACTAAAACAGCTACAGAATAAACCTGAAAAAATGTGGCTATCTAATTCAGCTCAATTTAATTCTTTAAAATCCCAGATGCCAGATGCTTTCTATTTGATCCAGGCTAACTCGAAATATGCGTTTTTCACCTCATATAAGAATAGGGATTTTGTCAAGCACGATTTTTCTAGTATGAAAATACCCAACGTTAAATAGAACCCTATTTATTACTCATAAAATAAAGTGTCTCCGTAGAATTTAAAACCTTTCCTAGTTTTTCCGTATCAAATAAACCTGTAATCTCGTCTGATTTAATTCTGGTTTTACTCCCAATTTGATCTTTTTTTATAATTTTCATATCTGTTTTCGAGAAATCTTTTTCCCAATCCGATTCTTTAACAACCAGGTATATTATTTGCTTCGTCCTCAAAAATTCCTCCACCTCGTCAGGAGAATGCAACTTAACTACCATTCTGCCAGTCAAAATTCCCAGACGCGCCCTATGACTTCCCAGCTTATAAACCGCAATGGGACCCTTAAATTTTTCCTGATTGATGTGACTGGCAAACTTCTTCATGGGATAGCGGCTAACATAAGGCAAAACATCCCCACTTAATGAAGCCATAGTCAAAATTAATGTAAGAGCAGTAGGAAATACCAGAGGAAAGCCTGACCGACTTGAAAAAACCAGAAATAAAGCTCCTGAAAATAACAATCCCGGAAGGATAAATAACTCTACCGGAATGGAATCAAAAATAAAAACTCCAATTCCCGTTAAAAGCGAAGAAATCAGTAAAATTACAAACGTAATAACAGTAGAAACTTTAAAACCAAACTCACCTGATTCTGTCGGGTTCTTTTCTATGCCCGCAAACAATCTAGCTGTCAAAATTGCAACAGCCGCACAACTTGGGAGCATATAGCGGCTATGCTCTACTCTAAGCAGAGTAAACAAAATTATGCACACAATAATCCAGATATAACAAAATAAAACAGGCTCATTGTCTTCTTTAAAAAGCAGATTTATATGCCTGCTGATATTTTCCCCCAACTTTTTTAATCGTCCACCAAACCCTATTCCCTTCTCACTAGGAAACCCCAAAAAACCAAATTGTTTTAAGGCTGCAAAAAGAAAGAAGAGCGACCACGGAAGCTGATACCTAAACAAAACACCAACATAATAAAAACTGAACGGAGTATCGTGAACCAATCGATTCTTTATCTCGTTACCTACAATATGGTTTTTAAATTCTTCTCCATGCATTCCAAGCATGGCTGCAAACCAGGGCACGATCATTACCAGCAAAATGATAAGTCCTTGCCCAACACGCAAATCCACCAACCAGTTTTTCCTTTTGGTAGCCAATAGAAACCCAAAAACAGTCAATCCAGGGATAAGAATTGCTGGTGGCCCTTTCACCATGAAACCCAGCCCTAATGACAAGTAAAAAAGGTATGCATAAATATTTTTTTTGAAATCTGTTTGAAATAAAACCACAAAAAAATACAGCGCCAGAAGAACAAAAAAACTTAGCGCCATATCTGTGGTAGACCACCTGGAAATCTGAAAATGCAGATAAATAGAAGGCAGTATAAATGCGCCGAACAAGCCCACTCGGCTGCCAAACAATCGGCACCCCAGCAAAAAAACCAGGCCAATGCTAAAAACTCCAAACAACACAGAAGGCAAGCGCGCTGAAGCCAAACTAATACCAAAAATTTCATACGATGAAACAACCATCCAGTAATATAAAATGGGTTTTGCAAAACGCTTTTTCTCATGGTAGATAGGGGTAATATAATCCCCCGACTCAACCATGCGCAGGGATGATTCAACATAAAAATTTTCGTCTGCATGATAAGGTGGAACTTCGCCAAGCTTATAGGACAACACTAAAAAGCAGACAATCATCCACAGGCAGACAATAAGCTTCTCAGTGGGCTTAACAAATGAAGAAAATGGAAGGCTTGGCATAGGCAGGAGCAAACTAAAAAAATATACGGACTTTTACTCAATAAAAAAAACGCAGTAAATCTAATAAATATTATACACTTAATCTAATTTTTACTTTTATTTTTTAGATTTGGACCACCCCAACTTTGAAACACTTAGAATTTATTTCGCTGGAGCCATTCATTGCCTGAAACAGACCCGAAAAAACTATCCCAAAATAAATTATCCAGTCCCGCTGAACCCCGAATCGGCTCACATCATTTTTTTTTACTAGCCATCATTATATGGATTTTTGGCGGGAATTTAATATGGATGCTACTCGACATCCGCCCCCCCTCCTACGACCAAGGGCTTCATTTATTCAGGACCTTTAATTATTGGGAAGCAATGAGCTCCGGTTCCGAGGACTGGTGGCAGGATGTATTGAACGTGGAACCCTTTTACCCGCCCTTCTATCATTTATCATTAATCCCTCTATCTTTGATTTTCGGTTTTAACTTGGATACCGGAGTCATCGGGAATTCTTTTTATATGGTAATTATGGCATTGTCCACATATGGGATTGGGAAGATTTTATATACAAGAAATGCTGGGTTAATAGCCGCGTTTCTAGTCTCCTGCTATCCGCTAATTGTAAGCATGTCACGAGAATATATTATCAGCGTCATGCTGACGGCTATGACCACCCTCGCCTACTACCTTTTCCTGAAATCAGAAAATTTCGAGAATAAAAAATATTCCCTACTATTTAGTTTCATTTACGCCGTAGGGCTGATGGTCAAATGGACGTTTT